>NZ_JAQFJM010000009.1:0-162868 GCF_030440125.1 Streptococcus sp. SS4 | reverse complement strand
AAAGCAAGTGTTGCTTCTAAGGCTGTTACTCAAGAAAACCTTGAAGAAACTGTTACTTACAAACCACTTGGAAACTTGGTTCCAAAACCAGTGACACCAAACGATCCAAACTTCCCATCAACACCAGATGTGAAGTATCCAAACGATCCAACAGATCCAACGAAACCAGGTCAACCGGTTGTGCCAGATGTTCCAGGTTACAAGCCATACTTGCCAGATCCAAACGATCCAACGAAACCAGGTCAACCAATCCAACCAGGAACACCTGTAACACCAGAGGATCCAGGTAAAGATACACCAATCATTTATGTTCCGGTTACTCCTGATAAACCTGTAACTCCTCCAGAACAACCTAAGGTACCAACACCTAAGAAACCAGAGGAGCCAGAACAACCAGTTAAACCAGAACAACCTGTAAGTCCAACTGTTATTGAAGAAGTAACTCCACAAGTTGCTCAACCTCAAGAACAAGCAGTTCTACCAGAGACAGGAACAGAAAGTGGACATATTGCAGAAGTGACAGGTTTGTCAGCCTTGATTACAGGTCTTGGACTAGGTCTTTTGGGCCGTCGTCGTAAGAAAGAAGACTAATAACAAAGAGAATCCTTCCCTTATTCTAAATAGTTAGTTAAAATAAAAAATTAGTCTTCAAAAAAAGAGGTTCTTCCCTATAGGTTGGGGGAGGACCTTTTTTGATCTATTTTTTAACCTAAGTACAAAATTGGAGTCTTGATTTTGTACTTTTATTCTTGATATGTGATTAAAGAAAATGCTTAAAAAGGAAGTTGAAATTAATCAACTTCCTTTAGTTTAGATATATTTTGAGAAAAATTTAGGCTACTTTCCTACATTCTCTACAGTTGCTTCGCACGTCCATTTTCATCAAAGTGATAAGTCACGCCTTTGATGGTACGAGTTTGGTTGGTGACGAGCTCACCAGAGTTGTCATCGTAGTAACGAGTTCCCTTGTAGTCTGTAACGAAATCGCCCTTCACTTGTTTACCTTCATAATCGAAGTAGAGGTGTTGACCATTGATGACTTGATCAAAGAGGAGGGCCTTACCATCCTTACCGAAGTAGTACCAGTTGCCCTTCCAATTAACGAATTGGTTAGTTACCGCAGCACCTGTTTCAGCATCGAAGTAGTAGTAACTGTAGATTTTAGGTTCGATGATAGTACTACTAGATGTCCGAGGATATCTAGTAGACTCTTTTTGCTCAGGACTAAGCACTTTATCTTTTGCGAGATAACCAGTAACTAAGCTTGTAGACTCTGTATTATCGAGATAATAGAGTTTCCCATCGATTTCTTGAAGACCGAGAAGTTTATTACCATTTTCGTCAGTATAGTACCAATCGCCACCTACTTGATGGAATCCTTTTTCTCTGACTGCTGCTCCAGTAACCTCATCGTAGAAAGGTCCTGAACCGGAAGGCCCAAAAGTTCCTTGACGGGCTTGTCCATTTTCATAGAACGAATAGGTTACACCATTAATGGTATGAGAACCAGAAAGTGGTTTACCATCTTTATCATAATAGAAGAGCCCATTATCAGCACGAACAAATTGGTTCCGTGGGACTTCCTTCTGTTCACCGGTATCCTTATCATAGTAGTGGCCATTTTTAACTTCGTTTTTGAATTGTGTTCCGAGGTGGTCGTCAAAGTAGACAGGGACACCATCAATGGTATGAGCACCTTTTAGAATATTGCCTTGCTTATCTGCATAGAACCACTTACCTCGAGTTGTAAAGTAACGCCCCTTAACAAGTTCACCAGTATTCTTGTCATAATACTTAACTGGGATACCAAAGACAACAAAGCTATCATAGAGAACATTAATACCATCTTCATCTACAAAGTCATCTTTAGCTTGTATTCCAAATACCTTGTCGAAATGTACCTGAACACCATTGATGACGTGATCCCCTTTAAGGATTTTGCCATTTGAACCAACATAATACCAATGGTTATTAATATTATGGTAACGATTTTTTTCGAGTGTGATTCTCACACCAGAGTCTTTATCATAGTAGTAACCATCGTCTCCAAAATCACCTTTCACTTGTCGACCATAATAAGAATCAAAGTAGACAGGAACATTATTTATGGTTTGTGAACCTTTTAGTGGTTTGCCCTCAGCATCCACATAGTACCAATATTTATCTACATTGACATAACGGTTGGTCACGAGTGCACCAGTTGAAGTATCGTAGTATTTACCATTACCTCCAAAGTCACCTTTCACTTGAGCACCGGTCTTATTATCGAAATAGTACTCTTTACCATCAATAAGAGTAGCACCTTTCACGGGGATACCTTTTGCGCCGATAAAGTAGTTTTTGTCTTTAACTGTTACGAAACGGTTAGTTACTAGCTTACCAGTGTGTTCATCATAATAGCGGTTTTCCTTATCGAAATCACCTTTTATTTGAATACCATTTTCATCGAAATAGACCTGAGCCCCATTGATGATATGGTTACCCTTTATAATTTGTCCGCTATCATTGAGATAATACCATTTTCCTTTGATTTCAACAAAACGATTGGTTCCTAAATTAACGAAAACACCATCCTGATCGTAAAAGTGTCCATTAGGAGCAAAGCGGTCAATGATTTGAGTACCGGATTTATCATCAAAGTATACTGATCTACGATTAATTCGATACTCACCGTACACGGGGTTCCCATTATCATCTAGATAGTAACGTTCATATTGTTTCGTATCGTTGCTGTAGGCTACGATAAATTGACTTTTGAGAAGGGCACCAGAATCTTTGTCATAGAAATTTAGTTTTTTAGCATTATTAGGATCCTTTGCAAAAACGCCTTTAGCTTGCACGCCATTTTCTTTATCGAAATAGACTTGAACCCCATCAATAGTTTGTGGTCCAGTCAGGTCATTACCATTGGCATCTCGGTAATGCCATTTACCGTTTTGGTCACTGTAATATTGACCACCTGTAATGTTTACGTTCTCATTAATAACAGGAGTTGTCGTAGTTGTTTCACTAGTTACACTGTCTCTTGTTGAAGCTGCGTGTGCTTCAACGGTTTTTGTTTCAGTAGGTGCTTGACTTTCACTAGTGGTTGCTGAAGCCGTTTCTCTAACGTTTTCCGAACTTGCTAACTCTGGAGCACCTGTTGAACTTTCAGCAGAAGATATTGCTTCAATACCCTTTGTTTCAACTAAGTCTGCTGTTGTTTCAACATTGGCAATAACACTTGTTGTTGTGTCAATCTTGTGTGTTTCACCAGTAGTTACTTCATCCGCAAAAGCAACTCCTGCAATAAGCGCAAAACTTGCAAGAGCTGATGCACATGAAAATGCAATAAGATACTTTTTAGATGTTTGATGTTTGACCTTATTATTTGTTTCCATAACAAATACCTCCCCTTTTTAATTTATATTATAATGCAATAAGAAAGCCTTTTCAATATTAAAAATAAAAAGGCTTTCTTTTAATGTGAAGAGATTGATAAAAGAGAATAACATCTATTTTTCTGACTATTAGGTGAGATTTTTCCAGTTCTTAGTAATTCAAACAATTATCAAAAAACAAAAAAATCCAGGACCTGCGCCCTGGATTTAGGAGATTATGAAAAAGAAAAGTTTTAGGATGTTTATAGTATATAAAGCAAAGCCTAAAGTTTTCTTAAAGCAGACAAAAATTATTTTCGTGGATTTTAAAAAGGAAGTTAAAATTAATCAACTTCCTCTAGTATAGATATCTGCGAGAAAAACTTAGTCTATTTTACTAAAATCCTTATAATTGCTTCGCACGCCCAATTTCATCAAAGTGATAAGTCACACCATTGATGGTACGTGTTTGGTTGGTGACGAGCTCACCAGAGTTTTCGTCATAATAACGAGTTCCCTTGTAGTCTGTAACGAAATCGCCCTTAACTTGTTTACCTTCATAATCAAAGTAGAGGTGTTGACCATTGATGACTTGATCAAATAGAAGAGCCTTTCCATCGTTACCGAAGTAGTACCAGTGTCCATCTGCATAGACGAATTGGTTGGTTACAGCAGCTCCAGTCTCAGCATCGAAGTAGTAAGTTGGGTTGTCTTCTGCTCTATTTGGGAAGGAAATATAAAAGTAAGGTCTAGCTAATTGTCCACGAACTTGTTCGTTTGTTTCGTATTTGTTCATTGGATTGTTAGAGAAGAAATAAAGCTTACCATCAATTTCTTTAAGGCCCTTTGCTTTTTTTCCGTCTTCCTCTATATAGTACCAACGACCATAAGATTTAACAAAACCAGTTTTTTTCACAGCTTCGCCAGTTTCGTCATCATAGTAAGGTGGCTCTTGGTATACGTTAAAGGAACCACGAAGAACTCTACCATATCGACCAACATAGTAATCCTTACCATCAATAGTTATATTCCCAGTTCGTCCATTACTGCTAATGTAGTATAAATCGTCACCAATCTTAATAAACTGATCACGAGGGAGTTCTTTTCGTGCTCCACTATCTTTATCGTAGTAGTAACCATCTAGAACAGTATCTTTAGCTTGTACACCATTATAGTCAAAGTAAACGTGTACCCCATCGATGGTTTGTGAGCCTTTAAGGATATTACCTTCTGCATCTGCATAGTACCATTTACCATCATGGCTAAAGTATTGACCTTTTACAAGAGCTCCAGAATTTTTATCATAGTACTTAACTGGGCTAGTATAGGAGTTTGCTTTAACCGCATGCCCATTACTATCGGTAAATTCTCCTTTAATTTGATTACCATAATATGGATCAAAGTGAACCTGTACCCCGTCGATGGTTTGATCGCCTTTAAGGATTTTTCCTTCTCCATTAAGATAGTACCAGTTATCGTTGATGTAAACGTAGCGATTGGTACCAAGGTCTATTTTAGCACCAGAATCTTTGTCGTAGAAGTAGCCATCATTACCAAAGACACCTTTGGCTTGTTTACCATCATAAGGGTCAAAGTATACAGGAACATTGTTAATGGTTTGAGAACCTTTAAGCCGTTTACCGTCATTGCCTACGTAGTACCAGTCTTTGTCGACTTGGACATAACTATTGATTACGAGAGCACCAGTAGTACTGTTATAATATTTTTTGTTACTTGCGAAATTTCCCTTAACCTGAGCGCCAGTTTTTTCGTCAAAGAAGTATTCAATGTTGTCGATGACGGTCGCTCCTTTAATAGCCTTACTATCTGCTCCAATGAAGTAGGTCTTGTCATTAACGGTAACGAAACGATTAGTAACTAAAGTTCCAGAGTCTTTATCGTGAAATTGATTTTTATAGTCAAAATCTCCTTTAACTTGTTTACCTCCATATTCAAAATAAACGTGAGCTCCATCAATAATGTGTTCACCGGTTAAAATTTTTCCATCGTTACCGACATAGTACCAATTGTCTCTGATTTGAACATAACGATTGGCACCAAGATCAACACGATTTCCGTCCTGATCGTAAAAGTAACCATCGTCAGCAAAATTGTCGAAAACCTGGCTTCCCTCGTAGGTATCGAAGTAGACTTGTTTACCGTCAATTGTTTGAGGACCAGTTAACCGAATTCCTTGGTCGTTAACATAATAACGTTCATTTCGATGTTTGTAAGGATTATAAGCGATAACATATTGATTGGTGGCAAGAGCACCAGTATCCTTATCGTAGTATCGAGATTTATTATCCCCCTCATCTTTGACAAAATATCCTTTGACTTGAGCTCCGTATTGTCGGAAGTAAACCTTAACACCATCGATGGTTTGTGGTCCCTTTAAAATAGCACCATCATTTCCAGCATAGTACCATTCCCCGTTTAATTCGAAATAGCGGTTTGTTCCGAAATCCACTTGTTTACCATATTTGTCATAATAACGGCCATCAGGAGCAAAATTGTTTTTAATTAGTTCACCATACTGCTCAAAATAATACCACGCTCCATTAACTTCTTTAGAACCAATTGCCTTATTACCATTTTCATCAACGTAATAGGTTCTACCATATTCTTCAACAAATTTATTAGTAACAAGAGCACCAGAGTCTTTGTCATAATAGTGACCGTCCCAGCCAAATCCCCCTTTAACCTGAACACCGCCTGGATTGAAGTAGACCTTAACGCCATCAATAGTTTGTGGTCCAGTCAGGTCTTTACCGCTAGCATCTTTGTAATGCCAGTAGCCTTGGTCGTCGCTATAGTATTGACCACCAGTGACGTTTGTTTCATTAGGTACTGAAGCTGTCTCGCTGGCAGCTCGGTCTGTAGTTACGGCTTCACGTGTTTGGCCTGCAACTGATTCTGTAGGAGTTTGGCTTTCGTTTGCAGTTGTTGAGGCAGTTTCACTGACAACTTCAGAGCTTGCAGCAGAAGTTGTGGCTTGTTCTGAGACATTTGTAGTGCTTTGAGTGGTGCCTAAATTTTCAGTAGTAGCAGGAGCTTCGACAACCTTAGTTTCTACGAGGTCTGCGGTAGTTTCCACATTTGCAGTGGTAGTAGCGTTCACATCAAGGTTTGATGAGTTATCAGCTTTAGCTTCCTCAGCGAAGGCAGGCTTTGCGATGAGGGCAAAACCTGCAAGAGCAGTTGCACATGAGAATGCAATCAGACGTTTTTTGGACTTAGGTCCAGTAAAATTAGAATGTACTTTCATACTTTTTCCTCCATTTCCTAAGTCCTATTATAGCGCTATTTTAGAGACTTTCAAGAAAACATAAGAAATTTAGACAAAAATAAGAAAACGATTACATAGGAAAGCGAGTAAATGGCAAATGTCACAATTTTTGCAATCATAGGAACTTAAAAAATAAAAAAATCCAGGACCTGTGCCCTGGATAAGGAGATTATGAAAAAGAAAAGTTTTAGGATGATTATAGTATACAGAGCAGAGCCTAAAGTTTTCTTAAAGTAAGGAATAGCTTAAACTTTAGTCGCGTTACCATTTTCATCAAAATGATAAGTTACACCTTTGATAGTACGTGTTTGGTTAGTGACGAGTTCACCAGAGTTTTCATCGTAGTAGTGACCATCTGGTGCAAAAGCGCCTTTAACTTGTCTACCATGATTTTTATCGAAGTAAAGTTGTTGTCCATTAATCTGAACGGCACCAGTAGCTGCTGAACCATCCGCATAGAAGTAGTACCAGTAATTACCCCATTGATAGAAACGATTTTTAATTGCTCTACCGTCATGACCGAAGTAGTAGATTTTACCATCGATGTAATTAATACTGTCTTGCCACATGTCACCCAGTTGGGTGTACTTATAGGCACCTCCTCGACGGAAGTAATATAAATCACCATTGATTTCATGAAGTCCAAGGACTTTGTTACCTTTCTCGTCAAGATAGTAAGTTAAGCCTCTGTTATCTTTAACAAACCCAGCTTTGGTTACTTTGCGACCATTATCTTTATCGTAATAGTACTCAGGCATATAGACGCCATCTTGACCAAATCCTCCTTTAGCTTGTACCCCTCGATAGTTGAAGAAGACATCTTGTCCATCGATATTTCGAGCTCCCTTGACTGGCTTACCGTCTTTACCTACATAGAACCAATTACCCATGTATTCAACATAACGATTGGTTACAAGATTTCCAGAATTAATATCGTAGAATGCGTATAAATCACCGTAGGAATCACCATAAGCACCTTTAACCTGTTGACCATTGTCGCGGAAAAATAACTTTTGACCGTTAATGATTTGAGCATCAGTGAGGTTGTCTCCATTTACGTTCTTATAATACCAGTTTCCATTATCGTCGCTATAATAACCATTTGGGTTAGGAGCATCCATACCTACGCCGTTTTCATCAAATCGATAGGTCATACCATTAATTGTTAGAGTGGTGTTAGAGACGCGTGCTCCAGAATTAGGATCATAGTAGCGAAGAACACCATTGTCGAGAACAAGCTCTCCCTTAGCTTGACGACCATTAGCATATAGGTAAACGATTTGACCGTCTATATTGACTTCACCATCTTGAGGACGAATAGCATTTCCATCTGCACCATAATAGTACCAGCCATCATTTTCTTGGACATAGCGATTTTTAACGGCTTGACCAGTAACTGAGTCAAAATAGTAGCGACGGGTAATATTAGTAGGGGTACCAAAACCATAAGTACGTGGTGAATTTTGCCCTTCTTCTAGTAAAATGCTGATTCCTTTTTGTAGGACGCCGGTATCAACAGGAGAGGCAGCTTCACGTGCTTTGAAATAGTAGATATTACCATCAATTTCACGTATTCCTGTAAATTTAGAACCATCGTTCTTGATGTAAAAGGTTTGGCCTTTTTTATTCTGAACTAGACCTTCTTTTCGGACCCTTGCACCAGAGTTAGAGTCGTAATAGAAAGTTTGATCTGGATAGCTATAGTCCTCTCCGCTAAAGTCACCTTTGATTTGAACACCTTTATAATCGAAGTAGACTTCTTGACCATTGATAGTTTGTTCTCCAGTGAGTGGATAGCCATCTTTACCTAAATAGTACCAATTACCTTGGGATTCAAGGTATCGATTCGTCCATAGTTGCCCAGTATCAACATCGTAGTAACGAAATAGATTATTATTCCTATCGAGTAAAGGCCCCTTAACTTGTTGCCCATTACTGCGGAAATAAACATTTTGGCCATCGATAGTCTGTTCGCCTACGAGGTTTTTACCACTGGCATCTTTATAATACCAGTTGCCTTGGTCATCACTATAGTATTGACCACCAGTGACGTTTGTTTCATTAGGTACTGAAGCTGTCTCATTGGCAGCTCGGTCTGTAGTTACAGCATCACGTGTTTGGCCTGTGGCTGATTCCGCAGGTGCTTGACTTTCGCTTGCAGTTGTTGAAGCTGTTTCACTGGCAGTTTCAGAACTTGCTGTAGAAGTTGAGGCTTGTTCTGAGACATTTGTGGTGTTTTCTGTGCTAGCCACATTTTCAGTAGTAGCAGGAGCTTCGACAACCTTTGTTTCTACGAGGTCTGCTGTGGTTTCCACATTGGCAGTGGTAGCAGCAGTCACATCAAGGTTTGATGAGTTATCAGCTTTAGCTTCCTCAGCGAAGGCAGGTCTTGCGATAAAGGCAAAACTTGCAAGAGCAGTTGCACATGAGAATGCAATCAAACGTTTTTTGGACTTAGGTCCAGTAAAATTAGAATGTACTTTCATACTTTTTCCTCCATTTCCTAAGTCCTATTATAGCGCTATTTTAGAGACTTTCAAGAAAAAATAAGAAATTTAGACAAAAATAAGAAAACGATTACATTGTGATGCGAGTGAGAGAGGGGATGATTTTAGTTGCTACAGACTTTTCTAAAAACAAAAAAATCCAGGACCTATGCCCTGGATTTAGGAGATTATGAAAAAGAAAAGTTTTAGGATGGTTATAGTATATAAAGCAAAGCCTAAAGTTTTCTTAAAGTGGAAGATGGAATTACTTTTTCATAATGCTTACTGCTCACTTACACTAATTGAGGAGTTTTCCATTTCCCTCAGCATCAAAATGGTAGGTCTTACCTTCGATAGTGAGGGTAGTGTTCTCAGTACGTGCACCACTGTTAGGATCATAATAATGAAGTTTATCATTTACAGTGACTAGTTCCCCTTTAGCTTGTTTGCTATCTCTATGGAAATAGACATGAGCCCCATCAATAGTTTGTTCACCGGTTAGTGCATACCAATTAGGTCCAAAGTAATACCAGTTACCATTAACCTCTTTATATTGATTTTTTATAGCAGTAGCTGTTTCCTTATCAAAGTAATAGATATGGCTACCATTAGGAATAAGTGATGGGAAATAGTCTTTAGTCAAGCCATTCGCACTAACCCTACCATCAGCATATTTATTTGTCGGAGCATCAAACATATAAAGTTCTCCGTTGATAATGTGAAGCCCTAATGGGACGTGACCAGAAGCGGTAATGTAATATCTATTACCGTTTTTGGCCTTAACGAATTGAGGCCCTTTGACTTCTTTGTTATTCAAATCGTAGAATGAAGAGTAGCCGTAAGGATATAGAAATTCTTCTCTAGCAAGGTGGGGATCTGCACCGCCCGTAAAGGTATACTCTTTACCATTGATAGTTCGAACTCCCCCTTCTCTAAGTCTTTTGCCTTTAGCATCAACATAATAAGTCTTTCCATTCAAATCGACAAATTGTTCCTTAAGGCGGGCACCACTATCTTTATCGTAAAATGAATCGTTTTCAGCAAAGTTTCCTTTAACCTGCTTACCAGTACTATCGAAGTAGACCTCGACACCATCAATGACTTGTTCACCAGTAAGGCGTTTGCCGTCATTACCAATATAATACCAATTATTGTTTATGTTTTGATAATGATTTTGTCCTAAGTCTACTCGGTCTCCTGAATTTTTACTGTAATAGTAGCCATCCGAAGCGAAGTCGCCCTTAATCTGTTTACCGTCTTGGTCAAAGAAAACATTATGACCATCAACGACATGGGCACCTTTAAGAGGAGTACCTTTAGCACCGATTCTATACCAATTGTTATTGAAGTTAATATAACGATTGGTTACTTGTACTCCTGAATTTTCATCATAGTACGCTCCATTTTCAGCAAAGTTCCCTTTAACTTGCTTGCCATCTTTATCAAAGTAAAAATTGTTGCCATCAATGACTTGTTCACCTTTTACAATTTTACCTTCGTTATTAAGATAGTACCAGTTGCCGTTCACTTGAACAAACTGATTGTTTCCAAGATTAACGCGTGCACCAGAATCTTTATCATAATAGAAACCGTCATCTGCGAAAATCCCTTTAGCTTGAACCCCATCTTTGTCAAAGAATACGGTTACGCCATTAATGACTTGCTCTCCTTTAAGAGCTTTAGAGTCTGAACCGATATAGAACCATTTATCTTTATTTTCATGGGTATTATATGAGTTACTCAGGTCATTGATTTGAACATAACGATTAGTAACAGGTTCCCCTGTAATTGCATCATAAAAAAGTCCATTAGGTGCGAAATTTCCCTTAACTTGAATACCGTATTCACCGAAGTTGAGATGCTTACCATTAATAATTTGTTCTCCCTTAATTGTATTGCCTTGGTCATCGAGGTAATAAATAAGGGTTCCTGATGGTTGCTCTAAGGAGACAAAGCTATTTTTGACGAGTGCTCCAGTGTCTTTATCATAATAATAACCATCGTAGCCGAAGTCTCCTTTGGCTTGGTGTCCTCTATAGTTAAAGTAGACACGAACGCCGTCAATAACTTGTGGACCTGTTACCACTTTTCCGTCTGACCCAAGATAATACCAATGGGTCTCTAGAGTTGGAGCCATAGAGCCGTTCGATTCGTAGCGTGTTAATTGAATATAACGGTTTGTCACGAGCTCGCCAGTATCCTTGTCATAGAATTGGCCGTCAGAATTAAAATCCCCTTTAATTTGATATCCGTAATAAGGGGTAAAGTAAACTTTCACACCATCAATGACTTGTTCACCTTTAAGTATCTTTCCATCTTCATCAACATAGAACCAATGGTTATCGATGAACACGTAGTGTTTTTTCCCTAGATCAACTAAATTACCATCTTGATCATAGAAACGCCCATTGTCAGCAACGCTATTACGCACCTGTGCTCCATCATACTTATCGAAATAGACAGATTTTCCATTGATGATTTGTTCACCTTTTAATTTGTCGCCATTTTTATCAACATAGAAAGGATAGATAGTGTTGTTATAGTTGTATTTAGTGCTAAAAACATAGCTATCTGTTACAAGGTTACCATCTTTATCGTAGAAGTGTTCATTGCTAGCAAATCCGTCTCGAACTTGAAGGCCGTTGTAATCATTGAAATAAACTTGTTTTCCTTGAATGGTTTGTGCACCTTTTAATGTTTCACCATTTTTATCAACATAGTAAACACCACCAAGATGATTAATATAACGATCCGTTACAAGAGCACCAGAATCTGCATCATAGTATTGTTTATTTTTTGAAAAGTTTCCCTTGACTTGTATGCCATTTTCATCGAAATAAACGTTGACCCCATCGATTTTTTGTGCACCAGTTAGGTTCTTACCACTAGCATCCTTATAATACCAGTTACCAAGGCTATCACTATAATATTGACCACCGGTAACATTGGTTTCACTATTGGTATCTGCGGTTGCTGATGCAGCCTCACTGGCAGCCCGGTCTGTAGTTACAGCTTCGCGTGTTTGGCCTGAGACCGATTCTGCAGGTGCTTGACTTTCGCTTGTAGTTGTTGAAGCTGTTTCACTGGCAGTTTCAGAACTTGCTGTAGAAGTTGAGGCTTGTTCTGAGACATTTGTGGTGTTTTCTGTGCTAGCCACATTTTCAGTAGTAACAGGTGCTTCGACAACCTTTGTTTCGACGAGGTCTGCGGTAGTTTCTACATTGGCAGTGGTAGCAGCAGTCGTATCAAGGTTAGATGCATTGTCAGCCTTAGCTTCCTCAGCGAAGGCAGGTTTTGCGATAAAGGCAAAACTTGCAAGAGCAGTTGCACATGAGAATGCAATCAGACGTTTTTTGGACTTAGGTCCAGTAAAATTAGAATGTACTTTCATACTTTTTCCTCCATTTCCTAAGTCCTATTATAGCGCTATTTTAGAGACTTTCAAGAAAAAATAAGAAATTTAGACAAAAATAAGAAAACGATTACATTGTGATGCGAGTGAGAGAGGGAATGATTTTAGTTGCTACAGACTTTTCTAAAAACAAAAAAATCCAGGACCTATGCCCTGGATTTAGGAGATTATGAAAAAGAAAAGTTTTAGGATGGTTTTAGTATATAAAGCAAAGCCTAAAGTTTTCTTAAAGTGGTAGAAATATTATGTCTTTCCTTTTTAATTCACTTTCTCAGTAGCCACACCGTTTTCATCGATGATATAAGTTTTGCCGTCTTTTTCGAGAGTGGTATTCGTCCACATAGCCCCACTGTCTTTGTCAAAGTAGTAAGTTTTACCATCAATGTCTACTAGGCTACCTTTGACTTGCTTACCATTTTTATCAAAGTAGAGTTGAACACCATCAATGGTTTGACGGCCTGTTAGGAGTTTGCCCTCTTTGTCGTAGTAGTACCAGTTCCAGAAATCATCGCGAACAAATTGGTTTTTAGCCGTAAATTCAGTCACTACTCCCTCATTATCAATTGTGTAGGTCTTATCATCGACTTTCAAAGTGTCGTTAGTAAGGATAATAGTGGTGTACATACCAGCATATCTTTCTGTTCGATATGATTTTGTTAGACGATAGCGCTTGCCATCGATTTCTTTCCATGTAGGCTTATCAACACTTTTTACCTCAGGTTGGAAGTAGTGAAGGTGACCATCAGAGCCTCGTTGGATGCCCTCGAGGAGGACACCGTTTTTATCAGTTCCATAGATTCCAGAGAAACTAGGCCCGCCCCAAAATGTTTTTTTTGAAAAAAGGGCTCCAAAATAGTTTTTTTCTATTTTACTATCTGTGACTAGATAAAGTTTGCTGTCATAACCTATGATACCATCAAGAACTTGACCCTTTAAAGCAAAGATATATTCTTTTCCATCGATAATTTGTTTACCAGTTAAGACTTCGCCGTTAGCATTGGTACGGTAGGTAGAAGTGTTTGCATGGAACATTGAAGGAGTTTCAACAATGCCATATTTGTTCTTGACCAATTGTCCTTGGTAATCAAAAAGATAAATCTTCCCATCAATTGTGACAGTATCATTTTTAGCCAAAAGTCCGTCAGGTTTGAAATAATAACGTTTACTGTCAATGGTATGCCATCCAATAAATGCAGCACCATCTTCGCCTAAGTAATTAGTATAAGTTGTATATTGAGGTTCTGTCCTATAGCCATTGAAAATTGAAGTGTGATGCCACTGATTCGTTAATAGAGAACCATCATTCTCATCGAATCGATAGTATTTTCCACCAATCTCTCGTTCTTGTCCTTTGACTTGTTTCCCATCTTTATCAAAATAAAGGATGACACCATCAACATTTTGCCAACCAGTCAATTTTTCACCGTTGGCAGTGTAGTAATACCAATCTTTTTGGTTGTCAGATTGGAAATGACCACCGGTCACGACCTGAGTAGGTAGTTGTGTTTTTTCGGTTAGGATACCATCAGCATCTGCTAGATAAGTTTTACCATCTACTTCAATACTTGTATCAGTTACCTTACGCCCATTATCTTTATCGTAGTAGTAGTCCTTGCCATCAATAGTGACTTTTTCACCTTTTGCCTGGATGCCATTGTCATGGAAGTAGAGGTTGAAGCTGTCGATGGTTTGTGGGCCAGTTAGTTTGTGGCCTTCACTGTCTAGGTAATACCAGTTACCCTGATCATCGGATGTGAACTTGCCACCTTGTGAGGGTGTTTCCTGTGAAGTAGTTACGTTGTCGCTTGTTTCAGATGAGACTTCAGCACCCCTATCAGCAATAGTTGTTTCACTAGATTGAGCGGTTTCAACCTTTTTATCGGCCTCGTTACTAGGCTGTGTAGCAGTTGTTTCTATTGGCTGAGTAGCGACATTAGTAGGTGTAGTGTCAGTAGATACTGCTGCACTAGAAGTATTCTCGACAACTGTACTCGTTGGAGCTACTTCGGTTCTTGTTATAAGGCTAGCACTTGTCTCAAGATTGCTGTCAGAGACGACATTTTCAGGACTGTTAACAGCAGTCGTTTCTGGTTTGACTTCATCGGCTCCGACCTGTCCTAGTCCAATTAGTGAAGCCCCGATAGCCAAACTTGAGGCAGCGATTGTGATCCAATGTTTCTTAACT
Source organism: Streptococcus sp. SS4 (assembly GCF_030440125.1). Taxonomy (NCBI): domain Bacteria; kingdom Bacillati; phylum Bacillota; class Bacilli; order Lactobacillales; family Streptococcaceae; genus Streptococcus; species Streptococcus sp. SS4. Next base: position 148,137 of record NZ_JAQFJM010000009.1, on the reverse strand, counting down.
TTATGAAGTTTGAAACGAACTTTGTTTTCCATAATTTTCCCCCTTGTATGGTGACTTGGTAAATTCATGCTGTGACATTTAAAACATCATGAACACCAAAAATTAATTTACGATTATATTTTAATCCTATTTTCTAATAACTTCAATAGAAAACGGATACAAAAACGCCATGATTTTATAAAAAGATTCTTATATTCGTGATAGTTATAGCCTATAAAAGAGTTTTCCTAATTTATTTATTTTTTCGTCTATAGATATGATTGAAAGAGCAATTGTCCCCATACAGTTTGAGAAAAAGAGTCTTTTTTTCAAAAATCATCCTGTGTAAAATAAAGGGCATAAAAACATGAGAGGTGATTGCAATGACAAATCGTTACGACTTAAATAAAAATTTGGCACAGATGCTTAAGGGAGGCGTCATCATGGACGTTCAAAATCCTGAGCAGGCACGTATCGCTGAGGCGGCAGGAGCGGCAGCGGTCATGGCCTTGGAACGCATTCCGGCCGATATCCGTGCGGTGGGTGGTGTGTCACGTATGAGTGATCCTAAGATGATTAAGGAAATTCAGGACGCTGTTAGTATTCCAGTGATGGCCAAGGTGCGTATTGGTCATTTCGTGGAAGCACAGATTTTGCAGGCGATTGAGATTGATTATATCGACGAGAGTGAGGTTTTGACACCGGCTGATGATCTTATTCATGTGGACAAAACCAAATTTGATGTGCCTTTCGTCTGTGGAGCTAAGGACCTTGGTGAGGCTCTTCGCCGTATTTCAGAAGGGGCATCTATGATTCGTACCAAGGGTGAACCTGGTACTGGTGATATTGTCCAGGCTGTTCACCACTTGCGACTCATGAATCAAGAAATTCGCCGTATTCAAAATCTTAGAGAAGATGAACTCTATATTACTGCTAAAGACCTGCAGGTGCCAATTGATTTGGTCCGCTATGTCCATGAACATGGCAAGTTGCCGGTTGTCAATTTTGCGGCAGGTGGTGTAGCGACGCCAGCAGATGCTGCCCTTATGATGCAGTTGGGTGCTGAAGGTGTCTTTGTTGGTTCAGGGATTTTCAAGTCAGGTGATCCGAAAAAACGTGCGGAAGCTATCGTCAAAGCAGTGACTAACTATAATCGTCCAGATATTTTGGCGCAAGTGTCAGAAGATTTAGGGGAAGCCATGGTTGGTATTAACAAGGATGAAATTGAAATCTTAATGGCAGAGCGAGGAAAATAGATGACAAAAATCGGAATACTGGCTTTGCAAGGTGCTTTTGCAGAACATGAGCAGGTCTTGAAAGTACTTGGGGTTGAAACGGTTCAAATCAGAAATCGACAGGATTGGGAAGCTCACGCTGATTTAGACGGGCTCATTCTACCAGGGGGAGAGTCGACAGTCATGGGGAAACTCTTGCATGATTTAGACTTGTTTGACTTGATAAAGGCGAAAATTGATGCAGGACTACCTGTATTTGGGACTTGTGCAGGTCTGATTTTGTTGGCCAAAACTATAGTAGGGGACCAAACAAAACATTTGGCAAGTATGGACATCAATGTAGCCAGAAATGCCTATGGTCGCCAATTGGGCAGTTTTGTCACAGATGCTGAATTTAAAGGAATAGGGGAAATCCCAATGGTCTTTATTCGTGGGCCGATTATTGAAGCTGTTGGACCAGAAGTGGAGATTCTAGCACAAGTCAATGGGGCTATCGTGGCAGCTAGAGAAAAGCAGATGATAGTGACATCTTTTCATCCAGAATTAACGGGTGACACAAGAGTTCATGCCTATTTTCTAGAGATGGTAACCCAGGCCAAACAAGACAAACTATAATGCTAAACTCTTCACATGATTAATCTTCCACACAAAAAAATCCAGGACCTAAGCCCTGGATTTAGGAGATTATGAAAAAGAAAAGTTTTAGGATGGTTATAGTATATAAAGCAAAGCCTAAAGTTTTCTTAAAGTGGGTGAATATTTATTTGTGAGATAAAAAAGGAAGTCATCTAAAAACGACTTCCTTTTGTGTTGAGTGGTTGCAAGCATTTTAAACCGTCATTATTGAGAAGATGTCTCTATAACCACACTAACTAATAAGTGTTCCATTTCCATCAGCATCAAAATGATAGGTTTGTCCCTTAATAGTGATGGTAATGTTTGACAAACGGGCACCTGAGTTGGCATCGTAGTAGTGGATTTTACCATCGACGGTTACTAGTTCCCCTTTAGCTTGTTTACCATTACTGTGGAAGTAGACTGGGACGTTGTCAATGGTTTGTTCACCGGTCAAGGCGTACCAGTTTGGACCAAAGTAATACCAACTACCTTCCCATTCATGGTACTGATTTTTAAGAGCAGCGCCGGTTGATTCGTTTAGATAGTAAATGTGGGTTCTGTAAGGGGTAATATCACTGTAATGCGCATAGATGAGCTCACCTCTACTTTGCATTCCGTAGTAGTATTTACGAGTAGGGAGTCCAAAATAGTAGAGTTCGCCATCGATAATTTGAACTGAGACTAATTTGCCTCCCTTACCGTCTAGATAGTACCAGTGATTATCTTTGGTTCTGACGAAACCAGCTTTTGTGACCTTTTTACCATCAAATCCGATATAGTCTCCACTATCTCCGTGACCTGTGAATTCTCCGAAGGCCTGATGACCATCTCCAACGATAAGATTCACTTCTTCACCATGAACAATATGTGTTCCTGAGTAAACTTTTCTACCATCTGGACCAACATAATAGCGTTTGCCATCGACTTCGACGATTTGGTCACGGACAGCAGCACCTGTGTCTTTGTCATAGAAATGATCAGCATTGGCAAAAATACCTTTGGCTTGAACTCCGTCTGCATTGAAATAGACTTCTACACCGTCTACGGTTTGCTGACCAACTAATTTATCTCCCTTATCATTGACATAGTACCACTTGCCATCCTTTTCGACATAGCGGTTGGTAACGAGTGCACCAGTATCTTTATCATAATAATGGCCATTTGGTGCAAAGTCTCCTTTAACTTGGGAATAGTCATCACGGAAATAGACATTGACATAATCTATAACTTGTTCCCCCTTTAAAGGATAACTAGATTTATCAACATAGTACCAATTACCTCCAGCAGTAACATAACTATTTTGTGCTGTAACTGGAGTCAATTTACCATTTTCATCTGCGATTGATGCTGGGTATTTACCATCTACAGAAATTAAAGTTAAAGCGTTAGTGAGGATAGCACCTCTTACCCCGTTAATGTAACTAGAAAACTGAGCATAGTACCAGTTTCCATCAACTTGGAACAGTGGGTTTGGGCTGCCAGGGACATCATCTCTTAGCGAACCAGATTCATCAAAATAGTAGAGTTGTCCATTAATTCGCTTGAATCCATGAACAACATGTCCATTTTCATCAGCATAAACGGAAGGTGTCCAGAGGTATCCTCTCAGATACATGTATCTGATTTTACCCCAGCCATTATAGACTTTTTGACCCTGTTCATTGTAATAACTTTCAGTGCCATCGGGATTCTTGAATTTAGAATAATAGACCATGGCTGGTTGGAAGTAGTACTCTTTACCGTCGATGGTTTTAGGGCCAGTGTAGATATTACCGTCATCGTCATAGTAGAAATAAATATCGTCGCTGGTTCCGTTAACATAGCGAGTACTATGATAAAGCGCAATCTTATTATTCCAAAGTTCGCCATTTTCAGGATGGAAATAATATCCTTTTCCATCAATAATCACTCTTTGTCCTTTTGTTTGAAGCCCCTTGTCATTGAAGTGGTAAGTTTTGTCTCCAATTTCTTGAAGACCAGTCACTTTTTCACCTGTCTTATCTACATAATACCAGTGGTTATCGCCAGTAGTAACAAAAGATTCAGTTTTTAGGTGTCCAAGTTCACCATCATAATAATGTCCATCTTGGGCAAAGTTTCCTTTGACTTGTTTACCATCCTTGTCAAAATAGACATGCTGTCCATCAATTAGGTTTGGACCAGTCAAATCCTTGTCATCTTTTTTGTAATGCCAATTGCCTTGATCATCGCTATACCATTGACCACCTGTGATATTCTTTGCAGCAGAGGATGATTGAGAACTAGGTGTATTATTGTCAATTGTGGTTGTTGACGTATTTTCATGTGTAACACTCTCACTAGTCGTTGCACTTACCTCAGAATGTGTAGTTTCAGAACTAGCTGCTTCTGAACTAGAGGTGTTTGTGACTTCGGAGCTTGGTTTCTCTGAAACCGTTTCTGCAGAAGCAACTTCAGAGCTAGCTGTTGGTGTTTCTGTTACTGTGGCAGCTTCACTCGAAGCACTAGCAGGTGTGTTTTCTGCAGGTTTAGCTGTGGTTTCACTAGTTGCTGGAGCCTCGACGTCAATGGCACCTTCTTTGATGATGGCTTCAACAGTCGCTTCATTAACAGGGGTAGGCTGTTCTTCAGCTGAAGCGTAGTTAAGGCCTGCAAAACTCAATCCTAAAGTGAGTCCTGTCACTGCAATAGTTACCCAATGTTTTTTAACTTTGTGAAGTTTAAAATGTACTTTCTTTTCCATGATAATTCTCCTTTCATTTTTAACTTTTTACATATCAAAAAATAAGGGCTGTCATAAGAGTTTATGAAAAGTGAGCATTGGGTAGAGTCCCTAACGATGTGGGGCAATTTTCTTAATGACAATCCTTATTTCTCCAAGTCTCCTCAATTTCGGTATTGTGAGACTATTCAAGGCAAACATGAGTCCTAACGAAATGATTCTGGAAAAACGAGAGCTGTTCGGAATTTTCCTCCTTTCTAGGCAGGGAAAATCTCGATTATTTTGGGTTTCTAAGACACAAAAAACGAGAGCTTACTAGTATGAGGTGTCTCCTCTAGAGCTCTAGTTTGAAATGATGCTGTATTTTTAGAAATGAGCCCTAGTTTGATGGTTCAAAGTGACTCAGGAATGGTCATCCTACTATGATTCTTATTTAGGCATTAGGCAACTAATGCCAATCTTTTAGATAATCCCCAAGTGTCCTTTGAAGCAAAATTAAAACGCTTACACGTCCACCTAGTTTCATTATAATCCTTTTTTAAGAATAAACAATAGAAACTAATAGAATTATCAAAAATGTTAAAGAAGTGACATAAAAGATTCTATATTTAGTTTCGTTAGTCAAATAAGAATTCACCTGTGTAAATCATTTATATTTTTAATTTTTGCTACTCATAGACAGACTATGGTCTTAGTCAGATGAAAAAATAGAGTCTTTCTATCTAAAATTTTCTTTTCAGAATTGTCTTTTTAAGGGCTACTTCTCTCATAGTTTTGCTATCTCTTAAGGTTAATTGAAGCTTACTTTAATGTTCAAAAGCCTTTAAGAATAAGTGTTTGAAGGTGTTTGAGAATCGAAAGGTTTCTATTTAAGACCTTACATGTTGTGTAAGGTCTTATTTTTGCTAATCAAAGTTAATATAACTGAGCGCATGGCAGAGATTTATGAAAAGAAGATGATTTTTTCCTATTTGTAATTTGTCTGAATATATCATAGAGTAGAGAAAACAACAGAAAAAGGATGATTGATATAGATGGAAAATAAGGTACGTTTTAAACTACACAAGGTTAAGAAAAACTGGGTAACTATCGGGGTGACCACCCTCTCAATGGTTGCCTTGGCAGGTGGAAGTCTCCTAGCTCAAGGAAAAGTAGAGGCCGATGAGACAAGTACGCCAAATGGTGATGGCCTGCAGCAACTGAGTGAGGATGGCACTGCCAGTCTAGTGACGACCACAACTGTTACTGAGCAAGCTAGTGTTCAAGCAAGTGTGTCAGCAGTAGCAACAGCCAGCGTAAGTCACGAAATAAGCTCTCAGGTGGTGGCAAGTGAGGTTAGCCAAGAGACAACTGCTCAAGCACAAACTAGTCAAGTTGCCAGTCAGGGAGTGACAGTTTCTTCGCAAACTCAAGCCAGTGCCCAAGAGACACAGACTACGGAACAGGCCTCACAAGGTCAGGCAACAACACAGGCAACTGTTCAAGAAAGGTCACAGTCAGAAACGCCGAGTAATCAGGTAGGACAATCGGAATCTTCAGTTACTCCTAGCCACAAAGCAACTCGCAGTGGTGGGCGTCGTGTAGCAACATCGCATGCAACAGCTAAAGCAAACAGTCAAAATCAGAAAAAGACTGAGGCTCAAACCAGCCAAAGAATTGAGACTGAAAGTGTGCAAACAAGTGCTCAGTCCACTCCTAGAGTATTGACCAATGCAGCTCCATCAATCGCCACACGCGCTGCTGATAGCACTATTCGTATCAATGCTAACCGTAACACTAACATCACAATTACGGCCAGCGGTACGACACCAAATGTAACCATTATCACAGGGCCAAACACGCCTAAACCAAACGTGACGGTGACAAGTCCAAATGGCACAAGACCAAATGTGACCATTGTCACGCAGCCAAATCAACCGAACAAACCTGTTCAACCAAGTCAACCGTCTCAACCTAACAAGCCGGTCCAACCAAATCAGCCAAGTCTTGACTATAAACCAGTAGCCTCTAACTTGAAGACTATCGATGGCAAGCAGTACTATGTTGAAAATGGCGTCGTGAAAAAGAACACAGCCATTGAGCTTGATGGTCGACTTTATTATTTCGATGAGACTGGAGCTATGGTGGATCAAAGTAAACCTTTGTATCGTGCCGATGCCATTCCCAATAACTCTATCAATGCGGTTTACAACCAAGCCTACGACACATCAAGCAAGAGTTTCGAACACTTGGATAATTTCTTGACGGCTGATAGTTGGTACCGTCCAAAACAGATCTTGAAGGATGGAAAAAATTGGACACCTTCAACTGAGAAAGATTATCGTCCACTTTTGATGACTTGGTGGCCAGACAAGGTGACACAGGTCAACTACCTCAACTATATGAGTCAACAAGGCTTTAGTGATAAGACCTATACGACAGATATGATGAGTTACGACTTAGCATCTGCTGCTGACTTGATTCAAGTTAAAATCGAGGAACGTATCGGTCGTGAGGGCAATACCACTTGGCTTCGTCAATTGATGTCAGACTTCATCAAAACACAGCCTGGCTGGAACTCTGAGAGTGAGGACAATCTCTTAGTTGGTAAGGACCACTTGCAAGGAGGCGCTCTGACCTTCCTCAATAATAGTACGACAAGTCATGCCAATTCAGATTTCCGTCTCATGAACCGCACACCGACTAACCAAACAGGGACACGCAAATACCATATCGACCGTTCAAATGGTGGTTACGAGTTGCTCTTGGCTAACGATATCGACAACTCTAACCCAGCTGTTCAGGCCGAGCAACTAAACTGGCTCCACTACATCATGAATATTGGTTCTATCCTTGGCAATGATCCAAGCGCCAACTTTGATGGTGTCCGTATCGATGCGGTGGACAATGTGGATGCGGACCTCTTGCAGATTGCTTCTGATTACTTCAAGGAAAAATACCGTGTGGCTGATAATGAAGCCAACGCTATTGCCCACTTGTCAATCCTTGAAGCCTGGTCTTACAACGACCATCAATACAACAAGGATACCAAGGGTGCTCAGTTGTCCATTGACAATCCGCTACGTGAAACGCTTTTGACGACTTTCTTGCGTAAGAGCAATTACCGTGGTAGCTTGGAACGTGTCATTACTAACTCTCTTAACAACCGTTCAAGTGAGCAGAAACACACGCCTCGTGATGCCAACTACATTTTCGTGCGTGCTCATGATAGTGAAGTGCAAGCTGTTTTGGCTAATATCATCAGTAAGCAGATTAATCCAAAAACAGATGGTTTCACCTTCACCATGGACGAGCTCAAACAGGCCTTCGAAATCTACAATGCGGACATGCGCAAGGCTGATAAACAGTACACTCAGTACAATATCCCAGCTGCCTATGCCACAATGTTGACCAATAAAGACAGTATCACTCGTGTTTACTACGGTGATCTCTTTACCGACGATGGCCAATACATGGCTCAAAAATCACCATACTATAATGCCATCGATGCCCTGCTCCGTGCTCGTATTAAATATGTAGCAGGTGGTCAAGACATGAAGGTTACTAAGCTCAATGGCTATGAAATCATGTCATCTGTACGTTATGGTAAGGGTGCAGAAGAAGCTAATCAACTTGGTACTGCTGAAACACGTAACCAAGGAATGCTAGTCCTCACAGCCAACCGTCCAGATATGAAGTTGGGAGCCAATGACCGTCTGGTGGTTAATATGGGAGCTGCCCACAAAAATCAAGCCTATCGTCCATTGCTCCTCAGCAAATCTACGGGCCTTGCGACCTACCTTAAGGATGCTGATGTGCCAGCTGGATTGGTTCGCTATACGGACAATCAAGGGAACTTGACCTTCACGGCAGACGATATTACTGGTCATTCAACCGTTGAAGTTTCAGGCTATTTAGCGGTTTGGGTGCCAGTAGGTGCTTCAGAAAACCAAGATGCCCGCACCAAGGCTTCGACGACTAAGAAGGGTGAGCAGGTCTTTGAATCCTCAGCAGCTCTCGACTCACAGGTTATCTATGAAGGCTTCTCAAACTTCCAAGACTTCGTTAAGACACCAAGTCAATACACCAACCATGTTATTGCACAAAACGCCAAACTCTTCAAAGAGTGGGGAATTACTTCCTTTGAATTTGCGCCACAATACGTGTCTAGCCAAGACGGCACTTTCTTGGATTCTATCATTGAAAATGGCTATGCCTTCGAAGACCGTTACGATATTGCCATGAGTAAGAACAACAAATACGGTTCGCTCAAAGACCTCATGGATGCCCTTCGTGCCCTTCACGCAGAAGGTATCTCAGCCATTGCTGACTGGGTTCCAGACCAAATTTACAATCTTCCTGGAAAAGAAGTGGTAACAGCTTCTCGTACCAATAGCTACGGAACGCCACGTCCAAATGCTGAAATCTACAATAGCCTCTACGCAGCTAAAACACGTACCTTTGGAAATGACTTCCAAGGCAAGTACGGTGGTGCCTTCCTTGATGAATTGAAGGCAAAATACCCAGCAATCTTTGAGCGCGTGCAGATTTCAAACGGCCGTAAATTGACTACCAATGAGAAAATCACGCAATGGTCAGCCAAGTATTTCAATGGAAGCAATATCCAAGGTACTGGAGCTCGCTATGTCCTACAAGATAACGCTACCAACCAATACTTCAGCGTCAAAGCAGGTCAAACCTTCCTTCCTAAACAAATGACTGAAATTACTGGAAGTGGTTTCCGTAGGGTTGGAGATGATGTCCAATACCTCTCAATTGGTGGCTACCTTGCTAAGAATACCTTTATTCAAGTCGGTGCCAACCAGTGGTATTACTTTGATAAGAACGGCAACATGGTCAAAGGTGATCAGGTCATTGATGGTAAGAAATATTTCTTCCTAGACAATGGTCTCCAGCTACGTCATGTCCTTCGCCAAGGCAGTGATGGCCACGTCTATTACTACGATCCTAAAGGGGTTCAAGCCTTTAATGGATTCTATGACTTTGCGGGTCCTCGCCAAGACGTTCGCTATTTCGATGGCAACGGTCAAATGTATCGTGGCCTCCACGACATGTATGGCACAACCTTCTATTTTGATGAAAAGACTGGTATTCAAGCCAAAGACAAGTTCATCCGCTTTGCAGACGGTCGCACGCGTTACTTCATCCCAGATACAGGAAATCTCGCGGTCAACCGATTTGCGCAAAATCCTGAGAACAAGGCTTGGTATTACCTCGATAGCAACGGTTATGCCGTGACAGGACTCCAAACCATTAACGGTAAGCAGTATTACTTTGACAATGAAGGCCGTCAGGTTAAGGGACACTTTGTCACAATCAATAACCAACGTTACTTCCTTGATGGTGATAGCGGTGAAATTGCTCGCTCACGCTTTGTGACGGAAAACAACAAGTGGTACTATGTCGATGGCAATGGTAAACTGGTTAAAGGTGCTCAGGTCATCAACGGTAATCACTATTATTTCAACAATGATTATAGTCAAGTCAAGGGTGCCTGGGCCAACGGCCGTTACTATGATGGTGACTCAGGTCAGGCCGTAACCAACCGCTTTGTCCAAGTTGGTGCCAACAAATGGGCTTACCTCAACCAAAATGGTCAAAAGGTAGTTGGTCTTCAACATATTAATGGTAAACTTTACTACTTTGAAGGTAACGGTGTCCAAGCTAAAGGGAAACTTCTGACATACAGAGGCAAGAAATACTACTTTGATGCCAATAGTGGTGAAGCCGTAACCAATCGCTTTATCCAAGTTTCTCGCGGTGTTTGGTATTGCTTTAACGCCTCAGGCCAAGCTGTAACCGGAGAACAAGTCATCAACGGTCAACACCTCTACTTTGACGCTTCTGGCCGTCAGGTCAAAGGCCGTTACGTTTGGGTTAAAGGCCAACGTCGTTACTATGACGCCAATACTGGAGCTTGGGTCAGAAAACGATAAGGGGCAGAAGAAAATGTGATTTTGGGACTATCCTAGATGCTTTTGGATTAAAATTCAGTAGGTACCTTCCCAGTCTCACCACTTTTAAGCACTTGAAACATTTTGTTTCAAGTGCTTTTCTTTATTACTATCTCTTGATATGCCAAGCAGATTGTAAGCAAACAATGAGTTTGATTAATAGATTCCTCAATAAACTGCTTACTTTAGCTTTAAATTATGCTCAGTCCTTTAATGAAGGAAGAGCTAAAACGGCTAAACATCGGAATTTCTGTGTACTTTTTAAAAAATCTGAACGTTTTTTGGAAACGATTTCTAACATATAAAAGGCTTAACCATGTATCTTAGACTTGTTTTTTGAAATCTATTATGGGCATAAGGTTAGTCTTATGAGACTAGAGTTATGCATCTGTAATTGTATTCGTTTCCAAAATCCCTTAACATAGAATAGAGAAATAAAGTTATATTGAAAGGTGTATGTTATGGAAAAGAAAGTTGGGTTTAAGTTGCACAAGGTCAAGAAAAACTGGGTGACTATTGGAGTTAGTACGCTGTCGATGGTTGCACTTGCGGGTGGAGCCCTTTTGGCAGACCAATCGGCACAAGCAGATGAAGTGTCACTTCCTAATGGTGATGGTTTTGAACAAACAGATGCAGGCATTGAGTCAAGTGCATCATTGATTAATGAAAGCTATTCACCAACCTTAACAGAAGGTGCTACTTATGTGTCAGCAGTGCCATCTAACTATGCAAGTCAAACGAGTACAGGCTACGAGTCTTCATCATCTGTTTCAACAGGAGGCTCATCTCAGACTGTAGTTGGTGGTGGATCTGGTCAAGTGAGTTCATCACAAACTTCACAAGTCGTAGGAACACAAAACTCTAATTCATCACAAACGGGTTCTGCTTACCAATCAAGTAGCAGCTCGGCATCAGTAAGTGCTAGTGCGTCAAGTTCTTCAAGCTCATCAAGTTCAGCTTGGTATTCTTACTCGTCGTCATCATCATGGTCATCATCATCGTCAGCTAGCGGTTTTGCGACAATTACGACGAGTTCGTCTGACTCAAACGGCATTCATTGGAATGGTGGTCGAAATACGACGATTACCATCACGGCTTCAGGAACTACGCCGAATGTTACTATCGTTTCGAATTCTAATAAACTGTTTCCAAACATATCAGTAGGGCATTCGAATGGTTCAAATGCTAATGTCACTATCATTTCACAAGGTAACCAGCAAAATAACTCAGGTTACCAAATCATCTCAGGTGAGACTAAACCAAGTGTTGATTCGAACAATGCCAAGTCTTCATTTATCCGTGTAGGCGAAAATCAATGGTATTATTACGATCAATATGGTCAAAAGGTCAAAGGTGAAAAGGTTATCGATGGTAAGGCTTATTACTTCCTTGAAAATGGTCTTCAAGCTCGTGACTCACTTGTTAAAGGTAGCGATGGTTACACCTATTACTATGATAAAAATGGTGTGAAAGCTATCAACGGCTTCTACGATTTTGCTGGTTACCGTAAAGATGTTCGCTATTTCGATTGTTATGGTCACATGGCTACTGGTCTCCTTGAAATGGGTAGCACAACCTTCTACTTTGATACACAAACAGGTATCCAAGCTAAAGACAAATTTATTCGCTTCTCAGATGGCCGTATCCGTTACTTCATCCCTGATACTGGTAATATGGCTGTAAATACCTTTGTTCAAAATAAAGAAAACCAAGCTTGGTACTACCTTGATGAACATGGTTACGCTGTGACAGGAAAACGTATCATCAATGGTAAAGAATACTGCTTTGACTCAGAAGGCCGTCAAATCAAAGGTCAGATGATGCAACAAGGCAACAAGCAATACTACATTTCTGCCCAAACAGGTGAAATGGCTGTGTCACGCTTTATCTTTGAAAACAACAACTGGTATTATGCGGATGCTTTTGGTTGCCTCGTTCAAGGTGCCAAAGTGATTGATGGTAAACTCTATTACTTCAACAAAGACCATAGCCAGCTAAAAGGTGGCTGGGCTGAAGGACGTTACTATGATGCCGTCACTGGTCAAGCAGTCATCAACCAATTCATTCAAATGGCGGCTAACCAATGGGCTTACCTTAACCAAGATGGTCACAAAGTGACAGGTCTTCAAAATATTAACAATAAAGTTTACTACTTTGGTAGCAATGGTGCTCAAGTCAAAGGTAAATTGCTTACTGTCCAAGGTAAGAAATGTTACTTTGATGCCCACACTGGTGAGCAAGTGGTAAACCGCTTTGTCGAAGCTGGACGTGGCTGCTGGTATTACTTCAACGCAGCAGGTCAAGCAGTGACTGGACAACAAGTCATCAATGGCAAACAGCTTTACTTTGACGGTTCAGGTCGTCAAGTGAAAGGACGTTATGTTTATGTTGGTGGCAAACGCCTCTTCTGCGATGCTAAAACTGGTGAATTGAGACAGCGTCGCTAATTACTATGTACTTTAAAAATCTAGAGCTAATTTTTCCTTTTCCTATCTAAATTATTATTATTTTCCTATCATAACTCTAGGTGATTAAATAGATGAAAAAACCAGCGTTTGCTGGTTTTTTTTGAGTTGTTTTAGAGAAACTGTCAGTGTACACCCAGATGCTTTTTCACACTTAAATCCTAATAATTTTGTCCCTCTCATATTCGCAAGGAGGAGCTATAGCCGTGTTATAATGGGTATTATATTTGCATGTAGGAAAAAAGAGTTAGAGGTAGTTATGGGGAACCATCTTCGTTAAGCTCTAGGTGTAACTGACTTCTTAAAGGAGAGAAATTATGGTTATCTTGGCTTGGATTATCATTGTCATATTATTTCTTTTAATTTCGAATTATTACTTTTATAAAACAGACTTCAGAAAACGAAAATACCCATTACTCTATGCCATTATTGAAACCATAGCTGATTTGTTCACTAGGTAATATCTCTAACCCAAGCCTTTATTTCATCTTAGAAATGAAGGTTTTTTTATTTAAAAATAAATTAATATTGTAGGATGATTCTATCGTCTAAAAAAGTCTAAATCCTAACGATTTTAGTTGGTTTTATGTTATCCTTAGTGCATTTGTTCACAAGGGGCATTTATTAGGCAGATTATTAAAGGACGTTTTCTGAGAAAACGAAGGTAGATACATTAAGCTGACATTATAGTTGTGTAATTGTATTCCCTTGTCAAATAGCTTATGATAGAAGTAATATAAGGGAAAAAGGTAAATATTATGGAACAAAAAGTACGCTTTAAAATGCATAAAGTGAAGAAGAATTGGGTGACTATTGGGGTGACAGCACTCTCAATGGTTACTGTTGCTGGTGGAACTTTGTTGGCGGATCAACAGGTTCAGGCCGATGAGCAAAATCCTGCGAATCAGTCGGGTGATAGCAGTCAGAATCTGCTTCAAGAAACGCCAGCTACAACTAATGATGCAGCAACTACAGTAGCACCAACTATCTCAGCAGATGCTAATACTGCGAGCGTGGCTATTCCTGTCGCAGATGCGACTAGCACGACAACCGATGTTACAGATAGGGCAGCGGCACCTGCTGCAAACGCAGCGACAGTGGAAACTAACTCAGGTCAAGCATCACCAAGTACAAATGTGCAAGCAGCTGCAGCTGATACGAGTGCCACAACAACTGATACAAATACAAATACTAACGCTGCAGTAACTGGAACGGATCGTGCAACAGCTACTACAGACCGTGCAGCAACAACTGATACGGCAAATACAGAAGCTCGTACACGTAGCCGTCGTGCCTTGGCAGAAACTCGTGAAGCCAACACAAACACAGCGACTGGTATCCAATGGATTAACGGCAAACAATACTATGTCAATAGTGACGGTAGTGTGCGTAAGAACTTCGTCTTTGAGCAAGATGGTAAGTCATATTATTTTGATGCTGAAACAGGGGCTCTTGCGACCAAGTCACAGGATGAATTTTCAACTAAACCTATCAAGGCGACCGTAGATTTTTCATCTGGAAATCAGCTCTACAAAAACGATAACAAATCTTTGGACCAACTGGACACCTTCATCACAGCAGATGCTTGGTACCGTCCAAAGAGTATTCTCAAGGATGGTAAGACTTGGACAGCTTCAACTGAAGCGGACAAACGTCCACTCTTGATGGTTTGGTGGCCTGACAAATCGACTCAGGTTAACTACCTAAACTACATGCAAAATCAAGGTCTTGGTGCAGGATCATTTTCAACCAACTCTAGCCAGGAAAGTCTAAATCTAGCTGCTAAAACGGTTCAGACTAAGATTGAAGAACGTATTGCGCGTGAAGGCAATACCAACTGGTTGCGTACAAGTATTGATCAGTTTATCAAGACTCAGCCTGGTTGGAATAGTAGCACTGAAAATAGTTCATACGACCACTTGCAAGGTGGACAGTTGCTCTTTAACAACAGTAAGGGTGATACTGGTAACCGTACTAGCTACGCCAACTCTGACTATCGTTTGCTTAACCGCACACCGACTAATCAGACGGGTACACGTAAGTACTTCAAGGACAATTCTATCGGTGGTCTTGAGTTCTTGCTTGCCAACGATATTGATAACTCAAACCCAGCTGTTCAGGCGGAGCAACTTAACTGGCTCCACTTTATGATGAATATCGGAAGTATCATGGCCAATGACCCAACTGCTAACTTTGACGGTTTGCGTGTCGATGCCTTGGACAATGTGGATGCTGACCTTCTCCAAATCGCTTCAGATTACTTCAAAGCAGCCTATGGTGTTGACAAGTCCGAAGCTAATGCGATCAAACACTTGTCATACTTGGAAGCGTGGTCTGCCAACGACCCATATTACAACAAGGACAATAAGGGGGCACAACTGCCGATTGATAATGCCCTTCGTAATGCTCTTACCAACCTTTTGATGCGTGATAAAAATACACGTATGCAGCTTGGGGACATGACTGCTTTTATGAATAGTAGTTTGAATCCACGAGGTGCTAACGATAAGAACGGTGAACGTATGGCCAACTATATTTTCACCCGTGCCCACGATACGGAAGCGCAAACCATTATCCAACGTATCATCCGTGATCGTATCAACCCAAATCTGTTTGGTTACAATTTCACCCGTGATGAAATAAAGAAGGCCTTCGAGATTTACAATGCGGATATTGATAAGGCTCACAAGACTTATGCGTCATACAACTTGCCATCTGTCTATACCCTCATGTTGACCAACAAGGACTCTGTAACACGTGTTTATTACGGTGACCTCTACCGTGAGGATGGTCACTACATGGCGAAAAAGACGCCTTACTTTGATGCTATCGACACCCTCTTGCGTGCCCGTATCAAGTATGTAGCTGGTGGTCAAGACATGGAAGTGAAGAAAGTCGGAAATGACGGCCTCTTGACATCAGTTCGTTATGGTAAAGGTGCCAATAACAGAACAGATTTGGGAACTTCAGAAACTCGTACGCAAGGTATGGGTGTCATCATGACCAACAACTATGATTTCCGCTTGGGTAGCAATGAAACTGTAACGATGAACATGGGTAGAGCACACCGTAATCAGCTTTATCGCCCATTGCTTTTGACAACAAAAGATGGTATAGCAACCTACCTCAACGATTCTGATGTGCCTAAAAACCTTCTTAAACGCACTGACTGGAATGGGAACTTGACCTTCAATGCCAACGATGTTTTTGGTGTAGAAAATGTCCAAGTCTCAGGTTACCTCGGTGTCTGGGTACCAGTCGGAGCTAAGGAAAACCAAGACGCACGTACACAGCCAAGTAACCGTGCGAATAGTGATGGCCAAGTTTACAAGTCTTCAGCAGCCCTTGATTCGCAAGTCATGTATGAAGCCTTCTCAAACTTCCAAGCTTTTGCGGACGATCAGCCAGAACTCTACATGAACCGTGTCTTGGCTAAGCACACTGACTTGCTCAAAGCTTGGGGTGTTACGTCTGTTGGACTTCCACCACAGTACGTTTCAAGTAAGGATGGTAGCTTCCTTGATTCAACAATTGACAATGGTTATGCCTTTGATGACCGTTATGACATGGCCTTGAGTCAAAATAACAAGTATGGCTCACTTGAGGACCTCCTTAATGTTCTTCGTGCCCTCCACAAAGATGGTATTCAAGCCATTGCTGACTGGGTGCCAGACCAAATTTATAACCTTCCAGGAAAAGAAGTAGTTAATGCCACACGTGTTAACGGCTACGGTTATCACCAACAAGGTTATCAAATTGTGGACCAAGCCTATGTGGCTAATACTCGTACAGATGGTACAGACTATCAAGGTAAATACGGTGGTGCCTTCCTTGATGAGCTTAAAGCTAAGTACCCATCTATTTTCAACCGTGTGCAAATCTCAAATGGAAAACAGTTGCCTACGAATGAAAAGATTACTAAATGGTCTGCTAAGTACTTCAACGGAACTAATATCCTTGGACGAGGTATCAACTATGTCCTTCGTGATGACAAGACTAACCAGTACTTTAATACTTCAGCCAACAGCCAACTCTTGCCAACACCACTTCGCGATACAGGTGCCATCACAAGCACTCAAGTCTTCCAACGTCGTGGACAAGATGTTTATTTCCTACGTGATAACCGAGCTGTTAAGAATGAATTTGTTCAAGACGGAAACGGTAACTGGTATTACTTCGGTGGTGACGGTAAGATGACCAAGGGTGCCCAAAACATCAATAACAAGGATTACTATTTCTTTGACAATGGTATCCAATTGCGTAACGCCCTTCGTCGTGCTAGCAACGGCTATACCTACTATTACGGTCTAGACGGCGCAATGGTTAAGAATGCCTTCGTTGATTTTGATGACAAACATAAGCAGGTTCGTGCCTTTACGACTCAAGGAACAATGGTAGTGGGTAACCTTCATTGGAGTGGTCACCATTTCTACTTTGACCGTGAAACTGGTCTTCAGGCTAAGGATCGCATTGTCCGTACCGATGATGGTAAATTGCATTACTATGTTGCTGGAACCGGTGATATGGGACGCAATGTCTTTGCGACTGATAGCAGCACAGGTAAACGTTATTACTTTGACGCTGATGGTAACACTGTGACAGGCTCACGCGTCATTGACGGTAAGACTTATTACTTTAACCAAGATGGTAGTGTCGGTACGGCCTACAGCAACCGAGCTGATTCTATTATCTTTGAAAATGGTAAGGCGCGTTATATCACACCAGCAGGCGAAATTGGACGCAGCATCTTTGTCTACAACCCAGCAACTAAGGCATGGAACTACTTTGATAAAGAAGGTAACCGTGTCACAGGACGTCAATACATTGATGGTCACCTCTATTACTTCAAGGAAGATGGGAGCCAAGCTAAGGGTGAAATTATCGAGGAAAACGGCATTAAGTATTACTATGAGCCAGGCTCAGGTATTCTCGCTAGCGGACGCTACCTCCAAGTAGGTGATGACCAGTGGATGTACTTCAAACATGACGGTTCATTGGCTATCGGTCAAGTTCGTGCAGACGGTGGCTACCTCAAATACTTTGACAAAAATGGTATCCAAGTCAAGGGTAAAACCATTGTTGAAGATGGTAAGACTTATTACTATGATGCCCACAGTGGAGCTCTTGTAACAAGCAGCTTTGCTGAGATTGCACCAAACCAATGGTCTTACTTCAATACTGATGGCCAAGCCCTTAAAGGCAAGTGGACTATCAATGGCAAGGAATACTACTTTGACCAAAATGGTATCCAATACAAGGGCAAAGCAGTTAAGGTCGGTAGTCGTTACAAGTACTATGACGAAAACGATGGTCAACCTGTAACCAACCGCTTCGCTCAAATCGAGCCTAACGTCTGGGCTTATTTCGGAGCAGATGGCTATGCCGTGACAGGGGAACAAGTCATCAATGGCCAACACCTTTACTTTGACCAATCAGGTCGCCAAGTTAAAGGTGCCTACGTCACAGTCAATGGCCAACGTCGTTACTACGATGCCAACACTGGCGAATATGTCCCAGGAAGATAAGCAGTAGTAGCCCATGTAATTGACTAGAGAACACACAGCCGAGAATGAGGGAAAATTCTCAAGAAGAAAGATCGTGAAAACGGTCTTTTTTTGTACTCCTATTTCGATTTTCTTCGAAATAGCCTTGACAGTGCTTTAGGAAAAGCGTAGAATCTATTTCGAAAAGTATAGAAATAGGTATTCTGACTTAAGTCGTACTGATGCTCCGTATCAAGGAAAGGATAAATCAAATGGAAACATTCCTTTTTATGACAATTCTTGCCATGTTAGTTATCGCCATCATAAGTTTTATCATTCTGAAGAAAAAATGGCAATTTTCAATCAAGCTCTTTTTAGTAGGTCTGATTGGTTTTGCCTTACCTGTCATGATGATTGAAGGACCTATCAATGCTGTGGTTTTTTCTGGCTTTGTCCACTCTTCTAAATGGTTCACCATTATTTATGGAGGACTTATGGCTGGCCTTGTCGAAGAAACAACACGTTATGTGGTGTTTAAGGTCCTTGCTAAGAAAAGAAGTTTGATGACATCTGATATTGTTGCTTACGGTTTTGGACATGGACTTAGTGAATTTATTTTGCTTGGAGTGATGGGGTTACTCACTTACATCATTGTTTTACAGGCCATCCATTCAGGTCAGACCAGTCAATTGCCGCCACTTCTTGTGAGTCAGGTCAACCAACTAACTGGATTTGCAGTTGTTATGTCTCTCTTTGAAAGACTAGTTGCTTTGGTACTACAAGTCTTGCTTACAGCTTGGGATTTTCTAGCAGTCACTAAGCATAAGCTTTCATTCTATTTTGGGGCGATATTACTTCATGCTACCATCGATTTTTTGGCAGGTGCTTATCAACTAGGGCTAGTCAGCAATATCTTACTAATCGAACTTATTTTAGCTATTTATGTGTTAGGTGTTGGACTTGTGACACGCCAAATTTGGAAAAAGGAGGAAACTTATGGGCTTATCTGAAACCTTAAAAGCCATCTCTGCCCCTGTGAGGAGAGAAATTTTAGACTATCTAAAGTCGGGACCGAAGTCAGCTGGAGAGGTCAGCCAACAGTTTGACTTGGCTCCCGCAACAGTTTCTCATCATTTGTCTACCTTGAAAAAAGCGGGACTTATTGAAGAAGAAAAGCAGAAGAATTTTATCTACTATAGTTTGAACTTGACCGTTTTTGAAGAAATTTTAACCTGGATTCAATCACTTGGAGGAAAAGAAGATGAAAAATAATATGCAAAGAGTCATTGGTAATATTGTGATACTCACACCAGTAATTGTCGGCTTAGCCTTTTACAAACAACTACCAAATCAGATTGCAATCCACTTTAATGTGGAAGAGCAAGCCAATGGTTTTATGGATCGCAATTTAGCAATTGTTGCACTTCCTTTTCTAGCTCTTGTCATTTATAATCTCTTATTTTCATATTTTAAACAAATAACCATTCCATTCTTAAAAGAGTTTATGCTATGGTTGGTCCCAATTTCTGCTGTGCTTATCCAAGGTCTTATATTGACTGTTGCCTTAGGAGGTCATGTTCAAGTTCGATTGACTGTCATTTGGTTAGTAGCACTCATTTTTCTAGTAATCGGAAATTATCTTCCTAAAAGTATTGGACTGGCTACAAAAAATCATAGTGAGAGCAGTAAGTCAGTAGAGAGAAAGTTAGGTTACCTAATGGTTGCGATGAGTCTTGTCCTACTAATCAGCCTATACTTTAACTCCTATATTACAATTATTATTTTAGGTGTTTTTGTTGTTCTCATCTGGAGTGTCTTGTTACCCAATTTTCGCAGTTTAAGAAAGTAATCGTTTGCTTACTTCTTTTTGTCTGTTGGTGCTAAATTTGGATTATTTGTGGCAGAAGGATATTTTTGTTCTTGAATTTGATATGCTAGATGTGTATAATGATGTCACAGCGAACTATTAAAAGAGGTCGTTGCTCATGACAACACAAACAATTAACCAATTTAATTCACTTGCTCGACCTAATCTTGCTACAGGTTATAGGAGGTAATCTAGATGACAAAAAGCAATAACACGCAAATTACGGATATCTTAAACAATATCTATAATCTGATTGTAAATCCAGAAACAACTGAAAATGAGAGAGAATTGCTCGTAACGTTTAAAAATGAAATAGAAGTTGGAAAGAAGGATAATGATGAACTTCTTGCAGAATTATGCAGAGCTATTCAAGTTCTAGCAGTTAGCAATCTTTCTAAAGGCAAATCACTGAGTTCTGGAGTGAGTGACTTGAGTAAGACTCTTACAGAATTCCAAGAAAAATCAGAGCGTAACATTAATCTAGCAATAGGATTAACATCACTCGGCAGTTTGTCTTTTAAATGATTTATCTGCTTGTGATGATTAGTAAAATGACCAAAAAGATCAACTGAATTCAACCTGCTAAGTTGGATTTAGTTGATCTTTTATTGTGCTTATCTTAAGTGTCATAATACCCAATTTTCGCTATTTAAGAAAATAAAGAGAAGTAATCGTCTGATTACTTCTTTTTGTCTCCCAAAAACATCTTGCTAAAATCAGTGTTCTAATGATATAATACAAGTATATTAATCTAATTTTCTAAGGAGTATTTATGAAAAAGCGTAAGAAAATTATTCTTGGTTCCATAACGGGAGCTTTGGCCTTGGCTCTTGCAGGAGGTGGTTTTTGGGCTTATAAAACCTTTGTTCCACAAGAAACGCCGATTGACAAGAATGCTACGGTAGCCTCAAATTTTTACCAAGCTGTTAACAAGGACTGGCTTCTAAAAACCAAAATTCCTGCTGATTCTCCAAGCATTGATAATTTTTATACTTTAGATGAAGATATCAAAGGAAAGCTAAAGAAGGATATCAAAAATTTAGGGGAGGGCAAGGAAACGTCGGATATTACAGGAATGTCTGAGTTTATCACCTTCTACAAGGCTGCTAGTGATTACAAACAACGTGAGAAAGATGGCCTTGAACCTCTCAAACCTTATCTAAAAGAAATTGAGGATATCAAGGATCTGAATGATTTGGCCAGTAAATCTGCTAGCTTGACTGATAAAGGGATTCCTCTTCCATTTGGTTATGACGTAGGAACTAACGCAGAGAATACCAGCCAAAAACAAATCCAATTGAGTCCCCCAAGTATCTTATTGCCAGATGTGTCTATTTATAAAGACGAGGCCAGCAAGAAACAATATTTGACTCCAATTGAAACAGCCACGCAAAAAGCCTTGGAAATGCTTGGATATAGCGAAAAAAATAGTAAACGGATTGTCAAAGAAGCACTGGAGTTCGACGAAATCATTGCTAAGTATAGTCTCAGTAATGAAGAGATGTCTGAGAGTAAGAATTTGGTTCATCCTAAAACAGCAGAAGAGATTAATGCCTATTCTGGTTCCTTCAAATTATATGATGTCATCAAAGGCATTATGGGACGTGATTTAGAAACCATCAATGTTCCTAATACCAAGTATTTTGAGAATTATAGTAAGGTCGTTAATCAGGACAATTTTTCTAAAATAAAATCATGGATGTTGGTACAAGAAGCTATGGCAGCGTCAAATTCTCTAACAGAAGATTACCGCTTAAATTTTCAATCGATTAGCATGGCTATTATGGGCACACAGAAGCCAATTTCTAAGGAAGATACGGTTTACGAGATGAGTGTCAATCTGTTTAGCGATGTCATGAGTGTCTATTATGGACGTAAATACTTTGGTGAGGAAGCCAAGACTGATGTGACAGGCATGATTGATAAAATCAAAAATGTCTATCGTGGCCGTCTCCAACAGAATGATTGGTTGACGGAAGAAACACGTAACAAGGCCATCGAAAAGTTGGATAAAATGAAGGTTTTTGTAGGTTATCAGGAAGATGTGGATCCTGGAACCAAAGAATTACATCTTGACCCTAACAAGTCCTTCTTTGAGTTGTCAGAAGACATTGCCCAGTTCGGAAAACGTTATACCATTGACCATTTTGATGAGCCTATTGATAAGAATAAATGGTCTGGTTCTGCTTTTGATATCAATGCCTATTACAACCCAGAAAGCAATAGCATCAACTTCCCAGCTGGCATTTTGCAAGCTCCATTTTATGACAAGAACCAAAGTACTGAAAAGAACTATGGTGGTATCGGTGTCGTGATTGGACATGAAATTACCCATGCCTTTGACTCCAATGGTGCCGACTATGATGAGAACGGCGACATGCATAACTGGTGGACAAACGCAGATAGTAAAGCTTTCGACAAGAGGATCAAAGCCTTTGAAGACCAGTGGAATGGTTTGGAAATTTACGGGACTAAGGTAAATGGAAAACTCACAGTCACTGAGAATGTCGCAGATGCTGGCGGTCTTTCATCCACACTCCAAGTGCTCAAAACAGATATGACAAAACCTAACCTCAAGGATTACTTTGAGAACTACGCAAATATTTGGAAACAAAAGGCTAGCCTACAGTACAATAAATATACCATGGTACAAGACGTCCACGCACCAAATGAGTTGCGTGTTAACCAACAACTTAAAAACCTTCCTGAGTTTTATGAGGCCTACCCTCAAATCAAAGAAGGTGATGCCATGTATTTAGCACCAAGCAAACGTATTAGTTTGTGGTAAGATGTGTTGCTATTTTGTAAATCAAGAAGAGAATTTGGAATGGAAACATCCCAGATTCTCTTTTTATGTTGTCACTTTGGAGAATCATTTTCTAATGTTATAATGTTACTATTAAGGAAGGGATTCAAGAATGATGCATAAAAGGAATCTGATAGAAGATAATAAAAGAGGTGAGAATCAGAGTTTTCTCTACTTCCTACACGAGGAGAAAAAATTTGATGTAAAGGCACTTGATGATTTGTGTCACTACATCATAGAATTGGATACAATCAGTCTCGAGCAGTTGAGAGATATCCATTATATTGAAAATCAAATACTACGCCATCTCGTGTATCATTTTGATGATAATGATTTGAGTAAGATTTCCAATCTCCCTTTTGAGTATTGGGAGTATATAGAGCCCTTTGAACGCTTGGTGGCATGTTTGTATGAGGGTGATGGTGAGGAATGACAATTATCCAGGGCATAACAAAGACTTAATCGAGCGTTTAAATCAACAGTATGGCTATGCTAAAGATGTCAAGAAATATTTTGACTTGAAGTAGATTGATGATAGAGATTTTGCCGGTAGCCTTACTAGGTTTTAGACAAAAAGAAAACACCAGAAAAAATGATTTCTGGTGTTTTTGAATACATTTTGGCAAAAATGAGGTATTTTTAAATGCTTACAGTTGTTAGTTTGATATTAATCCTTTTTCTCTGTAGCTACGCCATTTTCGTCAATAATATAGGTTTTTCCATCTTTTTCAAGCGTAGTGTTAGTGGTAATTGGAGAACCTTTTGAGTATGGACTAACTGATATCGGCATTTCAAAATGATAAAGTTTACCATCAAACTCTGCCCATTCGCCACTAAAAGGAGTAGTCATATAAATTTCAGGGTTGAAATAATAAAGCCTATTATCTTCTAACCGAATGACACCTGTTTTTACAACTCCATTTTCATCAGAAACACAGAAATTATCCCAAGAGATGTCTGTAGCTGTATTCCGTAGAAGTCGTCCTTTAGGGCCCAAAAGATAGGTCTTTTCATTGATATTTTGTAGATATGTTCGGTTTTCAGCTCCCCATGGTGGGCTGATATAGTAGGTTTCATTATTATGAGTAACCCATCCGAACTGTAGATGACCGTCCTTATCAGCATAATAGTATTTGTAGTCGCCGTCAATATCATCAGAAAGCATACTACCGTCTTTTTTGAAGAAATAATCGAAATCACCTATCTTGTGTCTATCATTTCGAACTTGGTAGCCATCTTCTTTAAAATAAACACGTTTACCTTCAATAGTTGCCCAACCAAATATCTGGCTTCCATCCTCGCCAAAATAAGTATATTTTTTAGAAAAGTAATCGCCTGTTTCATGGAATTTATTTACGAACATAGCACCAGTATCGTTATCGAAGAAATAGTACTTTCCATCAAGCAGAAGTCGTTTTCCTTTGGCTTGTTTTCCAGTTGGATCAAAGTAGTATTTTTGATGATTAATAATTTGAAGTCCAGTGGCTAACTGTCCATTTTCTTTAATATAAGCCCAATCACCATCTTTATCTTGAATAAATTGTCCAGGTTTGTTCATCGTTACATAACCATTTTGGTCAATGACATAACGAATACCATTAAGTTCAAGTGTTCGGTTAGTCCACATAGCTCCGCTGTCTCTATCGAAATAATGTGTTTGACCGTCAATTTCGACAAGTCGTCCCTTAGCTTGTTTGCCCTCTTTATCAAAGTATAGAGTGACATTATCTATTGAATGGAGTCCGGTGACAGCTTTTCCCTCGTTATCAAAGTAGTACCAATTCCATGCATCATCGTGTTCGAAACGATTTGTTAGTTTAGTTTCGGTCGCTACTCCTTTATCATCAATGAGGTAGGCTTTTTTATTGTAAACTAAGGTCTTGGAAACTGTAAGGGGGGAAGTTTCGGAAAGCGAACTTGTTCTATTGAAAGCATAGAATTTATTGTCACTTTGAATTACAGTTTCTTCAATCTTGGTTAAATCTGTGTTTTCTGGAAGTAGATGTCCGATGTAAAAATCATTGTTTTCATCAAGATAGTATAGATTACCAAAATCATCATCAATAATACGTTTAATCTTATCGGTCTTTGTTCGTACTCCGTGGTTAATAATGTCTACTTCTTCTCTGACGGTATAGGTTCGGCTTCTTCCAGATTTGTAAGTTCTGTTTATGCTAGGTTCTAAGTGGTATAGCTTACCATCAATCGTTTTCCATGTAGGTGTTGTAACTGTAACCATTTGGGGGATATATCTTTCATGGTAAATATCTCCTTTATTTTCAAAATAATAGAGTTTACCATTATTTGCAGTGCTAACACCAGTAAGTACCCTCCCATCCTTATCTGTACCTACGATGCCATGGTAGTAAGTATAATCATCCATATACTGACGTACGAGTAAAGGTCCGAGATAGTTTTTCAGAAGTTTACCTTCAAAATAATAATAATCCTTGCCACCTTTTGTGACAATAGCAGTGACTGCTGAACCAGAATTTGAAAAATAGTAGTCATCACCATTAATATGATGTTCTCCGGTTAGTACTTGACCAAATTTATTGGAGCGATAACTAGTATTTAAAGTTCCAGCAAAGACACGTAATGACTGAATATAAAAGGCATCTTTTACCAATTTTCCATGATTATCAAAGAGGTAGTTTTGTCCTTTGAAGATAGTAAGATCATTTTCAACTCGACCATTATAATCAAAATAATAAAGTTGATCGCCAACTCGATGCCATCCATAGTAACGTCGACCATCAGAACCATAATATTCGTTATACGTTTTAGCAAATGGTTCCTGTCTTCTGATTTCAATAGACCAAGTATGCCAATAGTTGGTTTTTACAGCACCTGAATAGTGACTAAAATAGTAATGGGAGCCGTCAATGATTCTTTCCCCATTTTTCGCTTGACGACCTTCTTTGTCAAAGTAAAGAGTTACTCCATCTACATTTTGCCATCCTTTTAGTTTCTCTCCTGTTGCGGTGTAATAGTACCAGTTGCCTGAGGAATCTTCTTGGAAATGGCCACCAGAAACAAGTGGACGTTGAGGAAGTTTCTGTTCAGTTTCAATCAAAAGTCCATTAGCTTCTGCGTGGTAAGTTTTTCCATTGATAGTAATGTCGGTATTTATGACCTTATGACCACTATCCTTATCGAAGTAATAGGGTTCGATACCTATTGTAACGATTTCACCCTTAGCCTGAACACCGTCTGGGTAGAAATACATATCGAAGCCATCTATAGACTGTTCGCCTGTGACAAGTTTTCCTTCTTTATCGCTATAGTACCAGTTTCCATCGTCATCTGACCAAAAACGGTCACGAACCATTTGGCCACTATCTTTTTGAAAATAATAGGAATTTCCATCTAGGACGACAAAGGCATCTTTAGCTTGGACACCATTAGGGTAAAAGTAGAGTGGTATATTGTCAATAACTTGTTTACCTATAAGTGCTTTCCCATCTTGGCCTAAGTAGTACCAATTTCCATTCTTATCAGATGCAAAAGCATTGCGAGTAAGTTGTCCGCTATCTTTCTCAAAGTGATATGTTGCTCCGTTAACTTGACGGGTGTCTCCTTTGACTTGCTTACCATCGGCATCAAAGTAGACCGTAACATTATCAATATTTTGCATACCAGTAAGTGCTTTCTCGTCCTTAATGTAGTACCAATTGCCCTGACTATCACTAGTGTAATGACCTCCAGATATCACGGGACTTTCTTCTACTTTATGAGCAGTATTTGTTTCAGAATCTGGTGTTCCAGAGCTTACTACTTCACTGCCAGTAACAGTAGAGACTTCCGAACGAAGAGCTTGTTGAGAGTTAATTTCAGAAGTACTTGTTTCTGTAACAGTTGCTTCAGTGGTACTTAGATCAGATTCAGTAGAAGTAGTTTCAGTGATGTTTTCTCTTGTATTGGGGGCGTCGAAAGATTTGTTTTCTTCTGGTTTAGTAATGACTTCATTAGTTGACGAGCTTATGACATCAATTGCGCTTTCTTGGATGTTGCTTTCAACAGTTAGTTCTGAGATGGGGGGAGTCTGTTCAGCTGCGTTTACATAGCCCAAGCTTGCAAAACTAAGCCCTAGAGCTAGACCGGTTACTGCAATGGTTACCCATTGCTTTTTTACTTTGTGAAGTTTAAAGTATACTTTCTTTTCCATGATAATGCTCCTTTCATTAAACTGAACAATGTTAGCAAGGATATGGTTAACTCATGAGTAAAATTAAGGTAATATTATAGTTCTATTGCTTACATATCAAGTTTATCATCACATTTTAATAAAATCAAAGAATTGTGTAAGCGTTTTTATTTTTTGTATAAACTCTTTCCAACTCTACTCTAAACAAAACTGATAGTATATGAATGATAAACTTTCATTAAAGAGAGTTAATGATGTATTTGCTTTAAGTTAGCAGCGGATAGATCCTTGAGTAGGGTATTTTTGATATTCATAATATGCTATCCACTGATTTTAGAACGCCACCAAAAAAGCCACTGGTATACAAAACCAATGGCTTTCAACAATTTATTTCTTCTTCCCTAGTACAAAATAGCGGCTAGGGATTTGTTGTGTCAAACTGACGGCGATGGCGATGGTAAAGGAGGCCAGGAAACAAGCTCGTAGGAAGCTGAGGCCTAGGTCTGCATTTCCGATTAAGAGGAAGTAGACCGCACGGTAGAAGCTCATCCCTGGGATGAGTGGGAACATGCTTGAGGCTAGGAAGACTGTAGCTGGACATCTACGGTAGTGGGCCAAAAAGCGTGAGGTGATAGTGACTAATAGGGCTGGGAAGAGGATGGCGAGGACCTCGTGATGGGTATTGTTCCAAATCAAGAGGTAGAGGAGCCATGAGCCGGCACCTAGGGTCCCAAGGTCTAAGAAGTATTTCTTAGGCACTCGGTAAAGCACGGAGAAGGCTGCTGTCCCAAGTCCTGCCATGAAGGTCTGAATCAAGACCCCCAGCCATGAGGTTGACGGTGTTGAGAATATGCCTGATAACTGTTCCGCAAAGGGGAGGATGGAAATCATGGCAAGAACACCGACAGAGATAGATAGACAAGTGGAGACCCCTGACAACATCAGGGCCAGACCGCTATAGTAGTTGTTCTGGGTGAATTCTCGAATGGCATTTACAAAGTAAGCCCCAGGAATCAAAATCATCAAGGTGCCCAGAATAATCACGCTACGATGTTGCCCGATACCCAAATAATAGAGAATGTTAGCTGATAAAGCGGCAATGGCACTAGAAAGGATAATCTGCAAGAAACTGGTATGAATAAAACGGGAAAAGAGTTGCATGCCAATCCCTACAAAAACTCCCGATATAGCCGCAGCAGTTCCATCAATCCAGCTACTTCCAAGGGCTAGTGAGAAGCTCCCTGCACCAATGACACAGGCTATAATATCCTCTAAAGGACGATAGAAAGTCTTCTGCTCAATGGTTTTCAGCTTTTGGAAAATGCTAGATACAGGCTGATTTGGCTGTTCTGCCAGTTCTCGAGACAGGCGGTTTACTTCCTCTAGTTTACCTAGATGGATAGACGGGACTGAGGTAGCTAGGACACGAGACTCTTTAAGACCTGAGCGGTTGAGTCCAGAAATCATGACTCCTCGATTGACCACATAAGTGGAGAAGTCTCTGATACCAAGAGACTTGGCCATGTGTCCCATGGTGTCCTCGATACGGTAAATCTCAGCACCGCTCTCCATAAGGACACGGCCTGCCTGAAGGACGGCATCCATTTCATTTTTGGTTTCTATTTCTGTCTCTCTTGGAAAATCGATGGTCATTTGAACCTCCTTAGCGCTTAATTCGTCATTCCATTATAAGGCTTGAATGGTGGTTTTTCAATAGCTTTGACGACTAAAATAGGACTTTCTATGAGATTTTTCTTCTACTTAATGATAGGGGGCAGGAAAATGGGGGGGCTTGCCTTTTGCCTTGCTATTGGTAGAGGCAAATGCTACAATTAAATTATAAAATGTATGCGTTTACATATTTTTACGCTACCTTTCTCAAAAAGCGTTTAAGTCCTTTATTTATAGGGGTCTTAGCAATTAAAGAAGGGAACAAATGTAAGTGCAAATAGATGATACCTTTGAAAAGGAGGCAATTCCATGAAAAAAATTATCAATAAACCTGAAAATGTTGTGACAGAGATGCTAGATGGTTTGGCTTATGTTCACAGTGATTTGGTGCATCGTGTTGACGGCTTTGACATCATTGTAAGAAATGAGCAGGCTGCTGGTCAAGTTGGTCTCATTTCTGGTGGCGGAAGTGGTCATGAGCCAGCTCACGCTGGTTTTGTAGGTGATGGTATGCTTTCAGCAGCCATCGCAGGTGCAGTATTTACGTCACCAACGCCTGATCAAATTTTGGAAGCTATCAAGGAAGCAGATCAAGGGGCTGGTGTCTTCATGGTTGTTAAAAATTATTCTGGGGACATCATGAATTTTGAGATGGCTCAAGAATTGGCTGAAATGGAAGGTATCGAGGTTGCCAGTGTCGTTGTGGACGACGATATTGCTGTGGAAAATAGCCTCTATACTCAAGGTCGTCGTGGGGTTGCAGGTACCATTTTCGTGCATAAGATCCTAGGTCATGCGGCTCGCGAAGGTAAGTCTCTGGCTGAAATCAAAGACTTGGCTGACAAGATTGTTCCTAATATCCACACTATTGGTTTGGCCCTTAGCGGTGCGACAGTTCCTGAGGTCGGCAAGCCTGGTTTTGTCCTAGCAGAGGATGAAATAGAGTACGGTATTGGTATCCATGGTGAACCAGGCTATCGCAAGGAGTCTATGCAACCTTCTCGACAGTTAGCTGAAGAATTGACAGGGAAGCTCCTTGAAGCCTTTGAGGCTAAGTCAGGCGAACGCTATGCCCTTCTCATCAATGGTATGGGTGCGACACCTCTCATGGAGCAGTATGTCTTTGCTAATGATGTAGCAAGCATTCTTGGAGATGCCGGACTAGATGTGGCATATAAAAAATTAGGTAATTACATGACATCTATTGATATGGCAGGCCTCTCATTGACTCTGATGAAGATTGAAGATGAGGCTTGGCTTGAGGCTTTGGAGAGTCCAGTTAAGACTATTGCTTGGTAGTCTGACGTGAGAACTAGAAATTAGGTATATTATGGATAAAACAGTTGCAGTAAAATGGATGCAAGGCTTTAACCAAAAAGTTGAAGCAGAAAAAGACCACTTGTCTGAATTAGACGGTCCTATTGGAGATGGTGATCATGGTGCTAACTTGGCGCGTGGTATGGCGGCAGCCATTGAGGCTATTAACAGCACTGAACCACAAAGTGCAGCAGAAGTGTTCAAGGCGGTTTCTATGGCCTTGATTAGTAAAGTTGGTGGTGCGTCAGGTCCGCTTTATGGGTCTGCCTTTATGGGCATGATGAAGGCTGAACAAGCTGGTCAAGATCTGGCAGGAGTGCTTGAGGCAGGTCTAGAGATGATTAAAAAACGAGGCCATGCACAAGTTGGTGAAAAGACCATGGTGGATGTTTGGCATCCAGTTGTTGAAGCTGTCAAACAAGGTCAACTAACCAATGATGTCATTGATCAAGCCGTTCTTTCAACCAAGGAAGTTGCAGCTACCAAGGGACGTGCCTCTTATGTAGGTGAGCGTTCTATTGGTCACATTGATCCAGGCTCTTATTCGTCTGGTCTACTCTTCAAAGCCTTGCTAGAAGCGGAGGGCTAGAACATGCCAGAACTTGGAATTGTGATTGTGTCCCACTCTGCGGATATTGCTAAAGGTTTGGTGAGTTTGATTCGTGAAGTTGCACCAGATATTCCTTTAACGGCTACAGGTGGTCTGGAAGATGGTGGCCTGGGATCTAGTTTTGATCATGTGCAAGTGGCTGTGGACAGTCAGCCAGCTCGTCGACTTTTGGCCTTTTACGACCTAGGCAGTGCTCGTATGAACTTGGAAATGCTTGAGGAATTTTCAGACAAGGAAATCCTCATTCAACAGGTGCCTCTCATTGAGGGGGCCTATGCGGCTGCAGCCTTGCTTCAGGCAGGAGCGAGTGAGATTGAGATCTTATCTCAGATTAATGAATTGACTATTCAAAAATAGAATAAAGGAAAACTATGACAAATCAAATTAAGTACAACTGGGCTAGTCTTGGAACTGGCGTTATTGCCAACGAATTGGCACAAGCCTTGGAAGCTCTTGGCGGGAAACTCTATTCCGTAGCCAATCGTACCTACGACAAGGGAGTAGCCTTCGCTGAAAAATATGGCATTGAAAAGGTTTATGAAGAGATTGACCAAGTCTTTGAAGACCCTGAAGTGGATATTATCTATATCTCAACGCCTCATAATACGCATATTAATTACCTTCGCAAGGCCCTCGCAGCTGGCAAGCACGTCCTCTGTGAAAAATCTATCACTCTAAACAGTGAGGAATTGGCAGAAGCTATTCAACTCGCCGAAGAAAATCATGTCAAACTGGCAGAAGCCATGACCATTTTCCATATGCCTATTTATCGAAAACTCTCTGAAATTGTGGAAAGTGGTAAGCTGGGACCTCTCAAGGTTATCCAGATGAACTTCGGTTCTTATAAAGAATATGACATGACCAACTGCTTTTTCAATCGTAACTTGGCTGGTGGAGCTTTACTTGATATCGGTGTCTATGCCCTCTCCTTTGTACGTTGGTTCATGACGTCGCAACCGACAGAGATGGTTTCACAGGTTAAATTAGCTCCAACTGGTGTTGATGAACAAGCAGGTATTCTCCTTACCAATGTAGAAGGGGAAATGGCCACTGTAACGCTTAGTCTTCATGCTAAACAACCAAAACGTGGCACCATCGCTTATGACAAGGGCTATATCGAACTTTATGAATACCCACGTGGGCAAAAAGCGGTCATCACCTATACGGAAGATGGCTCACAAGAAATCATCGAAGCAGGAGAAACCGCTAAAGCCCTCCAGTATGAGGTTCTGGATATGGAAGCAGCCGTTGCAGGAGAGAATGATTATACCTACCTCAATTACAGCCGAGATGTCATGGAACTTATGACACAACTCCGTAAAGACTGGGGTTTGACCTACCCAGAAGAAGAGTAGGAGTTATAGCATTAGACTAAGAGAGTTATGTACTGGCTCCAAATAGATATGCTGTCAATTAAAGTGAGTTTTTAGCTCTATATTCCATAGAACTAAGGTTGTTTAATTGATTCTATATAAATACATTTATGTCAAAGGAGAAAGACTATGAGAAATTTTGCAAGTCCGTCGCGTTACATTCAAGGTGAAAATGCCTTATTTGAAAATGCAAAAACCATTTTGGAACTAGGAAGTCATCCTGTACTATTGTGTGATTCAGTAGTTTATGACATTGTGGGTCAACATTTCGAAGAATACCTCGTTCAAAATGGACTTACAGTTGTTCCAGTCTTCTTTAATGGTGAAGCTTCAGATAATGAAATTAATCGTGTGGTAAGCCTGGCCAAAGAAAAGGGCTGTAATTTAGTCATTGGACTAGGTGGTGGTAAGACTATTGATAGTGCTAAAGCCATCGCAGATCTTCTTAAATCACCAGTAGTGATTGCTCCTACCATTGCATCTACAGATGCTCCGGTTTCAGCCTTGTCTGTTATCTATACGGACGAAGGTGCCTTTGAACGCTACATCTTCTATTCTAAGAACCCAGAATTGGTTTTGGTCGATAGTAAGGTTATCTCTCAAGCGCCAAAACGCTTGTTAGCATCTGGTATTGCAGATGGCTTAGCAACATGGGTAGAAGCTCGAGCAGTTATGCAAGCAAATGGTAAAACCATGCTAGGCAAACACCAAACACTTGCTGGTGTCGCCATTGCTGAACGCTGTGAAGAAATTCTATTTGCGGATGGTCTACAAGCCATGGCTGCCTGTGAAGCAAAAGTGGTAACGCCTGCCCTTGAAAACATCATTGAAGCCAATACCCTTCTCAGTGGTATCGGATTTGAAAGTGGTGGCTTGGCTGCGGCTCACGCCATCCATAATGGTTTCACAGCCCTCACTGGCGATATTCACCATTTGACTCATGGTGAAAAAGTAGCCTACGGAACTCTTGTACAATTGTTCCTAGAAAATCGTCCAAAAGAAGTTTTGGATAAATACATTCGTTTCTATCAACAAATTGGCATGCCAACCACTCTTAAAGAAATGCATCTTGAAAATGCAAGTTACGAAGATCTTCTCAAGGTTGGTCAACAAGCAACAATCGAAGGAGAGACTATTCATCAAATGCCATTTGAAGTGAAAGCTTCTGATATTGCGCAAGCCATCGTTGCTGTAGATGCTTATGTTCATGGATTAGCCTAAGTGAATTTGGTCTTTTGTAGGGGAAGTGCCACCATTCCCGTATAGGAATATTATCCCCCTCTGGCACTTATCCAAACAGGATAGACAAATTCTTATAGGAAAGGGTTCAGTTCTGTATTAGATAGGACTAAGCCCTTTTTACTATTTAAAATCCAATTATTTCAAAGTTCCTCAAAGCAGTTTAAGAACTTTTGAAAACATAAAACATTTTCAAGAAATCCTGATTTAACAGTCATTACGCTTGTGTAAGCGTTTCAAAAAGTGTATACTATAAGTAGAAAGATAGGAAAAGGAGATGGCTAGTGGCTAGTATAACAATTGAAGCGAGCAAGGTAGCTAGAAAGAGTCCTATTCGCGTAGACAGTAGTCTTGTGGGGACAGTTTCTGGAGTGGAAGACGTGAGCGTTTCCCTACCATCGTCGAAAGCTCGTTTGAGTGTCGGAAAGTTGGGTTACAAGTCTAACACCATTACCGTTGAGGACGGACAAACCGTTCGTGTTACTAGCAATTTTCTAAATCGTTTCATAGCGATAGCGCCATTGTTACTCTATCTTGTTGGAGGCCGTTACCTCCCACTTGTGGCAGTCCTATCTACTATAATTTTGCTTTTTAGCTTACCTTTTCTCAAGTTAGAAATCGTAGGCTGATTAGAATCGGGAGTGGCTTAGCCCTCTGTTTGATACCTTTAACTCACTTTTTCATAATAATGCTAGGCCACTCCCTTTTCATTGGGAACGGGTCGAGACGAAAGAGTGGGTTATCAAAAAGGGAACTCGATAGAGTTTCCCTTTTTTCTTTCTCCAACTAAATGCAATTCTAAAAGACCTCAGTTTTAGCAACTGAGGTCTTTGTTGTTTCTAGTCATGCATTATTTACGATACAATTTGTCGTATTGATAGTAAGGGTCGAAGGTCACATTGATACCAAGCTTACGGAGAACATTTTTATCTTCATCAGTAAGGATGATGGTTGAGTGGGCTTCAGACCCCTTGAGGTTACCTAGTTCCTCCATGGCACGCGCCGCATCCGCATTGTTAGCAGCTGTGATGGCCAAGGCAATGAGGATTTCGTTTGAGTGGAGGCGAGGGTTACGGCTACCTAAATGGTCAATTTTCAGACCTTGGATAGGTTTAACCACCTCAGGCTCGATAAGTTTAGTATCCTTATCAATACCTGCAGAAGTCTTGATAGCGTTGATCAAAGCAGCCGCAGTTGGACCAAAGAGTTCTGAATTTTTACCAGTGACGATTTGACCATTTGGCAATTCGAGGGCAAGAGCAGAACCACCTGTTTCTTCAGCCTTAGTGCGTGCTGCAACAACCACTTGGCGATCTTCAGGAGTAATACCAAGGTCATTCATGAGCAACTCAATCTTCTTGACAGCAGTCTCAGGAACACGTTCATTTTTGAAATCAAGGACGGTTTGATAGTAGCGACGGATGATTTCTTGTTTAGAAGCTTCTTTGGCTGCCTCATCATCCGTAATGGCAAAACCAACCATGTTAACACCCATATCCGTAGGTGAAGCGTAAGGTGACTCACCAAGGATGCGCTCAAGCATACGTTTGAGGACTGGGAAAATCTCGATGTCACGGTTGTAGTTTACCGTAGTTTTGCCATAAGTTTCCAAGTGGAATGGGTCAATCATATTGACATCATCAAGGTCGGCAGTGGCAGCTTCATAGGCCAAGTTGACTGGGTGATGAAGTGGCAAATTCCAAACTGGGAAGGTTTCAAATTTTGCATAACCTGATTTGATGCCATTGATTTGGTCGTGGTACATGTTAGACATACATGTCGCCAATTTACCAGAACCAGGACCAGGAGCAGTAACGACGATAAGGTTACGGCTAGTCTTGATATAGTCATTTTTTCCCATACCTTCAGGAGAAATGATATGGTTCATATCCGTTGGATAGCCCTTGATAGGGTAATGGATGTAAGACGTGATGCCATTTTTTTCCAGTTGGTTACGGAAGGCATCAGCCGCAGGTTGACCTGAATACTGCGTAATAACAACAGAACCCACATAGATATTGAGCTCGTTGAATTTATCAATCAGACGAAGGACCTCTTGGTCGTAGGAAATGCCAAGGTCACCACGAGCCTTAGAGTGCTCGATATTGCTAGCATTGATGGCGATAACCACTTCAACCTGATCTTTAAGCTCTTGAAGGAGCTTGATTTTATTGTCAGGCTCATAACCAGGAAGGACACGAGCAGCGTGGAAATCCTCCAACATTTTACCACCAAACTCCAAGTAGAGTTTCCCGTCAAACTGGTTAATACGCTCCAAAATATGGTCGCGTTGCAGATTCAAATACTGTTCAGAACTAAAAGCTTGTTTCTTCATAAATAAAAATACCTCTGAGGAAAATTATATCAAATGCCTGAGGTAAATGCTATTAGCGAAAGTCGATTTGTTGGAGAAAAAGAGTTTAAAGTCAATCATGATTAGAATATTTAATTTCATAAAGGTTTCACATTTGTCGTCTATAATTAGGATAAGAAAATGAAAGCGTCCTCACCTATCTTTGGTGTAGCTGAGGGCTAATGTCTTAAATGGAGGTGGAAGATGGTTCTCTTACAACAGGCAGTTGCTTATATTTTTCGCAAAAAAACGCGGAATATTATCCTTTTTCTCATTTTGTTTTTGATATTATCTTGCTTGTATTTTTGTTTCTCTCTTATGCAAGTTGGTGGAGGAATGAAAGCACAAATCAGGAAGTCAAGTGGGGCAAGTTTTGCTCTGGTAAGTAAAGAAAGAGGCAGTGCATTTTCCTGGAAAGAGGGGGAAAAGATTAGTCATCTATCTGATGTGATGACAACGATACCTGAATATATAAGCCCAGTGCGACTTATCGATAAGGAGGTCGTTACAGGAAAACAAACGGTGGAACGTGATGATCTTGATAATGAGGCTAATCAAGCCTTGGGAGCCACTTTTACTAAGGAAACAGGCCAAAGTGTTGATTTTAGGAGTGGTGCTTTTCAACTCCTTAAGGGGAAGCACATATCTGCTAAAGGTCAAATTATGATTCATGAATCGCTTGCTAGGAAAAATAAGCTAAGCGTCGGAGATAAGCTGACCTTGTCCAATTTCCAGATGACTGAAAGTGGAGCTAGGGAAATGGGCTTTGATATCGTTGGTATTTTTTCTGGCAAGAAGGAGGAGACATTTACTGGAATGTCCTCAGATTTAAGTGAAAATCAAGTCTTCCTCCATTATGAGGACTCTAGCCAGCTGCTTAATTTGACTGATAAGTTAGTGACAAAATTATCCTTTGGTATTAAGAATCCAGATAGAATCGACCAAGTCATTAAACAAGTGGAACAATTAGATATCGATTGGTATCGTCTACGTTTGGACCAGGACCGAAAGGCTTTTGACTCCTTGAAGGAATCGTCTCAAGCGCTACAAGAAATAGTCAGAACGATGATGATTAGTTTAATTGTTACAGGAGCAGGTATCCTCTCGTTTTTAATGGCACTATGGACGCGTGAGAGAAATCATGAGATAGGTATTCTTTTAGCAATTGGGAAGAGCAAGGGACGCATTTTTGCTCAATTTCTTATGGAGATATTGTTGGTGTCCCTTATGTCTTTGTTACCAGCCCTTGCTATTGGACGACTACTAAGTCGACTGTTTTTGCAAGAATTTATAGGACAGCAAGGACAGCAGCAGGCTCTTCAGTTATTAGATCAAATTCCTCAGGGACTACCCTTAGGGCTATCTTATCTATGTCTTCTAGTCTTGGTAATATTATCGCTCGGTGTGACAACAGGTCTCATTTGGCGCAAAACTCCAAAAGAAATCTTATCTAATATGAGTTAAGGAGAAAGGAACACTATGTTAGAACTCAAAGATGTTACGTATAGTTATCAAAATAAAAGTGAAGCTATCTTCTCGAAGGTGAATTATCGTTTCGAGAAAGGTAAATTTTATAGTATTATTGGGCAATCTGGAGCGGGAAAAACGACCTTACTTTCCCTTTTGGCAGGTCTTGATTATCCCAAGAAGGGGCAGGTCTTGTTTAACGGAGAAAATATCAAGAAAAAAAGCTCTAGTTATCATCGTAG
Organism: Streptococcus sp. SS4; assembly: GCF_030440125.1. Lineage (NCBI taxonomy): Bacteria > Bacillati > Bacillota > Bacilli > Lactobacillales > Streptococcaceae > Streptococcus > Streptococcus sp. SS4. The sequence continues at coordinate 110,610 of NZ_JAQFJM010000009.1, read as the reverse complement.
ACACCATGTTGCGCTTGTTTTTCAAAATTACAATCTCATTGATTATCTTACACCTTTAGAAAATGTACGACTTGTTAATAAAAATGCTGATAAGAAGATACTTTCTGAATTGGGATTAGATGAAAAACAAATTAATCGAAATGTCCTGCAACTTTCAGGAGGGCAACAACAACGCGTAGCTATTGCACGGGCTTTGGTTTCAGAGGCTCCGATTATCTTAGCAGATGAACCGACAGGAAATCTAGACGACGAAACTGCCAAGGATATTATTGCTATCCTTAAAAGAATGGCCTTAGATCGCCAAAAATGTGTTATTGTTGTCACGCACAGTAAGGAAGTTGCTCAGGCATCTGATGTGGTTTTAGAGTTGAAGAAGAAACAACTCATAGAAAAGAAAAAATAAAGAAAGGACTCTTATGTTTCGAAACGCTTTTGCATATATTACACGAAAATGGTCAAAGTCACTATTACTGTTAATTATTATTCTTTTGATGAGTACTCTTAGTTTGTTAGGACTTGCTATGCGAAGTGCAACCCAAGAAGCTGCATCCAAGAGTCTAGGGGCAATTACCAATAGTTTTTCAATGCAGATTAATCGTAACACGAATCCTGGAACTCCTCGAGGGGCTGGAAATCTTAAGGGAGAAGATATTAAAAAGATTAGTGAGACTAAAGGAATTGTTTCGACTATTAAACGGATAAATGGTATTGGTGATTTACTAGATTATGAGATTATTGAAACAGAGCAAACGCTACAAAATCAATCGCCAGAACGTGCTAAAAATTTTAAGTCTACCTTGATGTTGACAGGAGTCAATGACTCATCAAAAGAAGATAAATTTGTTTCAGGTGCTTATAAACTAGTTGAAGGAGAACATCTAACCGATAAGGACCATAATCAAATCTTGATGCACGAAGGTTTAGCTAAAAAGAATGGTCTTAATGTAGGAGATAAAGTAAAGCTTAAATCTAATCTCTATGATGCTGATAACGAAAAAAGGGCTGATGAAACAGTAGAAGTGACTATCAAAGGTTTATTTTCTGGTCAAAATCAAGCTGCCGTTACCTATGCTCAGGAGTTGTATGAAAACACCCTCATCACTGATCTAGATACAGTAGCAAAACTCTATGGTAATACTGTAGAAACTGCCACTTATGAGGATGCCACTTTCTTTGCTAAAGGCGATCAAAATCTTGATTCCTTGATAGCAAAGATTAAAAAGTTGAATATTAACTGGTCCCTCTACGATCTTGTTAAGAGCTCGTCAAATTACCCTGCTTTACAGAAATCTATTCTTGGGATGTATCGTGTGGCAAACCGTATGTTTATTGGAAGTCTCATTTTTACAAGTTTATTGCTAACCCTTCTGTTAATTTTATGGTTAAATGCTCGTCGTAGAGAAGTTGGTATCTTTTTGGCCTTGGGACTTAAAAAGACACAGGTTGCGGGTCAATTTTTAATAGAATTGCTGATGATTGCCTTACCAGCCTTTCTTTTGTCATATGGTTTAGCTAGTTTCTTTGCCGAAAAAGTTGGTAATACAGTCCTTTCCAATGTAACAGAAGGTATCAATAAGCAAATGACCAAAGAATCTCTAGCTGCAAATCTTGGTGGAGGGGCTGAGGCAGAAAGCTTCAGTAAGACTCTAACTCAGATTCACATGACAGTCCAACCTAAGCAACTTTTGGTAGTCATTCTAGTCGGTGGATTTATTTTAAGCTTGGTATCCTTGATTTCTTCTCGCTGGCTTCTTCACAAGAAACCCAAGGACCTCTTAGTTGATGTTGAATGATAAGTTTGCTGCACCTATAAAAAACGGTATAATGGAAGAAAGAGACCATATATAGATTAAAAGGATAATGTATGAAGATACTAATCGTAGAAGATGAAGTCCTGATTCGCGAAGGGATGAGCGACTATCTCATGGAATGTGGCTATGAGGTCTTTGAAGCAGGCGATGGGCAGGAGGCCCTGGACCTCTTTCACAGAGAGGCGCCAGATCTGGTCTTGCTGGATATCCAGCTCCCTATCCTCAATGGCTTGGAAGTACTCAAGACCATCCGGAAGACCAGCTCAGTCCCTGTCCTCATGCTAACGGCCTTCCATGACGAGGACTATAAGTTGACAGCCTTTGGAGAGTTGGCAGATGGCTATCTGGAAAAACCCTTCTCCTTGTCCCTCTTGAAGGTCCGTATCGAAGCTATTTTTAAAAAGCTTCAGCCTTCACGGGTCTTCACCTATGGAGAGGCACAGGTGGATTTTGAGAGCTACACAGCCAGCCTAGCTGGGCAAGCCATCTCCATGAATGCCAAGGAGTTGGAAATCTTGGAATACCTGCTCCAGCATGAAGGCAAGGCCCGGACTCGCTCTCAGATCCTCGATGCCGTCTGGAAGGAGACGGAGGAGATTCCTTTTGATCGGGTGATCGATGTCTATATCAAGGAACTACGAAAAAAACTAGAGCTGGACTGTATCGTTACGGTACGCAATGTCGGCTATAAATTGGAGAGACCATGACCAAACGGAGTATCTTTGCAAAAATCTTTCTGATTACCTTTGCCCTTTTTAGTAGCTTAGTCATTCTTCTACATGCTTCGGTTTACTTTATTTTTCCATCGACCTATATCGAGTCCCAGCGCCAGACGATTTTGAAGAAATCGCAAGCTCTGGCTAAGAGTTTCCAGGGCCAGGAAGAAGGGACCATTGAGTCGGTCATCGACCTTTATTCCAAGACCAATGATATCAAGGTGTCTATCAAAGGAAAGCAAAAACAAAATGCCCTAGAGGTCAAGGATGACCTGCTCGTGAACCCTGACAGCCAGAATAATTCCTTGGTCATTGAAGAGCGAAAGATTCAGACCAAGGAAGGGAAGGACTTGACCTTGCAATTCTTAGCGACCGTCGATTCCCAAAAGGAAGCGCGGGACATCAGTCTGGGCTTTCTTCCCTATAGTCTCCTTGCTTCCTTTGTTCTGTCATTGCTTGCCTCCTATCTCTATGCCCGCATGATTTCTGCTCCGATCCTTGAGATCAAGCAGATGACCAAGCGGATGAAACGGCTGGATCGGACAGCCAGTCTTCCTATTCACTCGCAGGATGAGATTGGCGTTCTCAAGCAACAGATCAACGACCTCTATCACCATCTTTTAGAGGTGATCGACAATCTAGAGCAGCAGAAACAGGAAAATCTGAAGTTGGAGCAGATGAAGGTCGAGTTCCTACGGGGGGCTTCGCATGAGCTCAAGACGCCTCTGGCCAGCTTGAAGATTATCCTAGAAAATATGCGAGATAAAATTGGTCGCTACAAGGATCGGGACCGCTACCTATTAGTTTCTCTTGACATCGTCGATGAGATGAACCAGATTGTCCTAGAGATCCTGTCTTTATCTTCTGTTCAAGAATTAGGTGGTGATAAGGAGTGGATTCAGTTAGATGATGTGGTAAATCGCATACTCACTCAAAATCAAGTGTTGGTTGAGAATCGCTCCCTATCAATTGACAATTATCTTCCGGCAACTAGTATTTTCATGAATTTACCTATTTTGAAATTGGTTCTCTCAAATATCATCAGTAATGCAGTCAAGCATTCTGATAAGGGTGGAGTGATTCGAATAGGTTTAGAAAATGAAGGAACTGATTTTGTCATTGAAAATACGATTGTATCTAAAGAAAATACTCCAACTAAAGTTCAGTCTAAGAAAGAAGGAGGATTAGGCCTTTTTGTGGTTAAATACCTTCTAGAGCATGAGGAACTTAGCTATAGATTTGAAGAAAGTTCCATGGGGAGACGCTTTGTTATGGTCTTGCCCAAAAAGTAAAAAGTGACGGTTGAGGTATTAACCGTCGTTTTTGTCTCACGAAACCCACTAGCTGTGCTAGTGGTTCCGAAAAGCTTTTAGCGATGTATCAAAAAAGTCCCCCTAAAGTGTAATATTAGATAAGGTTTCCCGACCACTAACTAGTATACAAAAGGAGGACCCCTGATGAGACAGGATAATAATAGTTTAGCACATACTACCACGCTAATTTAAAGTATAAATTTGGGAATTTCAAATTTTGGTGTTGAGGGTTTTATGTTGATACGGTTGGGCTAAATCAAAAGTGAATTGAAGAATATATTCGTAATCAATTACAAGAAGACGTGATAGCAGATTAGCTCAGTCTTTTCGAGGAATATTGTCCGTTTACAGGTGAAAAGAATAAAAGAAAGTAGTCTTAAAGAGACCCGCTAGTCGGGTCAGCTAGCAAAGGTGGTGCTGAAGGGAAACCATTCGGTAGGCCTTTAGGCCTCGGCCGGTAGCAGAGGCTTTCAGCCGAAGAGCAAACCACCCGTTCTCACGGGTGGTTTTGATTTGTATTGTTAAGCTAAGCAAAGGCTAACCTTACATTTCAACTCTATTATTTTTCAATATTACCAAAATTTTAAGGAGTCTGGAGTATAGGTCATTGAAATGTTTTAAACAAAAAAGAAAACGCTTGCATAACTTCTAGAAAAACGTAAAATAGAACTATCAGACTCACGATGATAATAAAAACGAGGAGTAGAATCATGCAAAAACATTGGTGGCATAAAGCTACGATTTATCAAATTTACCCTAAATCTTTTATGGACAAAAACGGTGATGGCATTGGTGATTTGAAGGGGATTACCAGTAAGTTAGACTACTTGCAAAAACTTGGAATAACAGCCCTATGGCTTTCGCCTGTCTATGACAGTCCAATGGATGACAATGGCTATGACATCGCTAACTATGAGGCTATTGCAGATATTTTTGGAGACATGAGTGACATGGATGAGCTTTTGGCGGAAGCCAAGAAGCGTGATATTCAAATTGTTATGGACTTGGTGGTTAACCATACCTCTGATGAACATGCATGGTTTATCGAGGCGCGTGAAAATCCAGAAAGTCCTGAACGAGATTTCTACATCTGGCGAGACAAACCTAATGAGTTAGTATCTATCTTTAGTGGATCTGCTTGGGAATATGATGAGACCTCAGGCCAATATTATCTGCATTTCTTTAGTAAGAAACAGCCAGACCTTAATTGGGAAAATCCACAGTTGCGCCAGAAAGTTTATGACATGATGAATTTCTGGATTGATAAGGGAATCGGTGGTTTCCGCATGGATGTGATTGATATGATTGGTAAGATTCCAGATCAACTGATTGATACAAATGGTCCAAGGCTTCACGATTACATTAAGGAAATGAACCAGGCGAGCTTTGGCAAGCATGACCTTCTAACCGTTGGTGAAACCTGGGGAGCGACACCTGAGATTGCTAAACAGTATTCAAATCCTGATAATCAAGAACTTTCAATGGTTTTCCAGTTTGAACATATTGGACTTCAGCATAAGCCAGATAGCCCTAAATGGGAGTATGAGAAGGAGTTGGATGTTTCAGCACTTAAGGCTATTTTCAATAAATGGCAAACCGAGTTAGAGTTGGGACAAGGGTGGAACTCACTTTTTTGGAATAATCATGATCTGCCTCGTATTCTCTCAATGTGGGGAGATACTGGTGTCTATCGTGAGAAGTCAGCTAAGGCCTTGGCTATCCTCCTTCATCTGATGAGGGGAACACCTTACATTTATCAGGGCGAAGAAATCGGCATGACCAATTATCCATTTAGAACTTTGGAAGAATTGAATGACATTGAATCTCTCAACTATGCCAAAGAAGCTCTCGAAAAAGGGGCATCGATAGAAGTTATCATGGACCAAATCCGTCAGGTGGGTCGTGACAATGCTCGAACACCAATGCAATGGGATACTTCTAAAAATGCTGGATTTAGCATATCGGATAAGACTTGGTTACCTGTTAATCCAAACTATAAGGACATAAATGTTGAATCAGCCCTTGCCAATCCAGAATCGATTTTCTATACCTATCAGAAGCTCGTTGCGCTTCGTAAAACTCAAGATTGGTTGGTAGATGCTGACTTTGAACTCTTGGAGACAGCTTCAAAAGTATTTGCTTATATTCGTAAGACTAAAGATAGTAGCTATCTGGTTGTAGTCAATTTATCAGACCAAGAACAAGACTTCTGTTATGATTTCGAAAGAGCAGAAGTTGTCATTGCAAATACCGAATTAGAGCCAATTACAGACCAAGGCAAACTCCAAGCCTGGGATGCCATTTGTGTGAAGGTGAAATAAAAAGAAAAGTGGTTGTCAACTGACTGTTGGCGACCACTTTTTATCTATTAAATAGTTGTTATTTCGTACTTTCTCTCAGAGTCAGTTTAGTGCCCAACATAGTAAGTGTCGGGATTTCTCTTGGAGCCAAGACTTGTTTATTGAGGACATCCATGGCAGTTCGTCCCATTTCTTCGGTGTAGACAGTGACACTAGAAAGTGGCGGATAAACTTGTTTGGCTAGACTGGTGTCATTAAAGGAGATAATCTGGATATCTTCTGGGACATTAATGCCATTTTCCTGAAGGGCTCTAAGAGCACCGATAGCCAGACTATCACTAGCAGCAAAGTAGGCATCTGGTAGGGGTGTACCACTTGCTATTTTAGAGGCTAAAAGGTCATAGCCAGATTGAACTGTAAAATTACCTGAAAGAATCAAAAGAGGGTCATAGATGCTCTTTTCAATACAGTAGTTACGATAAGAACGTAAACGAGGCTCCGGAACGATTTCAGTTGAATCCGTTGTTTTTTCTTGCCCTGTTAAAAGACCGATGCTCTTACACCCTTGCTCAGTGAGATAACTTAGTGCCGTTTGAACAGCATTTTCAAAGTCAGTTGTCACACAAGGATGTCCCTGAAGTAGGGTATCACTATCTACAAAGACCAGTAATCTACCCAATGATTCCAATTCAGTAATCTGTTCACGACTAAACTTTCCGATACAAAGTATACCTATGACTTCTTCAGCGAGACTAAAAGGAATGTCATTGAAATAACGAAGCATCTCGTAGTCTAGCTCATGGGCTCTTGTTTCAATTCCAAGCCGAATGTTGTAGTAGTAGAGATCGTCTAACTCATCTTCCTCACTTACCCATTGGATAATTGCCACTTGATGTTTTTCTTTTTTCAAGTTTCCGATTTTCTTATGTTTGGTATATCCGATTTCATCTGCCGCAGTTAAAATACGGTGCCTGGTTTCTTCAGTAACGGAGAGGTTTTCATCTTGGTTGAGAACACGTGAAACAGTTGCGATTGATACATCAGCCAATTTTGCGATATCTTTTAATGTAGCCATATTGTTCTCCTTTCATCCAAAGTATATCATAATTTCTAAAATTTTACCTATTTTTTACTAAAAAAACAGTAAAAATATTGATTTTCCTTGTGAAAGGGGTTACACTGTTAGTGTAAAAAAGAATAAGTGAGGTACATCCTATGAAGACATCACAGTTAAGAGAAAAGTTTAAAGAAGTTTTTGGTGTAGAAGCAGAACATACTTTCTTTTCTCCAGGTCGTATTAATTTGATTGGTGAACACACTGACTACAACGGTGGACATGTGTTCCCAGCAGCTATTACCTTAGGTACTTACGGAGCGGCCCGTAAACGTGATGACAAAGTTTTGCGTTTCTTCTCAGGTAACTTTGAAGATAAGGGAATCATCGAAGTTCCACTTGAAAATCTTCGTTTTGAAAAAGAACACAACTGGACAAACTATCCAAAAGGTGTTCTTCATTTCTTGCAAGAAGCTGGTCATACGATTGATTCAGGTATGGATATTTACATCTATGGTAACATTCCAAATGGATCAGGCTTGTCATCATCATCATCTTTGGAATTGTTGATTGGTGTTATTGCTGAAAAACTTTATGACCTTAAATTGGAACGCCTTGACTTGGTTAAAATCGGTAAGCAAACTGAAAATGACTTTATCGGCGTTAACTCTGGTATCATGGACCAATTCGCTATTGGTATGGGAGCTGATCAACGTGCGATTTACTTGGATACAAATACTTTAGAGTATGACTTGGTACCACTTGACCTTAAAGACAATGTTGTTGTTATCATGAACACTAACAAACGTCGTGAATTGGCTGATTCTAAATACAATGAACGTCGTGCTGAATGTGAAACAGCAGTATCTGAACTCCAAGAAAAACTTGATATCCAAACACTTGGTGAATTGGACCTCTGGACATTTGATGCATACAGCTACTTGATTAAAGATGAAAATCGTATCAAACGTGCCCGTCATGCAGTTCTTGAAAATCAACGTACACTTCAAGCCCGTAAAGCTCTTGAATCAGGGGATTTGGAAGGCTTTGGACGCCTTATGAATGCTTCTCACGTGTCATTGGAACATGATTACGAAGTGACAGGTCTTGAACTTGATACTTTGGCACACACCGCATGGGAACAAGAAGGTGTTCTTGGAGCTCGTATGACAGGAGCGGGCTTTGGTGGATGTGCCATCGCGTTAGTAAACAAAGATAAAGTTGAAGATTTCAAAAAAGCAGTTGGTCAACGTTATGAAGAAGTCGTTGGTTATGCACCAAGCTTCTATATTGCTGAAGTAGCTGGCGGTTCACGAGTACTTGATTAATGAGAAAGAAGTAGAGATTATGGCTGAAAATTTAGTAAACACTTTTGTAACTCTGGTTATTGAAAATAGTGATTATGAGGAATTGGACCGTATCTATTTGACAAACAAAGTTTTTGCTTTGGTTGGAGAAGGAGTTGCTGATGTTGAAACAGATAGCTCTGAGTTGATTGACCTTAAAGACCAGTTGCTTCAAGCAGGTGTTAAAGCTGGTTCTGTAGGTGAACTTAATGAAGAACAAGATATCATCGGTGCTCAACTCATGGACTTGATTACACCAAGCCCTAGCCTTGTCAATCGTAACTTCTGGGATACTTATAAATCTGACCCAGAGCAAGCAATTGCTGACTTTTATGCACAAAGTAAACGAAATGATTATGTGAAAGTCAAAGCCATTGCACAAAATATTGCTTATAAAGCACCTACTAAATACGGTGACTTGGAAATTACGATTAACCTTTCGAAACCGGAAAAAGATCCAAAAGCCATCGCTGCTGCTAAAAATGCGGTAGCTTCTGATTATCCAAAATGCCAACTTTGTATGGAAAATGAAGGTTATCTTGGTCGCATCAATCACCCAGCACGTAGTAATCATCGTGTTATTCGTTTCCAAATGGAAGGAAATGACTGGGGCTTCCAATATTCACCATATGCTTACTTTAATGAACATTCTATCTTCTTTTATGGTAAGCACGAACCAATGCACATCAGTCCATTGACGTTTGGTCGTCTCCTATCAATTGTTGAAGCATTTCCTGGTTACTTCGCAGGTTCAAATGCCGATCTTCCAATTGTAGGTGGTTCGATTCTTACACATGAACACTATCAAGGTGGTCGCCATACCTTCCCAATGGAAGTAGCAGGCATTAACGAAAAAGTTAGTTTTGATGGTTACTCTGATGTTGAGGCTGGTATCGTTAATTGGCCTATGTCTGTTCTTCGTCTTAGAAGTGAAGACAAGGAAAGACTTATTGCTCTTGCAACCAAAATTTTAAATTGTTGGCGTGGTTATTCAGACGAAAAAGCTGGTGTCTTGGCTGAGTCTGATGGGCAGCCTCACCACACCATTACCCCAATTGCTCGTAGAAAAGACGGTAAATTTGAATTAGATTTGGTTCTTCGTGACAATCAAACTTCTGAAGAACATCCAGACGGTATCTACCACCCACATAAAGATGTTCAACATATTAAAAAAGAAAACATTGGTTTGATTGAAGTTATGGGATTGGCCATTCTTCCTCCTCGTTTGAAAACAGAACTTAAAGATGTTGAAGATTATCTATTAGGTCAAGGTAACCAAGTTGCTCCAATTCACCAAGAATGGGCAGATGAACTCAAAGCTCAAAATCCGAATGTTACAGCTGAGGAAGTGACAGAAGTTGTTCGACAATCTGTTGCAGATATCTTTGCTCGTGTACTAGAAGATGCAGGTGTTTATAAGACTAATAGTGAAGGCTTGGATCAGTTTAAAGCATTTGTAGATTTTGTAAATTTAGCTGATTAATTGTTTTTTCTGAAGAAAGGAGATAAGAAATGGCAATTTTAGTATTAGGTGGAGCTGGTTATATCGGTTCTCACATGGTTGATCGCTTAGTTGAAAAAGGTCAAGAAAAAGTAGTAGTAGTAGATAGTTTGGTAACCGGTCACCGTGCTGCCGTACATCCAGATGCTATTTTCTATCAAGGCGATCTTTCTGATCAAGATTTTATGAGAAAGGTCTTCAAAGAAAACCCTGATGTTGATGCCGTCATTCACTTTGCGGCCTATTCATTGGTTGGTGAATCAATGGAAAAACCACTCAAATATTTTGATAACAATACAGCTGGAATGGTTAAATTGCTTGAAGTTATGAACGAATGCGGTGTTAAATACATTGTCTTCTCATCAACAGCAGCAACTTACGGTATCCCAGAAGAAATTCCAATTCTTGAAACAACACCACAAAATCCTATCAACCCATATGGTGAAAGTAAGTTGATGATGGAAACTATCATGAAGTGGTCTGATAAAGCTTATGGTATTAAATATGTGCCACTTCGTTACTTCAACGTTGCTGGTGCAAAACCTGATGGATCTATCGGTGAAGACCATGGTCCAGAAACTCACCTTCTCCCAATTATCCTTCAAGTAGCTCAAGGTGTTCGTGAAAAAATCATGATTTTTGGTGATGACTACAACACTCCTGATGGTACAAATGTTCGTGACTATGTTCACCCATTTGACTTGGCTGATGCTCACCTCCTTGCTGTTGAATATCTTCGTAAAGGTAATGAATCTACAGCCTTTAACTTAGGTTCATCAACGGGATTCTCAAACCTTCAAATTCTTGAAGCCGCTCGTAAGGTAACTGGTAAAGAAATCCCAGCTGAGAAAGCTGATCGTCGTCCTGGTGATCCTGATACATTGATTGCTTCATCTGAAAAAGCACGTACAGTTCTTGGATGGAAACCACAATTTGATAACATCGAAAAAATCATCGCAAGTGCTTGGGCATGGCATTCTAGCCATCCAAAAGGGTACGATGATCGAGGATAATTAAAATAATAAAAAAAGGGTCAAAGAGTATATATAATTATTGTACTCTTTGTTTTTTGAGGAAATAGTATGAAAATAAACTGCGAAATTATTGGAAAAGTTGATTCAGGCGATGTCAGTAAAATTTCAATGGAAAATAATAATGGTGTTGTCATTTCCACACTCACAACAGGTGCTACACTTCAGGAGTTTTTGGTTCCAACAGAAACTGGTGCTCTTAAAAATATAGTACTTGGTTTCAGTGATTACGAGGATTACTATAAGAATAATTTATGTGCCTGCCAGTCCATTGGTAGGGTTGCTGGAAGAATTGGGAAAGCTTCGTATACTCATAATATGGTTCTTTATAGCCTTCCTAAGAATGAGGGAGAAAACTGTTTACATGGCGGTCCAAAAGGAATGCAGGTTCAAAATTGGAACTATGTCACAAACCTGAATGATGAATATGTTGAGACAAAATTTATTAGAAGACTTTATTCAAGTGTAGATGGCTTTCCTGGTGATGTTACAGTCTCTATTAGTTATAGACTTAACAATAATAACCGCTTAACAATACTCTTTGAAGCCTTCGATGTTACAGAGTCAACAGTCTTTAATCCGACAAACCATGTTTACTTTAATCTTAGCGACAAACAGGATTTATCAAGTCATGAGTTACAAATCTATTCAGACTATCGTTTAGAGTTGGATTCTGAGTTAATTCCAACAGGACAAAAAATTAATGTAGATGGAACGAATTATGATTTCAGAAAGACAACTGACTTGCTACCTCGAATTGAAGCAAATAATGGTTTTGATGATGCCTTTGTAGTTGGAGGGGAAACTTGTGATCATGTGAGAGAAGTAGCTATTTTGCATGACAAAGAAAGCGGAGATGGTATTGAAATCTTCTCTAACAGAAATGGTTTAGTTATTTATACTATGGATATTATAGAGGATAATATTTACTTTGCGAGAGATCGAGGAACAATTGCAAAAGGACGAGAAGCTATAGCTATGGAAGCTCAAACACTCCCAGATGCCGTTAATCATACAGATTTTGGAGATATCATCTTGGAGGAGGGTCATAGTGTAAGCTATGAAATCGGTTTCCAATATTTTAATTCATCAAAATAATCATGTTTTAGTAAAAGTTTAGTAAAAAATCACTAAAACTATTGACGGTTTAAACTAATACTTATATAATGTAAGCGTATTCAAAAAAACAACTAACAGGAGGTTTTCGTAATGGGAAAATCTAAAGGTCAAATGAAGTCTCGTCTATCCTATTCAGCTGGTGCTTTTGGTAACGACGTCTTCTATGCAACGTTGTCAACATACTTTATCATGTTTGTGACAACTCACTTGTTTAACACAGGTGATCCAAAGCAAAATAGTCACTACGTACTATTAATTACTAACATCATCGCTATTTTGCGTATCTTGGAAGTATTTATCGATCCATTGATCGGTAACATGATTGATAACACTCATACTAAGTATGGTAAATTCAAACCATGGGTAGTTGGTGGTGGTATCATCAGTTCTATCGCCTTGTTGCTTCTCTTCACCGATTTAGGTGGTTTGAATAAAACAAATCCTTTCTTGTACCTTGTACTTTTCGGAATTATCTACCTTGTAATGGATGTCTTCTACTCAATTAAAGATATCGGTTTCTGGTCAATGATTCCTGCCTTGTCTCTTGACAGTCATGAACGTGAAAAAATGGCAACTTTTGCCCGTATTGGTTCTACGATTGGTGCCAATATTGTAGGTGTTGCCATCATGCCAATCGTTTTGTTCTTCTCTATGACGAACAGTAGTGGTTCTGGAGATAAATCTGGATGGTTCTGGTTTGCATTTATCGTTGCTCTCATTGGTGTGATTACATCAATTGCTGTTGGTATTGGTACACGTGAAGTTGAGTCAAAACTTCGTGATAACAAAGAAAAAACTAGCCTTAAACAAGTCTTTAAAGTTCTTGGTAAAAACGACCAATTGATGTGGTTGTCTCTCGGATATTGGTTCTATGGTCTTGGTATTAATACACTTAATGCTCTTCAACTTTTTTACTTCACATTTATCCTTGGTGATCCAGGGAAATACTCAATCCTTTACGGATTGAATACAGTTGTTGGTTTGGTTTCAGTTTCACTCTTCCCTAGCCTAGCTGGTAAATTCAACCGTAAACGTTTGTTCTATGGATGTATTGCAGTAATGCTCGGTGGTATCGGAATCTTTAGTATTGCAGGAACATCACTTCCAATGATCTTGACTGCTGCTGAACTCTTCTTTATTCCACAACCTCTTGTGTTCCTTGTTATCCTCATGATTATCTCTGACTCAGTAGAATATGGTCAATGGAAATTGGGACACCGTGATGAATCACTTACTTTGTCAGTTCGTCCACTTGTTGATAAACTTGGTGGTGCGATGTCAAACTGGCTTGTTTCTACAATTGCCGTAGCTGCCGGTATGACAACAGGTGCCTCAGCATCAACAATTACAACACATCAACAGTCTATCTTTAAGCTTAGCATGTTTGGTTTCCCAGCAGCAGCAATGCTCATCGGAGCCTTCATTATTGCTCGTAAAATCACTTTGACTGAAGCACGTCACGCTGAAATTGTTGAAGAATTGGAACATCGCTTTAGCGTAGCAACTTCTGAAAATGAAGTTAAAGCTAACGTCGTATCTCTTGTAAACCCTACAACTGGTCATTTGGTTGACCTCTCAAGTGTTAATGATGAACACTTTGCTTCAGGTAGCATGGGTAAAGGTTTCGCCATTAAACCTACTGATGGAGCTGTCTTTGCACCAATTAGTGGTACCATTCGTCAAGTTCTTCCTACTCGCCATGCAGTTGGTATTGAAAGTGAAGATGGTGTCATTGTTCTTATCCACGTTGGTATCGGAACAGTTAAACTTAAAGGTGAAGGGTTCATTAGTTACGTAGAACAAGGTGATCGTGTTGAAGTTGGACAAAAACTTCTTGAGTTCTGGTCACCAATTATTGAGAAAAATGGTCTTGATGACACAGTACTTGTCACTGTAACTAATTCAGAAAAATTCAGTGCTTTCCATCTTGAACAAGAAGTTGGAGAAAAGGTAGAAGCTTTGTCTGAAGTTATTACCTTCAAAAAAGGAGAATAATCTATGAACACGACTGAAAAAATTCAAACTTACTTAAACGATCCAAAGATTGTTAGCGTTAATACTGTTGACGCTCACTCAGATCATAAGTTTTTTGAATCTCTTACAGAATTTTCTGAAGGGGAGATGAAGTTAAGACAATCTCTTAATGGAAAATGGAAAATTCACTATGCTCAGAATACAAATCAGGTTTTAAAAGACTTTTATAAAACAGAATTTGATGAAACGGATTTGAATTTCATCAATGTACCAGGTCATTTAGAGCTTCAAGGTTTTGGTTCTCCACAATATGTGAATACCCAATATCCTTGGGATGGTAAAGAATTCCTTCGTCCACCTCAAGTTCCTCAAGAATCAAATGCTGTTGCATCATACGTTAAACATTTTACCTTGAATGATGCATTAAAAAATAAAAAAGTATTTATCTCATTCCAAGGGGTTGCCACTTCCATCTTTGTATGGGTCAATGGTAACTTCGTAGGATACAGTGAAGATTCATTTACACCTAGTGAATTTGAAATCAGTGATTACCTTGTTGAAGGTGATAACAAGTTGGCGGTAGCTGTTTATCGTTACTCTACAGCAAGCTGGTTGGAAGACCAAGACTTCTGGAGACTTTACGGTATTTTCAGAGATGTTTACTTGTATGCTATTCCAAAAGTTCACGTTCAAGATCTCTTTGTTAAGGGAGATTATGATTACCAAACAAAAGCAGGTCAATTGGATATTGATTTGAAGACTGTTGGTGATTACGAAGATAAGAAAATTAAATATGTTCTTTCAGATTATGAAGGCATCGTTACAGAAGGTGATGCATCTGTTAATGGTGACGGTGAACTATCTGTAAGTCTTGAAAATCTGAAAATCAAACCTTGGAGTGCTGAAAGTCCTAAACTTTACAATTTGACCCTTCATGTTTTGGATGATGACCAAGTTGTTGAAGTCGTTCCAGTTAAAGTTGGATTTAGACACTTTGAAATTAAAGATACACTCATGCTTTTGAATGGTAAGAGAATTGTCTTTAAAGGGGTTAACAGACACGAATTTAACGCTAGAACAGGACGTTGTATCACTGAAGAAGATATGCTTTGGGATATCAAAGTGATGAAACAACATAACATCAATGCTGTTCGTACTTCTCACTATCCTAACCAAACACGTTGGTATGAATTGTGTGATGAATATGGACTTTATGTTATCGATGAAGCCAACCTTGAAACACACGGTACATGGCAAAAACTTGGTCTAAGCGAACCTTCATGGAATATCCCAGCTAGTGAACCAGAATGGTTGCCTGCTTGTTTGGATCGTGCCAATAACATGTTCCAACGTGATAAGAACCATGCTAGTGTTATCATTTGGTCTTGTGGTAATGAATCATATGCTGGTAAAGATATTGCTGACATGGCTGATTACTTCCGTAGTGTTGACAATACTCGTCCAGTTCACTATGAAGGTGTTACATGGTGTCGTGAATTTGATTACATTACAGACATCGAAAGTCGTATGTATGCGAAACCAGCTGATATTGAAGAATACCTCACTAACAATCCTCAAAAACCTTATATTTCATGTGAATACATGCACACAATGGGTAATTCTGGTGGTGGATTGAAACTCTACACTGACTTAGAGAAATATCCAGAATACCAAGGTGGATTTATTTGGGACTTCATTGACCAAGCTATTTACAAACCACTTCCAAATGGTAGCGAATTCCTATCATATGGTGGTGACTGGCATGATAGACCTTCTGACTACGAATTTTGTGGAAATGGTATTGTCTTCGCAGATCGTACCCTAACTCCAAAACTTCAAACAGTTAAACATCTTTACTCTAATATTAAGATTGCTGTTGATGAAAAATCAGTAACTATCAAGAATGATAATGTCTTTGAAGATCTTTCTGCTTATACTTTCCTAGCTAGAGTTTACGAAGATGGTAGAAAAGTTAGCGAAAGTGAATATCACTTTGATGTTAAACCAGGTGAAGAAGCAACATTCCCAGTAGAATTCGCTGTTGGAGCTTCAAATGCTGAACGAATTTATGAAGTTGCTTGTGTTCAGAATGAAGCAACTGAATGGGCTCCAAAAGGACATGAAATTGTTCGTGGTCAATATGTTGCTGAAAAGATTAGCACTGAAACACCAGTTAAAGCACCTTTGAATGTTGTTGAAGGCGACTTCAACATCGGAATCCACGGACAAAACTTCTCTATCTTGCTTTCACGTGCACAAAATACGCTAGTATCTGCTAAGTATAATGGTGTTGAATTCATTGAGAAAGGTCCTAAACTTAACTTTACTCGTGCTTACACTGACAACGATCGTGGTGCTGGATATCCATTCGAAATGGCAGGCTGGAAAGTTGCTGGAAACTATAGTAAGGTTACAGATACTCAAATTCAAATTGAAGATGACTCTGTTAAAGTGACTTATGTTCATGAATTGCCTGGCTTGTCTGATGTCGAAGTTAAGGTGACTTATCAAGTTGATTACAAGGGTCGAATCTTTGTTACTGCAAACTATGATGGTAAAGCAGGTTTGCCAAACTTCCCTGAATTTGGTCTAGAATTTGCGATTGGTTCACAATTTACAAACCTTAGCTATTATGGATATGGTGCAGAAGAAAGTTACCTTGATAAACTTCCTGGTGCCTATCTTGGTCGCTATGAAACTTCTGTTGAAAAGACATTTGCTCCATATCTAATGCCACAAGAATCTGGTAATCACTATGGTACTCGTGAATTTACAGTATCTGATGATAACCATAATGGTCTTAAATTCACCGCACTTAATAAGGCATTCGAATTCAGTGCTTTGCGTAACAGTACTGAACAAATTGAAAATGCTCGTCATCAATATGAATTGCAACAATCTGATGCTACATGGATTAAAGTTCTTGCTGCTCAAATGGGTGTCGGTGGTGACGACTCATGGGGTGCTCCAGTTCATGACGAATTCTTGGTTAGCTCAGCAGATAGCTATCAATTGAGCTTCATGATTGAACCACTCAACTAAAGTATTATTGGACTTTGACTCCAACGATATATTTGATAAAGGAAACTCGAAAGGGTTTCCTTTTGTCATGGTTTGAAGTAAGAAAAAAGGAAACAGACCTCTGTTTCCTTTTAAAATATAACTCAGTTTTCAATTCCCTTAAAAATGGGAGTGGTCAAGTAAAATTATGAAAAAGTGAGTTAAAGTTATTGATATAGAGAAGGGACTAAACCACTCCCAAGGAGTTAATGATTTTTTGTAGCTTTAAATGAAACTTGAAGATTATGCCTTGATGTTAATCGTCCAATGGCACTCTATCTAATATAAGTGTACAACTTTGAGTTTAGATGTCCCAAAATAAGACTCTATGGATTCTTATCTGTATTGTGATTGGCGACTATTTTTGTCAATAAAAATTTAAGAGGTTGTTGATTTCACTTAGAATATAGTAATGTTCTATGAAAACGTATACAATAGTAGTTAGAGAAATAAACATAGATTGGAGAAGATTGATGACATCATCTTTTGAAGACTTCACAAAAAAAGCAGAAGCATTCTTAGAAGAACATATTACAGAGTATCTCAGTGTGGACATGGCTCTTGAAGATTTTGCAAGACAATACAACCAAGGGCTTTTTGATGAGATTACTTCCCCTGATTCAAAGCAGGAGAGAGCCTGGAAACTTATTGAAGAGGCTTATCATTATTATGAGGACGATCCTTCGAGAAGTCAGGAATTTTTGACAGAAGCTTTAAAACTAGATCCTGAAAATCTTGATGCTAAGCAGATGCTCTTAACTTTTCAAATTCCACTTGAACATCTAAAAGGCCTAATTGCTTTAGAAAAAGAGCAAAGGTCCAAGTGGGAGCAAGGTCCAAGAATGGGCTGGGCTAATCTTGACGAGCGTCCTTATTTGTCTTTGAAGTATAATCTTGCTAAATTTTATTTAAGCAACAGTATGAAGCGGTTTGCTATTAAGGAATTTGAAGAGATTCTAGAGATAGATGTTCAAGATCACATGGGAGTCCGTTACGAATTGATGGCTACCTATTGTAATCTGGAGGACTATGATAAGGCTAAAAACTTTTTCGAATGTGAGCAAATGGAATATCACGAAGAAGATTTGATGATAGTACCAATGATGACGGTCTCTCTAATGACGGGACATATTGAGGATGCGGATTTCTATTTTGATCTTCTCTATGCAAAAAATCCAGAGTTCGAAAATTATTTAAAAATGATTGAACAAGGTGATGAAGAGCGTCTAGTTGCCGAAACGCTTAAAGTCAACCCTATCTTATTTGAAGCCAATAGTATGCAAAGTCTTTTGATGGTTTTTAATCAAGTCGTTGATCTGTCCCAGTCAGAATATTATTTTACTTGGTTAATCGAAAAATATCGTGCAAAACGTCCACAAAGACATGTTGCGAAAAAGAAAAAACCAGAATTGCACAAACTAATTAGAGAATTGGAAAAAAGTATAGAACCAAGCAAAGCCCTCCAAGGTCTTTCAATAAGTGTGGAGCGTATACTTCGTCAACATGGCTTAATAGAATTTAAAGATTTTAAAAAGAAAACGGAAGAGGAAGTAGCAGGGATTAGAGGAGTTGGAAAGGTGAGCTTGGAAATCCTTAAAGAAAATGGTGTTGTCTTTAAAAAGAAGCGGAAAAAGAAGTAAGGAACTATTCATCAAACAAGCCATAGCAAATCTTTGCAATTTTATCTTATATCCTTTAAGATAATTCTGTTACAACTTGAAAAGGAGAACAGGATGGAAACATATACACTTTCAAATGGCGTTACGATTCCTAAAATTGGTTTTGGGACTTGGCAGATTCCAGAAGGGGAAGAAGCTTATAACAGCGTTAGTTTCGCACTTAAGGCGGGTTACACACACATTGATACGGCGCAAATCTACGGTAACGAGGTTTCTGTAGGTAAGGCGATTGCAGATAGTGTTGTGGCGCGTGAGGATATTTTCCTAACGACTAAACTCTGGAATGACAAGCACGATTACGATTTGGCTAAGGCCTCTATCGACGAGTCTCTTGAAAGACTAGGTGTGGATTATTTGGATCTTTTGCTCATCCACTGGCCTAATCCAAAGGCTCTTCGTGAGAATGATGCTTGGAAAGTTGGCAATGAAGGTGCTTGGAAGGCAATGGAAGAAGCCTACAAAGATGGTAAGGTGCGTGCTATCGGTGTGTCTAACTTTATGCAGCATCACCTTGATGCTCTCCTTGAAACGGCTGAAATTGTGCCACATGTCAATCAAATTCTTTTGGCTCCAGGTTGTGCCCAAGAAGATTTGGTTGCCTATTGCCAAGAGCGTGACATTCTTCTTGAAGCCTATAGCCCACTAGGTACTGGTAGCATTTTTGGAAATGAAGATGTAGAAGCAGTGGCTGAACGTAACGGAAAATCAGTTGCTCAAGTTGCCCTACGTTGGAGCCTTCAAAAAGGTTTCTTGCCACTACCTAAGTCAGTGACACCAAAAAATATCGAAGCCAACTTGGATATCTTTGACTTTGATTTGTCAGAGGAAGATATGGCAGTATTGGATAAGATTCAAGGCATTAAAACTCAGGATGATCCTGATACAGTTAATTTTTAATAGGACTGCAAGTAACTCGTAAGGGTTGCTTTTTCTATTGTTTTACGAATAAAAGTATGAACCTATTATCAAAATTGACAAAAAAGAGGAGTGGTAATACAATGGTGTTACAAAAGAGAACGAGGTTAAGGATATGACAACAATTACATTGAAGGTTTCAGAGGCAGATAAGAAGTTCATGCAGGCCATTGCGAAATTCGAAGGCGTATCCTTGTCAGAATTAATTCGTACCAAAACTTTAGAAGCCATTGAGGATGAATATGACGCTAGAGTAGCCGATTTGGCTTTGGCAGAATATGAAGACTATCTTGAAAATGGTGGGGAGGTGCTAAATTGGGATGACCTATAAGATAGTACCCACCCCTAAATTTGCCAAAAGTTTTAAAAAGTTGGATCCTTTTGTTAGGAAACAAATTAAGGCTTATCTCAATCGTGTCACAGATAATCCAAGAGCCAAGGGTAAGGCCTTAGTTGCCAATCGCACTGGACAATGGCGTTATCGTATTGGTGCCTATCGTGTTATTGTCAATATTCAGGACAATGAACTAATCATACTTGCCCTCGAAGTCGGTCATAGACGTGATATCTATTAGTATCAAGACATAGAATATCCTAGGTTCCGTTAATTTTTAATAGGATAGAAGCAACTCGTTAGGGTTGCTTTTTTATACTGTGTGTGCCCGAATTTGCTATAATAAGGCTATCATATCAATTACTATTAGAAGGGAAGTTATGCTATGGAATCGCGGAACCTTCTTCCTCAAAATACGCGTCTGATGGCTAATTTGTTGAGTTTCTCGGGAGGGGCTTTGGATGTCTTTTGTCATATGTACTATCATAGTTTGGTTGCTACACAGACTGGGAATATCCTTCTCTTGGTCGCTGACTGGCAGAACAGTAGCATGTACCATAACATGTTACGATGCTTTTCCATCCTTTTCTTTTCCTTAGGTTTTCTTTTTGGCATGTGGTTTAAAGATCATCGTAAGAATGCCTACTGGCGTGTTTATGGTCTTCTTCCACTTTGCGTGATGACAGCTATCCTGCCTTTTCTACCTTCAAATGCCTTGATTGAGCTCCCGATTATCGCTTTTTCTGCAGGTATCATGATGAAGACTTTTACTGGCAGTCAGATTGAGAATCATCCCTTCGTGATATTTATGACCTCAGGAAATTATCGAAGGATGTTAACGGCCATCTATTATGCCATTCAGGGAAGTGGTGATCAGAGAGAATATCGTCGTCAGGCTGTCAATTATAGCTTTATCGTAGGGAGCTTTGTCGTTGGCGCTATCGTCTCAGCCGTTCTGATGCATTTTGTGCATCTTAAGTCAATCTGGCTAATCACACTCAGTCTTATTATCATCATGGTTTACTATTCATCTGAAGTGAAACGGCTAGGGCTCAAGGAAACTAATCTTTAGTCGTCTGTAGCAAATATTTTTGATAACAATTGTCTTGTGTTATAATTTTGATTATATTATTTTCATTTAATCAAAAAAAGGAGACATAAGATGCCTGTAGTAAGCAATGATTTTTCAGATATCGTTTATAACCGTCGTTCCATTCGTAACTTTGATCCATCTATTAAGATTCCGCGAGAAGAACTGTTGGAAATCCTAGATAAAACTGTCACAGCACCATCATCAGTCAACATGCAACCTTGGCGTTTTGTTGTCGTTGATAGTGAGGAAGGCAAGGAAAAATTGACACCTTTCGTCAGCTACAATGGTGTGCAAAATGAAACATCATCAGCCATGGTCCTTATTTTTGCCGATTTGAAGAGCCAAGAAAGAGCTGAAGATATCTACGGTAAGGCTGTTGCTCAAGGAAAAATGCCTGAAGAAGTCAAAGAAAAACAACTGTCAAGCATTGTGCCAATGTATGAAAATGCTCCTCGAGAAATGATGAATGAAATTGTCCACATTGATGCTAGCCTTGCTGCTATGCAGTTGATGTTGGTTGCTCGTTCTTATGGTTATGATACCAACGCCATCGGTGGTTATAAAAAAGATGGGCTTGCCAAAGCCTTTGGACTTGATGAAGACCGTCATGTACCAGTTTTGCTCATTGCTCTTGGGAAAGCCAATGAAGAAGGCTTTGAGTCTGTTCGTTTGAATGCTTCTGATGTGACGACTTTTGCTTAATAAATAATTGACCGTAAGTCTCGGAAGTGGAGGCTTGCGGTTTTTATTTTTCCTTTTATGCTATCAATAACTCATAATGCACCTTGTCATTAATTTGGCTTTTTGTTAAGATGAAAGAAAAAGTGAGCGTATACAATCGGTAGTATCATTGGAGGATTAAGACATGGCACGTATTTTACAGATTGAAGACAATGAGGATATCCAGAATATTCTTTTTAACTTGTTTTCTGAAGAACATGATATTATCCAAGCCTACTCTGGAACCGAAGGAGAGCTTTTGTTTCAAAGTCAAGAGATTGATTTGGTTCTCCTAGATATCATGTTACCGGGTAAGGGTGGCGAAGAAGTGCTTAAGTTTATCAGGCAAAGAAGCTCTGTTCCTGTCATTATGCTGACAGCCTTGGGTGACAAGCACTTGATTAGTCAGTACTTACTTGATGGTGCAAATGATTATATCGTTAAGCCCTTTGATCTTGAAGAAGTTTATGCGCGTGTCTCGGTTCAACTACGTGAACACAGCAAGGGAAGTAGTAAGCCTGATAACATCTATCAAGTCAAAAATATCACGATAAACCCAGACAGTTTTGAAGTCTCCTGTCAGGGAAAAGTCATTCGTTTAGGTAAGAAAGAGTTTCAAATTTTCCACACACTCCTTCAAAATCCAAAGAAAATTTTTACTAAAGAGGACCTTTATGAGACGGTTTGGGAAGCCCCTTATCTATCAGGTGATAATACATTGAATGCACAGTTGAGTAATCTACGTAAGAAACTAGCCCAAGTGGATGCGGGTACGGAGTATATCGAAACGATTTGGGGCTTAGGTGTGCGACTTAAAGGAGAAGACTGATGGAAGGACTGCTTATTGTATTGATAGGACTTCTTCTGGGAGCGACTACCTGTCTAGTTCGTTACTATTTGGCTGTAAAATCTCTCTCAAAGCAGATTGAAGAAAAGCTAGTTGAAGAAAGCCATCGACGAATTACTCTGAAAAACCAGCCAAAATCATTGGTTATCCTAACGAATCGGATTGAGTCTCTTTTTACCCAAATTGAAAAGACTAACCTTGTCGCTCTCCAAGAAAAGAAAACCATGGATATGGCTATCAGTAATATTGCCCATGATATACGAACACCACTGACAGTAGCGAGCGGCTATGCTCAGCAAAGTCTTCGAAGTAGTAGTGAAGATGACGTGGCTATGGAGAAGATTTCTAAAAATCTACTGACTGTTTCAAAGCGTTTGGAAGCCTTGTTGGAATATCGACGATTAACAGAGGGGGCCATCCAACCACAATTTCAAGATGTGGACTTTTCTCAACTTGTGGTTAAGTCTATCCTGCCTTACTATGACATGTTTCAGGAGACAGGGATTACACTAGATATTCAAGTAACCCCTGATATCCAATGCGAAATGGATGCTGATATTTTTGAACGTCTATTTCAGAATATTATCAGTAACGTTCTAAAACATGGTAAGATTCAAGCTCAACTGACATTGCAGAAAAAGGACGATGGCATTTATTTGTCAGTTAGTAATATGGTCCAACAGCCGATACAGCATCTGGACCAACTAACGACCCGCTTTTATTCTGAAAACCTGTCAGACACCGAGGATTCCTCTGGACTTGGACTTTATATCACCGAACACTTAGTCCAAGTCTTATCGGGTGAGTTGCATCTGGCCTATGAGAATGAATGGTTCTATTTAACAGTGAGATTATGAATTAAAAGGTTTTGAATTGTTAAGATGGGGATATAGTCATCCTTATTTCACACTACCTTGGAACAAGCTATTGTAGACAATATTGATTATTACAACAACAAACGAATAGAACGATAAGGATTTAGTCATGTACAGTATAGGAATAAATCCTTTACTTAAGTTAGTTGTCTAACGTTTTGGTGTCAGTACAAAGGAATAAATAGCTACTTACTTTGTTTCAAAAACTCTCACTGTTGTTTTCAGAAGAGGAATTGATTATCTTTATTATTTACTAAGGTGTGTTTTTTGATGAGAAATAGTAGATCTAATTTAAACGGTAGTAACTAGAAAAATAAAGCTTCAAATTCATGGTTTTATTGTTCTTTCGGAAAAAGTCAATTATACATATATATGTATCAGAAATAAAGTTGGCTACAATTCCATATGATATAAGAAAGGAGTTATTAATATATTAGTAGGTGGATTTGATAGTATTGATTTATTATGCTGAGAAATCGTTTGTGTTGTAAAATGATATATAGAAAGGGTCAAATCAGATGGTGGAAGAAAATAATAATAGGTTAATAGCCTTAATTGAAAATATAAATGATAATTTTAAAATACTAAATTTTTTACCAGAGTTTAAAGTAAAAAAAGTTATAGAGAGTGGTGTTCATAAACAGGATAGTAAGAGAAGGTATTGTTTTAGTGTAGAAAAGGAAGCTGTATTTCAAATTCCATATAGTAATAATATAAAAGAAATTTCTGTTATAGTTGGTGAAAATGGAACAGGAAAAACAACAATAATCAATCAAATATTAAGTGGATCTAAAGAGATATATCTTATTTTCGAGCAGTATAATAATATATATATATACTTTAGTGAAGGAGAAAGTAGAATATCATTACAAAGTTTAGATAAAGATCTCTATATTGATGATCCTCACGAAGGCCTATTCCTTTACAAGCATCCTTATATTATAAAATTTTCAAATGCTGAGGAATTTTCTGATGGAAATATTTATATTCCTAAAGGTGCAATTGATGCTTCTAGATTTGAGAATATATATAATCTTGATAAATTTCAAGCTGTTACGGATAGAGAGGTACCTAATAATAAAAATAATTACTTACGGGAAACAATCAATCAAGTAAGATTTGTTGAGAAATTTAAGCATAAAGTTAGTAAATTTGTTGATTATACACGTAAGGGGGTAACAGTAGGTTTTGAAAGTGATTGGGTAGGCACCAGAAGTAAGCAACTGATTTATTTAGATAAAGTTCAGGGTCTTAGTATTAGTGAGAAGGAAAAAAAAATTATTAATTCTAGGTTGGTAGAATATTTTTCGGTATTGATTAATTACATGATTGAAATAGACTACTCAGAAAACACCTTAGACGATGTTGAGAGACTTTTGAATTTTCATTTGTCTTCTGTTAAGAAGAGTAATTTTAGCGTAAATTATCTCATACCAACTTATGTTAACAGGAGACGATTAGGAGAAGCTTTACCTGGGTCACTAAGTAAGTATGGTTTAGGGCGGGCTTGGATAAGAATGTGGTATCTCTTTTATATTCTTCATTTATATATTGAATTTTTAACAAAGAGAGATAAAAGTAGGGATATATATAAAGGCGATATTGAACGTATTTTTAATCAATTAGATGAGATGGCTATGTATATTGATACTGATGCTGATATAATTATAGAGAGGGAAAGAAATCGAGAGTTAGATAATCTAATTGATAGACTTGTTAACTATAGAGATTTATTTTTTGATGTGGTTCATAATAGAAATAAAGAATATATTTGGCAAGACTTTTGGCGTATATTTGAAGCTCCTTGTACAATGATAGCTAAAACATTGAGTTATAATTCTTATTTTGAAAAGACTGAATGTGACGATTTTATATTATCACCTAAGAGGGTATGGAATAATTTAGAAAGGAAAACATCTATTAAAAACCTAGAATTGTTACAAAAAATAGAAGAGCAGTTGTATAAATTAAGAGCAATTAGTACAGATTTTGAACTTTTATCAATAATTATAGATAATATTTCAAAAGTGGACATCTCCGCAGTTATTGACTCTTTGCGAATAAAATGGACAGGATTAAGTTCTGGTGAACTAGGACTATTAAGATCTTTCAGTAATCTGAATTATGCGAAAACAGTTTTACAGAGAAAAAGATATCCAGAGGTTGACAAGAATAATTTCCTGTTGTTGTTGGATGAGGTCGATTTAGGATTGCATCCAGAGTGGCAACGAAAATGGGTTCATTCAGCTTTACCTATCATTGAAAAAATATTTGAAAACCAGCACTTACAACTTATTATTACTAGTCATTCACCTATCCTTCTTTCTGATATTTATAAAGAAAATGTTATTTTCCTTACAAAAAATAATGATGTAAGTATAAATCAAGAATTTGAAAAAACCTTTGGCCAAAATATATATACCTTATATAAGAGTTCGTTCTTTCTTAATAAGTTGATGGGTGAGTATGCTTATAAAACTATTGAAGATACTGTTGAATATCTGAGTGCAGAGATTAGTGAAAAAACTCTAGATAAAGATAATTTATATTATGAACTCGGAGAGAATAAAAGAAATCTAACTGCCAAAAAGATAATTGACTCTATTGGTGATATTATTATTGCAAACCAGCTTAAAGAGTTATTTGAGAGAGCGTTTCCCCAAATAGATGAAGGATCTGATCTCAGTATGATTGATCAACTCAAAAATCAGATTAATAAACTTCAGCAAGAGCTTGAAGAACTTGAAAGGAATGAAAGAAAATGATGTCTTTAAAACTTCCTAATTATCCAAGAGAGTTTATCGATGCCTACGTCAAATTGATGACTATCCAGTATATAAAGAGAACGATTAGGGAATCTATTCTAGACTTTATTAAAGATGAATATAAAAGTGATCTCAAACAAACTTTCGGAACCGATAATGACTTATTGATAAATAACCTGATTATAGAGCATTATTCTAAAGAGGATTATTATTCTAAGATTATTGGTTATGCAAAAAATCGAGAACAAGATTTAAAAAAAGTTATTGAAGAAATAGTTGGTAAAGAAAACGAACACCTACAAAAAAAAGTGAGAGAAGGAGAATTTCCAAACTATAAAGAGGAAGATTGGTATAAGAGTTTTGTATTGATTGTTGATAAGTTTGTAGCTGAGAGAAATATTAAAGGGGATACTTGTGAATTAAATAATGAGAGAAAGAAACTTCTAGACTATATAAAAAAGAAAAAATATATTCTAGACTTTATTAAAAATGAATATAAAAGATATCTCAAACGTACTTTCGGAACCGCTAGTGACTCATTGATAGATAAATTGATTATAGAGCATTATTTTAAAGAGGATTATTATTTTAAGATTACTGAATATAAAAAAAAACAAGGACAAGATATAGAAAACTATATTAAAGAAATAATTGGTACAAAAAACAAACATTTATTAAAAAATGTAAGAGAAGGAAAATTTTCCGACTATAAACAGGAAGAGTGGTATGAAGGTTTTGTATTGTTTGTTGACAAGTTAATAACTGAGAGAAGCAGAAATATAAAAGAGTTGATTTGTGAGTTAAAGTCTGAGGAAATAACTAATTTAGTTGATTATCTAAGTGAGTTAATTTTAATCCACCCTAAAACCATGGAAACATATATTAATGGTCAAAATAAGAAGAATCCAGGTAGTTTTGAAAGACTTAAAAGGTTATATAATCTAACTCAAGATATTGAGTTAGAAAATAAAAAAGAAAAAATAAATACTTTTATTGTTAAAAATTTTATCAATCCCTATAATAAAGGCTTATTAGTCTGTCCTTATTGTAATAGAAACTATATTAATGATAGAGAGCCTTTTCTAGGTGCTGAAATGGATCATTTTTATAGTAAGGATAAGTATCCAATGTTTGCAGTATCGTTATATAATTTCATTCCTAGTTGCAGTACTTGTAATCACATAAAAAATATACAAGACTTGAAAAATAATCCATTTTTAAAAGAGAATAACTCTGATATAAAATTTGATCTAATAAAAGATAAAGACGAAGGGTACAAAATTAAATTAATATGTGAATCTATTGATGATGAAGAAAAAGAAAATTTTAAAAATGATATATACGATGTTTTGAAGTTGGACAAAGCGTATCAAGTTCATAGTATTGATATTGAGGAAATGGTTAATAGGGAAGAAGAGTACGGACGTGAGCAAAGAAAATTATTAAAATCTATATTTTCGGAGACTGAAGGTGAACTGAATAAAAAGATTGATGCTCTTATTTATGGAGATATTATATTTAAATCAGAAGATGAACTTATCAATATATCATTAGGAAAATTGAAAAAAGATGCTTATGAAAAAATCAAAGATTGGAAAAATTTAGATAGTAATTTGTTGAAATAATCATTGAAGTTTTAGTAGGCGATTTGAAATACTTCAAAGAGGTTATAGTACTTGATAAATTTTTCTGAGAATGCCAGTGTTTTTTTGATAAATGAGGCTAGATTGCTATAACCGTCCATCTCATGTAAGAGTAACTGCCTAGACAATGATATGATGGAATCTTTCTTTGTCTTTACGACATTCGAAATTTTTTACAGTTATGAGAAGGCATTTCGGTTGCTTAACCAACTGAAACAATCTATTTTAGACTATATTGATTATTACAACAAACGAATAAAGGTAAAATTAAAAGGACTTAACCCTGTACTACACAGAACTAAATCCTTTACTTAAATTATTTGGCCAACTTTTTAGGTTAGAACAGTTTGCACGATGTTATTTTTGTTCTCATAAATCTTGTTTTTCAAAGGTAATCAAGCCCAAAGCTGTGAATGCTAGGATAAATGCTACTGCCACGATTGCAGTATTTTGAATGATAGTTTTATCTGCAGTCATGCCGTAATTAAAGTTGAGTGACAAGTATTTCAAAATTTCTACTTTAGGGAAGATTGCTGCTGGCACGGTTAAAGCTACTAAACCAAGGGTGTAAGTCACAAAGGTTGTCACGATAGAATGTGTGAGGTAGAGGGCAACCGTGGTCAGACTTACCCAAGCTAGATTACACAAGAATTGGAGAAGGAAAGTTAAGGCAAAGTTTCTAACAAAGTGATCAGGTACAGTTCCAAGACCGTGGCAAAGAGTACCTAGAACAAAGGCAAGGCCGTAAGACAGGAGGAGTTGTCCTAAAGTGATAGCTACAATGACGGTTGCCTTGGCGAAGAAGAACCCGCTCCGTGAAATGCCAGAGGTGAGATTATTCTTGTACAATTTTTGTGCTAAATCAACACCCAAAATGATAGAGACCACAATTAAAGTGAAGAGGACTGTCATGGAGATACTACTAGAGTAATTAATCAGTGATCCGACACCAGTCCACGAAGAGGCGCTTTTAACGGCTTGTTTTGCCCCAGTTTCTACGCCTACATGCCCTGTGCCTCCCAATAGGACACCAGAAATAATGTTTAGGGCTAGGATAATTTCAGAAATCCAAAATCCTTTAGAACGGAAGAGTCGATAGAAATCGGCGTGAATAGTGTGTAACATGGCTCTACCTCCTTTCTGAATCTACTAGTTGTGTGAAGTAGTTTTCTAAGTCTTGACGTTTGTAGTAAATTTCATCGATGTCAACTTCTTGTTTAACCAGCTCTTTGACAATTGCCTTTATAACATGGGATTTGTCAAAAATATGAATTTCATTGTCGCTGTTAACCACTTTGAAGTGTTGATGGAGTTGGTCTTGGAGAATGCGACTAGCCAGGGCTAATTGGTTAGTTTTAAGAACGATATAGTCTTCGCTGAGATGTTCGAATTCGTCCTTAGTGATTTCACGGATGATGTGACCGTGATCAATAATGCCAAAGCGGGTTGAAACTTGATAGAGTTCAGACAAGATATGGCTAGAGATGAGAACTGTCATACCTTGCTCTTCGCTTAATTTTTTAATCATTTGGCGGAATTCTTTGATAGCAACTGGGTCGAGACCATTAATCGGTTCATCTAAAATAAGTAGGTCTGGTTTTGCAATCAGTGCAATAGCGATACCTAGACGTTGCTTCATACCCAGTGAGAAACTACGAAATTTTTTCTTGCCAGTGTGTCCAAGTCCAACTGTATCAAGGATCTCATCAATGACCTTGTCAGGATTTGGAACGTGATGAATCTTGCAGTAGTAACGTAGGTTTTGACGTGCATTGAGATGATTCAGGGCAACTGGTGTTTCAATCACAGAACCAACACGTTTCAGTGCGTGAGTCCACTCTGATTTGGAGGTAGAGTGGAAGAGGGAAACACTGCCTTGGCTAGGGCGGATGAGTTTAGTGATGACTTTAATCAGTGTTGTCTTACCTGCCCCGTTTCTTCCGATAAGGCCATAGACCTCACCCTTTTCTAAGGTCAGGTTTACATTGTCGAGTGCTAGGTGTTGGCCGTAACGTTTAGTCAGATGTCTGACCTCAAGTACCTTTTTCATGATAAGCCTCCTTTCGCTTATTTGATACCGCTTTCTTTTCATCTTTATTGTAGTATAAAGTCATTAAATAAACATCAAGAAATTCTCAAATATTTCTTAAATTTTTCAAGAAATCATGAAAATGGTGGTGACTAAATTCTGATAGTGTGTGCTTTAACCCACGATTAAGGTAAGGCCTCTATCTTTGTGTTATAATGAAGAAAAACGTTGAATGTAAAGTTTATTTTGCCTTTTACTAGGAGTCTTTTATGACAAACTATTTGGTCCAGAGGTTTCTCTGGTTTCGTGAGCGAGGCTTCGTCCAAATTACGCAGAAAACCTTGGTTTCGCTCTTTCCCTTTTTCCTATTTTCAGGAATTATTCGGGTGATTTCACTATCTGTCTTTTCGGAGCTTGGTTATATTAACCAATTGTTTTCAGTTTCTGACTGGTTACCGGCCTTTAAGATAACTGGGCAGGTGCTCATTAATCTTTCCAACTTTCTTGGTGGCTTAGCCGGGCCCTTATCAACCTACTTTGCAGGAAAATACACAGCTGGTCACTATGGTAGAAGTACTGGTACAGCTGGTGTGACATCCCTTTTGGTTAGCTTAATTATAGGATCGCAGGAGCTGTTGCTGTCACCGCTAAACGATGGTGTTTTGACTCGCATCAATTTACCGGCATCAATCAACATTATGTTGGCTATCTTTGTGGGCTATCTGGTTGGCCAGATTTTTCGCTTTTCAAGAGCTAGTGATGATCAGATTGTGGACAAGGACTATATTTATCAACCAAAGACCGTCCGTCCCATTTTTTTGTCACTCATTTTAGCTATTGGACTTAACATTCTCTTTGTGATTGGAGAGCAAGATAATGTTTTTCTGACGATTAGGCAGGTTACCTCTACCTTTACTGTAACTGATAATCACCTGTTCTCAACCTTTATGATGGGACTTTTGAACACTTTTTCTGCTTGGATTGGAAATAGTCAGGCTTTTGCCCTAAATTCAATTGCCGAGGATAGTTTTGCCTTGGAAAATTTGACCTATGCTGTTTCCCATCATACGACGACTGGGCTTCCCCACCTTTACACACTAACAAATCTTTATCATAGTTATGGCTTGGTTGCTGGCATTGGCTCAGGGCTAGCCCTCTTGGTGGCTCTGCTTTTAGCATCAACCAGTTATAAGGATAAGAAGGTGAGTCTTCTAAGTGTCTTTCCTAGTCTCTTTAACAATGGGGCTCCATTTATGGTGGGGATACCAGTCTTGCTTAATTTAGTTTATCTGGTTCCTTTCCTACTGGCACCTATAATCAATATGGGCATTGCTGCGGTGGCCTTGGCTATTCATCTTATGCCAGCTGCGGTTTATCCAGTTCCAGATGGTACACCAAGTCTTCTTTTCGCCTTTATCGGAACTGGGGGTAGTTTACGAGCTCTTGCTGTTAGTCTGCTCTGTTTTGCAGTCGACATTGTTATCTTTATTCCATTTGTGCGTCTGTCTAATAAAGTACAACACGGTCTAAAAGAGGAAGGAGAGAGCATTGAAACTAAATAAAAAAACTAAGTTGGTCTTTATCCTTGTTGCTTTCTTTCTCATTGGGCTAGCCGTCCCATCCTATAGTTGGACTAGGAAAAATGTCAAGGAAATAGAGACTTTCTATAATTCAAAATTGTCTCCCATTATCATGATTCCAGGGAGCTCCGCTACGGAAAATAGATTCGACGGCCTAGTACGTAAACTCAATCAAGACTGTCCTGGTGTCAAGCATAGCCTCCTCAAGGTTAAGGTTTGGAACAATGGGCGTATCACCTTTGAGGGTAAAATCAAGGATAAGGATAACGAGCCAGTCATTGTTATTGGATTTGAGAATAACAAAGATGGCTATAACAATATCAAGAAACAAACCAAGATGATGAATCAGGCATTTGAAGCCTTGCAGAATAAATACAATTTCAATAATTTTAAAGGGTTGGGGCATTCAAATGGTGGCTTGATTTATACGGCTTTTATTGAAAATTATCTTAGCGACTACGATGTCAAGATAAATTCTTTGATGACTATCGGAACGCCCTATAATTTCACTGAAACCAATATTAAAAATAAATCGGTCATGCTAGCAGACTTTATAGCTGCTAAGGAGAATATTCCGGCTACCCTACATGTCTATTCGGTAGCGGGAACTATCACCTATGATTCGGACGAATTGGTTCCCGATGCTAGTGTGTCCGCTGGGAAATATATCTATCAGAATCAGGCAAAAAGTTATACTGAAATCACTGTTACAGGTGAAGATGCCCAACACTCGGATTTACCAACCAATGATGAAGTAGTGGAACTAATCAAACAACATATCGAAGGACAAGGTGTTCGTAAGAAGCAAAAGACCAATCTAGAACCTCAATAACCTAGAATACTATGTATTATTAGTCTAGTTAGTTATTATCAAATACAAAAGAATAGAGTCTACGATGGCTCTATTTTTTAGAGTAAGACTAACTCTTTAAGTTGTTGTAACTCCTTGTTTTACAACGTTGGTTTTGTTATAATTAATTGAAAAGAAAAAGATGAATGAGAGGTCCTGATATGCAAATACCAAGTCGCTTTACCATTGCTGTTCATATTTTGACCCTTATAGCACAAAATAAGGGAAATGAAACTAAGCTAACCAGTGATTTAATGGCAGGTAGTGTGGGGGTTAATCCAGTTATTATCCGCAAAACCTTGTCGCAACTGAAGAAAGCAGACTTGATTTCAGTTCAAAGGGGAAGTGGAGGAGCCACATTAGCCAAAGCACCAGAGGAGATTAACCTTTTGCAGGTTTATCGTGCGGTGGATAGCATCGGTCCAAGTGGCAAACTCTTTAGTTTTCATGACAATCCTAATCCAGCGTGTCCAGTAGGACGTAATATCCATGGGATTTTGGATCAGAGCCTAGAAGACGTTCAAATGGCAATGGAAAAAGAACTCGAAAAGAAAACTTTGGCTGGTATTTTAAAGGATGCTAAGGCCAACTGGAAAGAAGCTGGAGCTTGATTTTTAGATTTTAAACTATAAGAAATCGAAAGTTTTTCGGTTTCTTTTTAATTTCAGGTTGTAATAATTGACATTACAATAAAACTAAGTATAATAATGTCATATAAATGATTACAACAAAGGAGAAAAACATATGACATACGACTACAATAGTAAGATTTACGTCGCGGAGGCAGTACTTAATGTAAAGGACTTGGCACGTCAGACGGCCTTTTATACACAGATTATAGGACTTGAAATCCTATCTCAAACTGCAACAGAAGTTGTTTTGGGAGCTGGAAACAAGCCGCTAGTTCACTTGATTGAAACCAATCGTGAGGAAGCGGTCAAGTCTAGTTATGGTCTCTACCATATGGCAATTTTATTGCCATCTCGCGAGGATTTGGCAGATGTTTTCAAACATATTGCTGAGCTAGACTATCCATTTGTCGGTGCAGCTGACCACGGTTATAGTGAAGCCCTTTATTTGGAAGACCTTGAAGGCAATGGTATTGAGCTCTATAGAGACAAGCCTGTTGCTGAATGGGATATTCGTGAGGATGGTCGCATCGTTGGTGTAACAGAAGAACTATCAGCTCAAGAAATTTACGAGATGGGACGCAAGGTTGAGCCTTTTGTGATAGCTAAGGATACTCGCATGGGGCATATTCATTTATCGGTCAAAGATAGTCAGCTAGCAACGGCTTTCTATCAGGATGTTTTGGAGCTGGCAGATAAGTTTACCATTTCAAGTGCTAGTTGGATTGCTTCAGGTGATTACCATCACCATTTGGCTGTCAATGAATGGGGTGGCAAAAACTTAGCCAAACGTGACAAAGAGATGAATGGTCTTGCCTACTACGTCCTTGAAGTAGAAGACAAAGAAGACTTGATTACCATAGCAGAACGTGCTAAGAATTGTGGAGCAGAGGTCAAATGGCTATCTTCTAATGCGTTAATCTTGGAGGATAATGATGGTATTTTGACACGGATAAGAAAAAAATATTAACAATTAGTGATTTTTAAGTCGTAACCATTGACATTACATTAAGGATCTATATAATAGTTATTGTAATCAAAGTTATTACAAATAAACTTAACAATTTTAACAATTAACATATATCACAAAGAAAGAGGAAATAACGATGACAAACTTTACAGATTTACAAACAAAACGCCGTTCTATCTATGCATTGGGAAAAGATGTGGAACTTTCAAATCAAGAATTGATTGATACTATCCAAGAAGCGGTTCTTAACACACCAACTGCTTTTAACTCACAAACATCACGTGTGGTTATCTTGCTGGATGAAGAATCAGATGCTTTCTGGAATGAGATTGCTTATTCAGAGCTTGAAAAAGTGACACCGGCAGAAGCCTTCGAGAGAACAAAAGAACGTTTGAAAGGTTTTGCCCAAGCTAAGGGAACAATTCTCTTCTATGAAGATCAAGATGTGGTGAAAGGCCTTCAAGAGCAATTCCCACTTTATGCAGATAACTTCCCAATTTGGTCAGAACAAGGTCATGGAATCGCTCTTTATGCGACATGGTTGGCTTTGGCTGAGAAGAATATCGGCATGAACGTGCAACACTATAACCCACTTGTTGATGCCCAATTGGCTGAAAAATATGATATCCCAGCGAACTGGAAGCTCCGTGCCCAAGCACCATTTGGTCAAATCGTCGCACCAGCAGGAGATAAGGACATCCAAACAGAAGGCCGTTTCAAAGTTTTTGGCGACAAATAATCACCTTAACTTAGTCAGTCGGTTATGTACTGACTGAACAAAACCATAATGATAAGACAAATGACTAGCAGGATTGAAGAATCTTGCTAGTTTTTTCTATTTCAAAACTAGTAATGCCTAAGAAAATGTATAGCTTGAATTTTGAAACTTTCCTTAGGTGATAGCAAATGTCAGCGATCTTCTCCGAAGTTTCATGAGTAAAGTTTGAGCCCTCGATTTTTTATTTTTAGGCTCAGGTTAAGACAGTTCTCCAAACCTCTGAGTATCTAAAATTATTTGGTTTTGGGTACTTTCTTAGCGGTATCTTTCACATCAATTTTTCCAAGTCGTTTATCGAAGGAGAGATACATTAAAAGGTTTGAAAAGGTGAGCTGCTTATATTTTATTTCCAATGATTTTGACAATGTTCTTTTTATTTTTGACAAAGATGCTTGTCAAAAATAAAAAGAAGCGTTACAATAGTTTTAGACGAAGGAAGGAGAGGTATTCTTATGGGAGCCATATGGATTCTATTTATCCCTTTTCTGCTTATAGTTTATGCAAGCTCAGAAAAGAAGATAAAAGGATTGAACAGACGCATCAGACGATTGGAAAAACAATTGAAAGGAAATCAAGAAATGTCTAGACTTTTAGAAGAATTAAAAGGACAAACGGTCAGTATTAGACTAAATGGTTTTGGAAGTAATTGGGAAATTGTTGATTGTGATGAAGATTGGGTTAAATTAAGCCGTGAGGGCATTAAACAACATAGGGTGACAAAATTAGTTCGTATTGAAGATGTTGAATTAATTCAGCAATTGAGGTAGTCATCATGAGATTAAAAAATCGTCTGAAAGAGTTGAGGGCGCGTGATGGGCTCAACCAATCTGAGCTAGCCAAGCTAGCAGGGGTCTCGCGTCAGTCCATCAGTCTCTTGGAACGGGGGGAATATACTCCTTCGGTTATTATTGCCATCACCATCGCCCAGGTTTTCAAAGAGCCTGTGGAAAATGTTTTTAGTCTAGTAGAGGAAGAGGAATGATTATGAAAAAGCAACCACAAAAAAGATTTCCACGTTACCGTTTTTGGAGAAATGTAGGGATCATTACAGTTTCTGGTTTGATCGGAGGAGTTATCGGAGTTTTGACAGGGATGTTCGGATCAGAAAAGCCAATTGAAATTCAATCTTTCTTTAGTACAGAAGTACTCTATTTGGGTTCTGCAGTTTTATTCCTGATTGTGTTTATGATTACGATGGGCTTACTGATGTGGGGAAGAAAAGTCCATCAAAAGATGCTTCAAATAGAAGATGAAGATGAGGCATATCACTATGACGTTCAAAAGAAAAAACTTTATGGTTTAGCAACCATTTTTAAAGGAATCTTGATTTTACCATACTTTTTAGTCGTCATATTTTATAGTCAATTGATGTCTATGGATAGACCTGGAACAGGAAACTTGTTTTTTATCTTTGGAGATTTTACCATGCTCTATCTCTTTCTTATCTTGATTGCCCTATTTTTCCTATCGGATATCTTCTTTCGCAAGACCTTCCATCTGATTTATGGAAAACCGATTCCCCGCAATGCTAATGCCAAAGAAGTGCGGGAATTTATGATGAGTATGATGGATGAAGCAGAAAAGCAGATTAGCTACGAGGAAAACTATGAAATTATCATTAAGTTAAGCAATTATATCTTGCCTTTTGCTTTAATTGGAATTTTCTTGATTGGTACCTTTTTCCATACCGATATCTTATTAGCCTTAGTAGTTGTATCACTGATTTATCTCTATATCTTGGTCTCACAATACAAGATTACCAAACGTTATTATAAAGAGTAAAGGAGTCATCCATGTTAGAAATTAGAAATTTAGAAAAAAGCTTTGGGAATAAGCAGGTTCTCTTCGGAGTAGATCTGACAGCTCAACAAGGGCATATCCTTGGCTTAGTTGGGAAAAATGGTGCCGGGAAAACAACTATTTTCCACAGCATCTTGCGCTTTTTGGACTACAGCGGTGAGATTCGCCTAGGTGGCAAAGCGATTACGCAAGAGACCTACAAGGAAATTGGTTATTTGCCAGAAGAACGTAGTCTCATGCCAAAACTCACGATTTTTGAACAGGTCCGCTATTTGGCTGCCTTAAAAGGAATGAGCACCGCCGAGGTCAAGGAAAAATTACCGACCTGGATGGAAAAACTCCAAGTAAAAGGGAAATTGACCGATAAAATCAAGAGCCTTTCAAAAGGGAACCAACAGAAGGTGCAACTGATCATCACCTTGATCCATGAACCTAAATTGATCATTTTAGATGAACCCTTTAGTGGGCTGGATCCGGTCAATACAGAGGTGCTCAAGCAGGTCATCTTTGAAGAAAAAGAGCGTGGGGCAACCATTATCTTTTCTGACCACGTCATGACCAACGTCGAAGAGTTGTGTGATGATATCCTAATGATCCGTGATGGTTCGGTTGTCCTTTCAGGGCCTGTCCAAGAGGTCCGGAATAGCTATGGCAAGACTCGCCTCTTTGTCTCTAACGACTTTAGCAAAGAAGAGCTAGAAGCTCTGCCACACGTGACCAAGGTCAGCATGACCAAGCAAGGGACTTGGAAGCTGATCTTGGATGATGCGTCAGCTGGACCAGAATTATTTGATCGCTTGACCAAGGGCCACTACCTTGCGACCTTTGACCACCAAGCCCCAACTATTGATGAGATCTTTAAACTTGAATCAGGAGTAGAAGTATGAAACAGATGTTTGTCGTAATGAAAGAAACCTATATCAGACAAGTGAAATCATGGAGTTTTCTCTTCATGGTCTTCGGTCCCTTCCTCTTTTTGGGATTGGGCGTCGGAATCGGTTATTTGACGGATTCTTCTACAGATGCTAAGAATCAGGTGGCCTTGGTGACAGAAGTGCCAGCTGTCAAAGAAAGCCTCAAAGGAACCGATAACTTGACCTTAGACTACAAAGATGAAGCTGCTGCTAAAAAAGCCATCAAGGATGAGAAAGTTGCTGCTTACTTGACAGTTGATGAAAAAGATGGTCAGCTAGAAGCTACTTATGTGGGCGACCAAGCCATGAAAACAGAATTGAAAACCCTTGTCGCTGCGAAATTAAGCCAAGTCCAACAAGGAATCAATCTAGCGCGTGCTAATCTAAGCAAAGAGCAACTGACGGCCTTGTCTCAACAGGTTTCTCTCAAAGAAAAAATTGATGAGAAAAAAGAAGGCTTGAAAATGGTGCAAACCATGGTTGCAGGTGGTCTGGGAATGTTGCTTTATATGATATTGATCTTCTACTCTAGTATCACAGCCCAAGAAGTAGCCAGTGAAAAGGGAACTAAGATCATGGAAGTGGTCTTCTCTAGTATCAAAGCAACCGACTATTTCTTCGCACGCATGCTCGGACTCTTCGGAGTGATTTTTACTCATATTTTTGTCTATGTGATTGGTTTAGTAGCTGTTTGGATTTTTAGAGCAGATATCCCTGTTGTCAAGGATTTTCTCGCTCCAAACTCTCCAATTACCCAGCACCTAGCAGAGTCAATCTCGCTCAATACGGTCTTCTTCATTATCCTTGGGATCTTTATGTATGTGGTGCTCTCTGCCTTCTTAGGCTCCACAGTTGCACGACCTGAAGATTCAGGGAAAGCGATTTCGCCACTAATGATGTTAGTTATCTTTAGCTTCCTTGGGGTAACCACCTTGGGAAGTGCCGGTGATGTCTTCTTATTGAAGATCGGTTCGTACATTCCTTTCTTCTCAACCTTCTTCATGCCTTTCCGTACCATAAATGGTTATGCGACTGGTCTTGAATCTTGGTCTTCTTTAGGAATTGCGGTTCTCTTTACCATCGTGGGAACAGTTCTCATCGCCCGTATCTATGCGAGCCTGATCCTTCAGACCGATGACCTCGGACCATGGAAGACCATCAAACGTGCTCTTAGCTATCGCTAATCAAACAAGCTCTCAGTTACAGCTGAGGGTCTTTTATTTCGCAATTGATTTTTGAAACCCTTTTCACTACAATAGAGATACAGAAAAGGAGACAGAGATGAAGTATATTGATTTTGCTGAAAATGAGCGCTTGTCAACCATTGTCCTTGGTATGATGCGGATTAGTCAGATGAGTGTAGATGAGGTGGAGGCCTTGGTGGAGGCAGCCTTGTCGATTGGAATCAACACCTTTGATTTAGCGGATATTTATGGAAATGGACAGTGTGAGGTCCTGCTGGGCAAGGTCCTCAAACGTCGCCCGGATCTTCGTGATCAGATGTGGATTCAGTCCAAGTGTGGGATTCGCAAAGACGGCTTTACCTATTTTGATTTTTCGAAGGACTATATTTTGGACTCCGTTGATGGCATCCTCGAGCGTCTGCAGATTGAACGCTTAGATAGTCTTCTCCTTCACCGACCGGATGCCCTCATGGAGCCTGAAGAAGTGGCAGAAGCCTTTAATCACTTGGAGCAAGCTGGCAAGGTCCGTCATTTTGGGGTGTCCAATCAAAATCCTATGATGATGGAATTGCTCAAAACGGCTGTCAAACAACCTCTCAAGGTCAACCAGCTGCAGTTGAGTGCCGCCTTTACACCGAGCTTTGAAGCTGGTTTTCATGTCAATATGGAAGGCCCAAAAGCAGCCGTGCGAGATGGCAGTGTCTTTGAGTATTGTCGTTTAACTGATACGGTGATTCAGGCCTGGTCTGTCCTCCAGCATGGCTATTTCAAGGGAAATTTTGTCGGTAAAGAAGAGTTTGCGGCCCTCAATCACGTCCTCAATGACTTGGCAAAAAAATACCAAGTCACTCCGACAGCTATTGCCCTTGCTTGGGTTCTCCGCTATCCAGGTAAGATGCAGGCCGTCATCGGAACGACCAAGCCCCAACATGTCCTTGAAGCAGGAAAAGCAGCAGAAGTTACCCTAACGCGTAAGGAATGGTACCAAATCTACCTAGCTGCAGGAAATGATTTGCCTTAGAATCTTGTTATCAAACCAGATTCCACTCTTATCGGTAGTCTGGTTTTTTGTTTTGTGGTCTTCAGTTTTTTCTTGACAAGCCTTTCCTTTTTATGATATCTTTTATGCAACAAGTGTTGCGCAACGTATGTTGCGCGAAAGGAGTCTTATGCCACCAAAGGTTAAATTTAGTAAAGAAGCTATGATTGGGACAGCTTTACAATTGGTGAGAGAAGAGGGCATGGCTAGTTTGACGGCTCGAGCATTAGCGGAGAAACTGGGAGCCACGCCAAGGGTCATTTTTGGGCAATTTGCAAATATGGCTGAGTTACAAGTAGAGGTTATTGTTGCTGCGGAAATGGTAGTGGTGGAATATATACGAAAGGCTTTAGAAGATGAGAAGCCCTTCCGTTCTGTCGGGATTGCTTATATCCTGTTCGCCTCAAAAGAGCCCCAACTCTTTCAGTTGCTTTTCCAAAATCCTAGCAAAGATCCGATTCGTCGCTTTCAAGATTTTCTTCCCATGAAGGATCATAGCTACCAATTGGTTCTGGAATCGATTGTCGCAGACTATCCATTGACGTTAGAGGAGGCTAGTCGCTTGTACCAGCATTTATTTATCTACTCACACGGGATGGCCTCGATGGTTGCTTCTGGTATTTATCTGTTCAGCATGGAAGAAGTGATTGGTTTATTGACAGAAGTTTGTCAATCTCTCATCAAAGAAATGGTAGGAAAGAAATGATTCAACTAGAAAATGTTCACAAAAGTTATGGCCAAACAAAGGTTTTAAAAGGGATTGATTTGCAGATTCAAGACCAGGATGATGTGGTTATCCTAGGCCCTTCTGGATCAGGAAAGTCCACTCTCTTAAACGTATTATCAGGATTAGAAAAGGTAGACGAGGGGCATATCCTCATTCAAGGGCAGGATTTGTCTCAACTCACGGATGCTCAATTGACAGCTTTCAGACGTGAGAAGATTGCCTTTATTTTTCAGCAGTATTATTTATTACCGAATCTCACGGTCAGACAGAATGTTAAGATGGGAGCTGATCTGGCAAGCAATCATGATTTTTTGAAGATCATCGAGGATTTGGGTCTTGGCGATAAGCTGGACAAGTATCCAAGTGAATTGTCTGGTGGAGAACAGCAGAGAGTCTCCATTGCTCGTGCCTTGGCCAAAAAGCCAGAGATTCTTTTCTTAGATGAGCCGACGGGAGCCCTGGATGAAGAAACAGGGCGCAAGATTCTCGACTATATCTGGAAGTTAAAGGAAAAGCTGGGCTTTACCTTAATTATGGTGACGCATAACCAAAATATTGCGGATATGGGCAGAACCATCATTCGTGTCAATAGTGGCAAGATTACCCAAGTTGTGACCAATGATCAGCCTCAGACTGCCTATGAGATTGGATGGTAAGCCATGTTTTCAGTAAAAGATATTCGAAAATTAGTTGTCGTCAGTATCATTGGGGCTTGTGCGGTTTTTGTGGCTAATCTTTTCTTGAATTTTTACCTGGATATCGAGCAGTTGGAGATTTCTAAAACCAATCCGATGATTCAGACCTACTATGATGCCCAGGTTTCACTTTCCTGGATGGTGGCCATGGTCAGTGGGGTCGTTTTGTCCTTGATGTCGATCCTTCTCATGTGTTTTTATATCAAACAATTTGTCGATGACCACAAGGAACAATTAGGGATTTTAAAGGCTTTAGGCTATAGCAATGGCCAGTTGGCGAAACGATTTTGGGCTTTTGGACTCAGTTTTGGAGTTGGGGCTCTTCTTGGCTATTTCGCTTCTTTTCTTATGATGGGACATTTTTATGACTTTCGAAATGAAAAGGGAATTCTGCCAGAAATTACCATTCATTTTCACTGGCAGCTCCTGGTTGCTTTGGTGATGCTGCCAACGACCTTCTTTATGGTCCTTGCGATTGGCTATGCTAGAAGACAATTACAAACGCCGGCCCTTCGCTTATTGAAAAAATCTCCAACACCGATTAAGGTCAAAAGGAGAGAGAGGGCCCCCAAGAAAGAGAAATCCTTCCTAAAAGAGCTGTCCTCGTCGCTGATTTGGGGAAGAAAATCTATCCTGTTTTTTGTGGTCTTTGGTTCCATGTGTTTTGCGGCTATGATTCAATTGTCCTTTGGCCTAAGGGATTACACAGATGATATCATCCAAACCATGATGATCATGATTGGCTTGATCTTGTCTTTTTCCATTCTCTTTTTGTCATTGGGGAT
This sequence comes from Streptococcus sp. SS4, assembly GCF_030440125.1. Taxonomy (NCBI): domain Bacteria; kingdom Bacillati; phylum Bacillota; class Bacilli; order Lactobacillales; family Streptococcaceae; genus Streptococcus; species Streptococcus sp. SS4. The sequence continues at coordinate 68,534 of NZ_JAQFJM010000009.1, read as the reverse complement.
TGTCGTTTCAGAAAGTCGCGAAACCTTAGCCTTGATGAAGGCTTTTGGCTACACCGATCGTGAATGCCAAAGTCATATTCTCGCTCCCTATCGTTTCTGGGCTTATCTAGGATTTGTTCTTGGGACGGCTTATCAATATGGCATCATGGAAATTTTGATTGGTGTGATCAAAGACACCGTTCCCGAAAAGATTGAGCATAACTTTGATGGGAATGTTTGCTTTTGGACCTTGCTCGGTTTTGCTTTGGTATACGAAAGCCTCTTTTATCTATCCAACAGAAAACTCCAAAAACAAACCATCAAAGAAGTACTCTTAGCAGAATGATTTCGTTATAATCAATCATAAAGAGTCTATTATTCTAAGGATCAAAAGATAATATTATGAAAAATTGACCTCTTAAAGAGGTCTTTTTTTCTTATGAAAACGCTACATAAGAGACCAACTCCACTATCACAAGATTGTGACCAATCACAATCTTGTGATAGTTTACATGTTTTTAACATTGCCCCAAAAATCTTGAATTCTCTATTGTAAAAGCGTAAGATAGACACTGTTTTAATTCTAGTGCATTAAAACATTCCTTGTAATATTTTTTAAGATGTACAAGGAAAAAATTTATAAAAGAGGAGTCTCGAATGTCAGATAAACAAATGAAAACCCTTGGTTGGGTGGCAACCTTTATGTCAGTGATGATGTACGTGTCTTATGTACCACAAATCATGGACAATTTGTCTGGTCATAAAGGAAACTTTATCCAACCATTGGTAGCTGCAATCAACTGTAGCCTTTGGGTTTACTATGGTCTCTTTAAAAAAGAACGTGACCTTCCCCTTGCTGCTGCAAATGCGCCAGGTATCGTCTTTGGTTTAATTACAGCATTGACAGCTTTGTTCTAAAATAAAGCGAAATTTCTTTCTATACTATTTTTCTTAACGCAGAAAACGAGAGCAGAACTAGCGACAGTCAGAGATTGTCGTTCTAGTTTCACTCTCGTTTTTTATTTTTAGTTATTAAGAAGAGCTTTGATAGCATCTTCCATTTTTAGTGGATCAGTTTTGGAAGAAAAGCGTTCTACGACTTTACCTTCACGGTTAATCAGAAACTTAGCAAAGTTCCATTCAATTCTAGCCCCAAGGGGTCCGGATTTTTCTTGTTTAAGCCACTCAAAAAGTGGCTCTGCTTCCTTACCATTGACCTTGATTTTGGCAAAACGAGGGAAGGTCGTATGGTAATTGAGGGTGCAAAAGCTATTGATTTCTTCAGCACTACCAGGTGCCTGTCCCATAAACTGATTACAAGGAAAATCAAGAATCTCGAATCCTTGGTCTTTGTATTTGTCATAAAGTTCCTGCAAGCCCTGATATTGTGGCGTCAAACCACATCCTGTTGCTGTATTGACGATTAAGACGACCTTGCCCTTATAGTCCTGGAGAGACACGGGTTGGTCAGCTTGATCTGAAACTGTAAAATCGTATAAGGATGTCATAGAAAATCTCCTTTTATTTGTTTGAGACTATTATAGCAAAGTTAGTCAGAGAAGTGATTCTCCAGGAAGACTAGAGACTAAATTATGTTTGTGATAGTAATTCTCTATCTTGGTGTTAAGAATTACTTATAGCTGATGGTAATAATACTATGTAGGTATATATGCTTAAAAGAAGTAACAATAGGATTTAACGTAATTTAGATTACTATATCATAAATTTTATTTATGGCTAGGGATAACATTTCTTTATTTTTCGGATGTGATAATCTCTGATAAGATAATGTCATTCAGTTTTGAAGCAACCAATGATAATAAGAGATTATAGTATTTTAGGTGAATTCATTGAGTTGTTGATTTTAGGATAAAAGAAAAGGAGTTTCCTATGTCAGAAAAAAGAGAGTTAGTTTTGAAAGCATTTCGTGGAGAGAGTGTTGATCGTGTTCCAGTAGGATTTTGGCATCATTTTACTACTGAAGACGAGTGGTTACATGGTTTTGAAAATCCAGAAATTATTGATAAAAATAAAGCTGGTCATAAAAAATTTATTGAAGAAGTCAAACCTGATTTTGTTAAATTGATGAGTGATGGTTTCTTCGCATACCCACAACCTGCTTTTAAAGATTTTAAGTCAATCAGTGATTTGCAAACGATTGAACCTTTAGGTGCAAATCATCCTTGGATTTCTGCACAAGTCGAACTTGTTAAAAGTCTGATTGCTGATTTTCCTGAAGATATTGTTGCAATTTACAATATCTTCGCTCCGGTTACTTATTTAAAATGGTTAGTTGGAAAAGTTTCAGGTGGCGATAATCTTATCGCAGATTACATTGTGGAAAACCGAAAAGCTTTGAAGCATGTTTTAGATGTTATTGGCGAAGACATTGCGAGTCTTAGTCAGAGGGTGATTGAAGAAGCAGGTGCTGATGGTATTTACCTAAGTGTTCAAAGTATTCAAGATGAGCGAGTTAGCACTGAAATTTATAAAGAAATTATTGCTCCAAGTGAATTAAAGGTTTTAGAAGCAGCTAATGGAGCTAAAGGACATAATATTCTACATATTTGCGGATACGAAGGAGCCCGTAATAACATCGAACTCTTTAAAGATTATCCTGCTCAGGTAGTTAATTGGGCGGTCGGTCCTGAAGGAATTAGTTTGGCAAAAGGTCTTAACATTTTTAGAGGTCGCACTGTTCTTGGAGGATTTGAAAATGGAAAAGACGGTCTTCTATATACTGGAACTAAAAAAGCTATTCAAGAAAAGGTTAGGGAGATTATTGCTGATACTGGAACCCATGGATTAATCATTGGTGCTGATTGCACGATTCCTAGTGATATTAACCATGAGCGTATTGAATGGGTACGTGAAGCAGCAATTTTGTAAGAAAAAGGAGAGATTAATATGAGTAAAAAGACATGGATTATTGGTGGAGCTGTTGTTGTAGCGCTTATTGGGGCTACAGTTATTGGACGTAGCTTAACAGGAGATAAAAAAGCAAAATCAGATTCTGGAAAGGTAACAACATTAAAAGTTGCCCATACTCAAAACTATGTTCCTTATGATTTTGTTGATAAGGATGGTAATTCTGATGGCTATGAGGTAGCTGTATTAAAGGAAATTGATAAAAAGCTTCCACAGTACAAATTTGAATATACAGGAACAAGTGATGATGATCTTTTGATTGGTTTAGAGTCAGGTAAATATGACATTGGTACTAAGGGTGCGTGGTACACAGATGAACGTGCTAAAAAATTTATTATTCCTAAAGATCCAATTGGAGCAAGTATTATTGGATTTACCATTCGTAAGGATGATAAAGATAAATATAAAAATATCTCTGATTTTGCAAAACAAAATGGTCGCTTGGTGCCAATCTCACCACAAAATGCTCAGTGGAATGTTATCAAAGACTACAACGATGAGCATAAAGATCAACCAATCGAGTTAACATCTGCTGAATCTTTCCAAGTTTCAGATGCCTATGCATGGGTTTTGGAAAATCGTTACGATGCTTACTTTGATATTAAATTATCTTTTGAAAAGGCTGTAACTGATAAAGATGGTGCGTATCATCAATATGCAGATAAGTTGACTTGGTTCCCTTATAAAGGAATTCCAACCTATCCACTCTTCCATCGAGATAGTAAGAACGAAGAGTTTTCAAAAGAATATACTAAGGCTATCAAGGAACTAAAAGAAGACGGTACACTTGAAAAGTTATCTAAAAAATACTTTGGTGAGGATGTCTTCTCATACGTAGACAAATAAGTAAATTGTAACGTCGTAAAAGTATGATGTTTTGATAAGCTTCTGAAGTGAGTTTAGTTAGGAGAAAATATGGTCAATTATGACATTTCAAAAGTTTTTGGAGCATTACCTGAAGTCATAAAGGGCTTACCAATGACATTATTGGTTATCATATTAACGACTTTACTTGGGTCGTTATTAGGAGGATTAATTGCTTGGGCAAGCCTTTCCAAGGATAAAGCTTTGGAGAATTTAGCTAAGGGATATGTTTTTATCTTACGCTGTACCCCACCTATTGTGCTATTATTCTTGGTATTTTACGGAGTTCCAGAATTTCTTAATTGGTGGTTGGGATTAGATATTAATAATTGGTCCAAATTGATATTCGTTCTTGTGACCATGGTTCTCCTATTCTCAGCAATGATATCAGAAGTGTTTAAAGCGGCTTATCAAGCAATTCCTAAAGGACAATTAGAAGCTGGGCTTAGTATTGGGCTTACTTCTGAACAAACCTTTGTAAGAATTATTGCCCCTCAAGCATTTAAGGTTGCTTTACCAAATATTACAACAGCTATACTTAATCTTATGCGCGATGCAGCTTTGGCTTATACAATTGGTTTTATTGATGTTATGGGCAAAGGGAATCTTTTGATTAGTCGCCATTTAGGAAACTATTCTTTGGAGACTTATACAGCTGTTGCCCTTGTTTATTGGGGAATAGCGTTAATTCTATCGTTGATTTCTAGGATAACAGAACAACAATTGAGTGTAAAAGAGAGGTAAAAAATGAATATTACTTTTATTATAGATACCTTTATCAAGGCTTTATATGGTGTTCCGGTAACTCTGGGAATCATGGTTGTAGCAATTTTATTGAGTTTTCTACCTGCTTTATTTCTCGCTTTAGGGCAGATTTATAAGTTGAGAGGTGTCAAGACTTTTTCAATTGTTTATCTTGCATTTATTCGTGCAACACCTCCAATTCTGTTAATTTTATTTTTTTATAGTTTGTTCCCTAGTTTGTTAAATCAATTTTTTAAAGGAATTGGGAGTCACATAGATGTCTTCAAAGTTAATCCGCTTTACTATGCTTTTATTATCTATAGCTTGATGACGACAGGAAGTTTATCGGAAATCATTCGATCAGCATTACAAACTGTTGATAAAGGTCAACTAGAAGCTGCCCAAGCCATAGGTTTAACAACAAGACAAGCTTATCTGAGAATCGTTTTTCCTCAGGCACTTCAGTCTGCTCTTCCCAATTTGTGTAACTTAGTTATCAATATTGTGAAAGGAACGTCACTTGTCTTTGTTATGACGATAAAAGATATTACCGCAATTGCACGAGTTGAAGCAGCATATGGATATCAATATTTTGAATCTTATTTTGTCATCTTCATTTTATATTTAATCATTTGTGGTATCATTCAAGTTCTCTTTAACCTTGGAGAAAGAAAATTGCAATTTACATAGAGGGAGTCACTATGCTAGAAGCTAAACATATATCAAAAACATTTGGAGATCATCAGGTTCTTGTTGATGTTAATCTACAAGTGAAACAGGGAGATGTGGTTGTCATCTTGGGACCATCAGGTTCAGGAAAAACAACTTTCTTACGTTGCCTTAATCACTTGGAGAAAGCAGATGGAGGTCAATTAACAATTTCGGGTAAGGACTACTCTTTGGATAAGTTATCAAAGAAAGATATTTTAGATATCCGAAAGAAGACAGCTTTTGTATTCCAACACTACAATTTATTTGCAAACAAGACTGCCATTGAGAATATCTTGGAAGGTTTAGTGATTGCTAGGAAAGTTCCTAAAAGTGAAGCGCGACAGATTGCTGAAGAAGCACTTAAAAAAGTTGGTCTTCTGGATTTTAAAGATTACTACCCATCACAACTTTCAGGTGGACAACAACAACGTATTGGTTTAGCCAGGGCTATAGCAGTTAAGCCGGAGGTTATCTTGTTAGATGAACCAACATCGGCCCTTGATCCAGAACTAGTTGGGGATGTTCTGGATGTCATGAAACAACTTGCTCATGAAGGAACAACAATGGTAGTTGTTACTCATGAAATGGGGTTTGCACGAGATGTAGCTAATCATGTCGTTTTCATGGATGGTGGTCATGTCATCGAAGAGGGGAGTCCAAAAGACATTTTTTACAGACCAAAAGAAAAACGTACACAACAATTTTTGGCACGTATTCTTTCTGATGCTAGTTATGATTTGGAATATATGATTTGATTCATCATTGATAAGTTATAATTAGAGTATATAATTCTTGTATAAATAAAATAGGCTGAGGTCATTTCTCAGCCTATTTTTAGTTTCCTAAATGTAATGTTAGTTTATATGGTACTTAACTCCCATAAAAAAACCAAGACTTTCGTCTCGGTTTCATCTCATCTTAAGACACCACATGTCCATCTTTATCGAAGGTATAGAGTTTACCGTCGATGAGGACAGAGCGGTTAGTGTATTTTTCTCCTGTTTTAGGGTCGAAATAGTAGGTGTAATTATCAACTGTGACAAAGCGTCCTAGGACTTGTTTGCCTTCGGCGTCGAAGTAGAGGACCTTGCCATCAACTTCTTGGAAGCCGGTCACTTTCTCACCTTTGTCATTGTAATAGTAGTTATCGCCTTTATCGTAGACGATACGATTACGGTAGGCAGGTTCACCCTTGCGGTCAGTAACTACGCCATTGTCATCAGCATTATAAGCTCTTTCCCCAATGACAAAACGTCCTGTTTCAAGGTTTCCGCTAGCTCGGAAGTAGTAGTCCTTGCCGTCGATGGTTTGCCAACCAGTAAGAGCAGCTCCGTCGTTACCATAGTAGCGTGTTGGGTAGTATGGGAAGCGTGGAGAACCTTCGTAATTATATGATTTTGAAAAGGCGTTGCGTGTCATGATACCAGTCAGTTGGTCAAATTGGTAAATATTATTGTTGATTGCGACCTCAGTACCTTTAGCTTGGTGGCCATCGTCATAGAAATAGTAACTGACGCCATCAAAGGTCTTCAAACCAGTGACTTTTTGGCCATTTTCATAGAGATAACTTGTACCGCTAGGATCCGTCTTCAATTGGTCAAAGTGGATGGCTTTTTCTTTTGTCACATCAATACCCTTGGCATCAAAATTAAAGGTTACACCGCGATATGTAAGGGCCTTGTTAGTTGTTGCAATGGCAACGTTTGTGGTTACTTTTTGGCCATTTGGTGCTGTGAAGGTCATAGGTGTTGAGTCGAAATGGTAGAGGTGCCCATTCAGAATGTCCCATTCGTCAAAAGTTGACCATTGGGATTGGCGAACACTACTATATTTTGATCCAAGAATCTTGCCATCATATTGATAAGGACCTTCTTTGATTTTACCATCAGCATCTGTGATATAGACGCCTTTAAGTTCATAATCATTTTCACCAGTACGCTTGAATTCAGGATAGAGACCGTTTGTCAAGAGTTTTCCATCTGGACTAAAGAGCTGAGAGTTGACGACTCCTGTGTAGAGACTTCCTTTAATGGCATCATTATCAGAATAGTCGCTACCATAGTAACGGTTGCCATCAACTTCAAACCAACCTGTCTTGAAGGCACCATCACTTCCTGCGTAGTAGATAGTTTCAGAGAAGTCACCGTAATGGTCAGTGGATGTATCATGATAAAAGGCGTTGCGAAGAACAGCACCAGTTTCGCTGTTAGCGAAATACTGGTTATCACCTAGGGTAAAGAAAGCACCTCGGACTTGTTGGCCCTTATCGTTAAAGTAGTAGAGGTCCTTGTTAATGGTTTGGAAACCAGTGACCTTTTTACCATTAGCATCATAGTAGTACCATTCTTGATCGCTACCTTGAACAAATTGGTTTCGATTTGAGGTTTGAGCAGTTTTAAGAGTCGCCACACCATTGCTATCAAAGTTATAGACCGTACCGTTTAAGGTAAGTGAGCGATTAACCCACTTGTCACCTGTATTTGGATCGAAGTAGTAGGTTTTGCCGTCAATGGTAACCAGTTGTCCCTTGGCTTGGACACCATATTCGTGGAAATAAAGGTTCTGACCGTTAATGGTTTGGAAACCAGACACGGCTTTACCATCAGATCCGAAGTAGTACCAAGAGTTATCTCTATTAACGAATTGGTTAGTTACTGGATTTCCATTATCTTTATCTAGATAGTAGATATCGTTATCGTAGTAAAGGAAGTTCCCTTTGACTTGTTGTCCACTATTATTGAAGTAGTGAAGGTTTCCGTCCACCGTTTGAAAACCGTGAAGCGCTTTACCATCTTTACCAAAGTAATACCAATTCCCTTTATCATCAGAAACATAACGATTGGTTACCATAATACCAGTCTTAGGATCAAAGTAATACTGTTGTCCGTTTAGGTTTTGAACGCTTGTCTTATAGTCGGATTGGCTACGGTCTAGGAATTCGGTTTGGAAACCAAATGGGGCTGAGAAGCCTTTAGTTGCCTTGTAATTGTCGAAGTAGTACCAGTTACCCGATTTATCTGAGACAAAGACAGAATCAGGTTGATTACCAGTAGCATCAAAGTAGTAAAGATTACCATTCTCGGTAACAAAGTCATCTTTTACCATCTTGCCATCTTTATCGAAGTAGTAGTAACCAAAGTATTTATGGTTTGCATAATCAAGATATTGGCGACCTGTCACACGACGTCCATTGTCTTTATCGAAATAGTAGCTATCACCATTAATAGTAACGATTTCGTTTTTAGCTTGTCGACCGTCTTCGTGGAAGTAGAGGTTAAATGTATCAATGGTCTGAGCACCAGTGACGGGTTTGCCATCTTTGCCGAGGTAATACCAGTTGTGGTTATTATCTTCGATAAACTGGTTGCGTTTGTTCGTTTCAGGGAGAACTGCTGTCAAACGACCTTGGGCATCAGCATTGTAGGCTTGACCATCGATGTTGATAGAGGTATTGGTTACCTTACGTCCATTGGCTTTGTCATAGTAGAAAGATTGTCCATTTTCAGTGATAATCTCACCTTTGGCTTGCTTTCCATCCTCGTGGAAATAAAGGTCGAAATGGTCAACGTTTTGGGCACCTGTCAGATTTTTCCCGTCTTTAAGGTAGTACCAGTTGCCTTCAGCATCACTCTTGAATTGACCGCCAGAAACGACAGTAGTTTCAACAGATTCTGGTGCTTGACTGTTTACTTCAGTGACTGTGCTAGCTGTTTCTGAAGTTGAAGTAGCAGTTCTCGTTTCGCCACTAGCCAAATTGTAAGTGCTACTTGCTTGATCTTCTTTAAGGACTGGCTGCTTTTCCGTTGTAACAGTAGCAGTTGTATCAGCTGCATTATTGGTTGCGACTTGATCAGCTTTTGTCGTATCTACAGTTGTTTCTGTGACGACAAAATCAGGATTTTGTCTGACGCTCTCAGGTGTGCTTGATGAGGTGACTTGATTCGCAGCTTGTTCGTCGGCAGAGACACCAACTCCAATCAATGAGGCACCAAGTGCCAAACCAGATACGGCAATGGTAACCCATTGTTTTTTCACTTTATGAAGTTTAAAATGAACTTTATTTTCCATAAAAGTTCCCCTTTTCCTTTTTAATGACCCCATTCTAACATCTTTCATTAGAAGAATCAAACGCATTCATAAGATTTTCATGTTTTTTTCTAAAAATTGAAAATTCTTTCGAGATAAGGATTTTAGAAACAAAATGAATGCTAAAGAACCACTTTAGCAAGTTTCTTTTGATAGAGATGTATGTAAAATTAAAAAGCAACCACTGGGAGTCCCCATTTTTGGCATAGCATTCAACAATAAAAGTATAAAAATACAGAAAGAGGTCCTTTTAGGCCAAGAAATATGGTATAATAGTTCGGTATTTCGCAAAAAATGGAGTATAAAAATGAGTATTTTTCGTAAAAAGGATGTAGGTCTCGCTCAGACTGAGATGAAACGACATCTGACCCTTAGGGATGTAGTCCTTCTGGGAATCGGTGCCATGGTTGGGACAGGAATCTTTACAATTACTGGTACCGCGGCATCGACTCTAGCTGGTCCTGCCCTGATTATTTCGGTCTTGATTTCAGCCGTGTGTGTTGGGATGTCAGCTATTTTCTTTGCTGAGTTTGCCTCACGTTACCCATCGGCTGGTGGTGTTTATGGTTATCTCTATGCTGTCTGGGGGGAGTATCCTGCCTGGATGGGTGGCTGGTTGACCATGATTGTCTTTATGAATGCTGTATCCAGTGTTGCCTCTGGTTGGGGTGCCTACCTCAAGGGGCTACTGGCTAGCTTTGGTCTTAAGTTGCCTCAAGCTATCAGTGGACCTTTCAATCCCAGTCAAGGCACTTACATAGACCTCTTGCCAGTCTTGGTATTGGTCTTGGTGACGGCTCTTCTTCTCATGAATTCTAAACAGGCTTTACGTTTGAACTCCCTCTTGGTAGTACTCAAATTTTCAGCCTTAGCAGTCTTTATCTTAGTGGGTCTCTTCCATTTGAATCCTAGCAACTGGGCAGATTTTGCACCATTTGGCTTTGGGCAAATTTATGGAGGAAAGACAGGAATTATGGCGGGTGCCTCTCTCATGTTCTTTGGTTTCCTTGGTTTCGAGTCTATCTCTATGACAGTAGACGAGATTAAAGAGCCGCAAAAGAACGTTCCCCGAGGTATCGTTCTTGCCTTGATTATCGTAGCTTCACTTTATGCAGTGGTTTCGCTGGTCTTGACAGGAGTGGTTCACTATACCAAGTTGAATGTTGATGATGCCGTGGCTTATGCCCTTCGCTATATCGGTATTTCTTGGGCGGCCAACTATGTATCAGTGGTTGCTATTATGACCTTGATTACGGTATGTATTTCAATGGCCTATGCCCTTAGCCGTATGGTTTATAGCCTGGCGCGTGATGGTTTCCTTCCTCAAACCTTCCAAAAGGTTTCAAAGACTAATAAGGTTCCACATCATGCGACGCTTTTGACAGGCGTTTTGTCAGCTATCTCAGCAGGTATCTTCTCTTTGGCAAATATGGCATCCTTGGTTAACATTGCGACCTTGGCTTACTTGGTCCTCTTGGCTATTGCCCTCATTATTCTTCGTAAGGACAAGGGCTTGCCACAGAAGGATGAGTTTAAGGTTCCATTTGTTCCTGTCTTGCCCATTATTTCAATTAAAGTCTGCCTCTCCTTTATGAGTCAGTACAGTTGGCAGACATGGTTAGCCTTTGGTTTGGTAGTGCTAATTGGGTCAGCTATCTATGCCTTTTACGGTTACAAACATTCTAAGTATTAAGATGAAAACGTTAGGTCTGATGATCTAGCGTTTTTTGATATAATGGAAGTAAAGTAAAAGCAGGAGTAGATTGATGAAATCAGACCAGATGTGGCAAGCCTATAAGATTTTAAATCAGACAATCGGTGATAAGATTGATGCCTGGGCCTTTGGCGTGGAAGCAGATTATTTGGCAGAACTCGTATTGATGGGGCAAAAGACAGCAACCAGTTCAGCTTTTGACTTGTATGCAGTGGGGAATGAACCATTGCCCAAGGAAAATGAACTGAGCGTCATTCTTGATAGTAAGGAGAATGCTATCTGTATTATTGAAACGACTAAAGTTGAGGTCGTCCCATTTAAAGAGGTTTCTAAAGACCATGCTTACAAGGAAGGTGAAGGAGACCGTGGGCTAACCTATTGGCAAGAGATTCATGAGAATCTCTTTAGCAATTGGTTGGAAGAGGTTGGATTACATTTTAGTCAGGACAGTCTAGTTGTTTTAGAAGAATTTAGAGTAGTTTATCCTAGAGATTGAAAGTTCCCAATATCTTGGGGACGTTTTTACTTTAAGGAAAGATTAACCTTTCTTTAAGTCTTGTCTTAGGTTTCTTGTGTTTAATAGAGGAATCTCAAAAGTAAGAAAGAGGTCCAACATATGACATACAAAGATACAAAACAAACACAAGAGCGTTATTCAATTAAAAAATCATCAAAATGGAAAACAGCAGGATCAGTCCTAGTAGCTAGCTTAATTTTTGGTAGCTCGGTCGTCCTAAATGAAAATAAGGCTTCAGCCGATGAGACGAACACTGATTCAACACTATCAACGGTTACGACGGGTGAAACCACTGCCGATTTGATTGAAGAAAGTATTCAGACCGACAATACATCAGAAACTACTGAAACAAGCACAGCTACAGATACAAGTACCACAACTACGACATCTGATACAGATTCTTCAGCAACAAGTACAACAGAGGAAAGCACTGATACGACGACAAGTAGTGAAGCATCTGACAGTTCAGAAACTGATACAACTTCAACCACAAATTCTTCAGAAACTACAACTGAAGAGACTTCAGATACAGCAACGACCACTACAGAAGAAAACACTAGCACTAATACAAACACAAATACCACTGAAGCGACTGCCTCAGAAACGGCTTCTGTTCTAACTAACAATTCTTCTGATACTGCTTCTGAGGCAACAACTGAGTCTAACGGCACTGATTCAGAAAGCACGACGACCACGATTACCTTTAATGGGACAACTGTTGTAACGAGTGATAGTAGCACAGTAACAGTTGATGGTACTACCGTTACCATTAATCAATCAGGTTCATATACTTTAACTGGAAATGGTTCAAGTTATACCATTATTGTGGCGGGTAGTGTGACAGATCCGGTGACGATCTACTTGGATGGTGTGACCTTAACGGATTCGTCTATTACTTCCAATTCTTCAGCAGAATTGACTGTTAATGTCCTTTCAGACAGTTCTATTTCTTCGACGTCTGCTAATGCGATTGAAGCCGCTGGTGCCTTAACAATCACGAGTGGTACTGGAAGCACCCTTACCCTTTCAAGTACTGAAAAGCACGCCATCAAGGCTGATAGTGTGACTGTTGATTCAGTAACGCTTGATTTGACGTCAGAGGCTAAAGACGGTATCAATGCGACGACAGCTGTTACCATTAAAAATGCCACAGTCAACATCACGGCAACTGATGACGGTATTCAGGTCGAAGACGAAACAGATGTGAACAGTGGTGATTTGACGATTACCGACTCAACGGTAACCATTAATGCAACTGACAAAGGTATTACGGTTACGGATGAATTGACTGTTGAGGGTAACTCTAAAGTAACAGTCGTGGCAGGTGACGAAGGCCTTGAAGGGCGTTATATCAATTTGACAGGTGGAACCGTTGATATCACTGCTGGTGATGACGGTATTAACGCCACTGAGTGGACGACCAAAGACAGCGCTGATACTTCAAGCTTAACCAATTCGACTTCTGACTTGGAAAATGAAGTGGGCATCAATATTGACGGTGCAACGGTAACTATCTTGGCAGATGGTGATGGTATTGACAGTAACGGCAATGTGACAGTGAAAAGTGGTTCCCTCTATGTCGCTCAGACGAGTGCAGATAATGCTGCTATCGACTACGATGGAACAGGTATTATCTCGGGCGGTACTGTATGGGCTATTGGTAACCAAGGAATGGCTCAAGCCTTTACAACAGGTTCAAGCCAATCTTACATTATGGCTAACATCTCTGGAAGTGCAGGGGATACCATCACAGTCACTGATAGCTCTGGAAATGTTGTTGCAACAACGAAAGCAACCTCTTCATTCGGAAATGTGGTCTTTAGTACTGAGAGCCTAACTTCGGGTGAAACCTATACCATCACGACCTCAAGTGGTTCAAGTGCCACTGCAACAGCTACTGAAGAAGGCACAAACAATGGTCCTGGTGTTGGTGGCATGAGTGGGTTCCCAGGCGGTGGCTTTGGAAATGGCTCAGTGCCTGATAACTTTGGAGGCTACGGTGGACCGACTAGCTATGGTGGTAGCTCTACCAATACCGGAAGCGTTAACACACCTTGGGGGCAATCAGATTCGACAAGTTCTGAAAATACAACAAGCACAAGTAGTACGACTTCAACAAGTCAGACGTCTAATACAGGACGTCCAACTCCACCAAACTTTGCAAGTCAAACAAGTAACTCAACGTCTCCAAATGTGAGTAGCACAACTTCTACGACAGCAAGTAGCACAAGCCCATCAGCTCAAGGCTCATCAAGGACTAATGCTTCAGACCCTGAAGTAACATCATTGATGTCTGAAGTAGCAGTTGCAAATCAGTCAGCAGAAGTACAGCCCGCACAGGCAAGGACAGATAAGACAAGTAGCACCCAACAACAAAATCAAGAGACTGCTGAGAAGTTGAATAAGATTCCTACTCAAAATCAAACTTCTGAAGCATCAAAAGGTCAGTCAGTCTTAAGTCAAAAGGAAAATGTTAGCTCAGTTGTACAAACTAATTTTGCTCAGAAACAACATACAAGCTCTAAGGCTAATCAGTCTGCTAAAAGTTCACAAAGTAGCCAAGCAAACCAATCAACGTTACCAGATACTGGTGATGTGAGTAGCTTGGGATTAGGTGCATTAGGAGCTGTACTTATGACAACATCATTTGCACTTAAAGGAAGCAAGCATTCTCGTAAGTAATTTCAGTTTAGAAAACATATAAAAAGAAGTTCTCTTGCCAAATGGCTTGAAAACTTCTTTTTTGTCTTATTTTTTAAAGCTATTTTTAAGGCCTTCAACAGCACCTTCAATGCCTTCTTTAACATCTTCGAGACCGTCTTTTGCTTTTGCTACAACTTTTTCAACAGCACCTTCAATTTCAGTCTTTTTGTCGCCAGTCAGTTTACCAGCACCCTCTTTAAGAGCACCTTTAGCTTGATTCAATTTATCTTCGATTCCCATGATAGAACCTCCTTTTTATGATGAGACCATTGTAGACAATATTAAACGGTAATGCAAGTATTTTGTTTAATAAGTGACAACATTAATCTTTCCTTTATCATATTCAGCGATGAAGATATCTGAAATGTTGTCATATCCCATTTTTTGAAGCTCTTCATTTAACCAATCCTCCGTTTTACCAATAGTATCAAGAATTTCTGTTTGAATGACCCCATCAGTAACGATTGGGTATTTCGGATTTTCATCACCCGCACGAACCACAATCAATTGGCCGTTCTGTTCAATAACTGCACGTTTAACCTCTTTAAGTTGAAAAATTCCTTGGGAACGTAATTTTAAAGCGACATCAGAGGCTGAAAGTCCTTTAGAGCGACAAGCTTCAGGATCTAGTTGACCATGTTTGATGATGACAGTTGGTTTACCGTCAATCAAATGTTTGATAAAGAGAATATTGGTAATTAGCCATTTTAGAAGTAAAATCAAAATCGTCCAAATAATCAAAATCACGATATATTGGAGGATTGAAACGGTACTACTATAAATTGTACCACCGAGGATTGCACCAAGAACAAAGTTCTGTACTTGGTCAGTAGCTGAGCTAGGTGCTAGGTTTCCTTTACCTGTTAAATTGATAACAAAGACGAGTGAAATAAGCCCCAAAGCTAGTTTAATTGCAACAGTAAGATAAAAAGATGTCATTTTTTAACCTCCACGAGTTCAACATCAGACTTGTAAAGTTTTATTTGTTCTAGCAAGTAGCTGTCAGGTTCTGAACCTGAGATGGCACGATAGTACTTGTTTCCAACTTTGAGGATAGCGCCATCTGTAGTAGTAGAAGTATTGACATAAACCTTGCTCTTATCAACGTCAAGATTTTTAGACACAACCTCGATAAAGTGAAGAGATGCTCTAAATTGGTCGTTGTTAGATTGATTGCTTTGGAAATTACTGATAGCAATTAGAACCACGGCAACTAAGGTTAAAATAGAAATAATAGAGAGTTCACGAAACTTAGTATCATGGCGTTCTTTGAAGGCTTTAAAAGCAAATACACCGGTCACTAAAATAAGTCCTGCAGTAATGGCAACCATAACCCAGTTTTGTTGGCTAATCTGACTTAGCACATAGTCATAGGAATAGAATTTCATTGAGAGATTTCCTTTCATAATATCAATAACATTATAGGTTAAAAAGTCTTTAAATTCAATCAATCTATCCGAAAAATGAAGGAATGAGTAGGATTCTTAAAGGAAATTTGCTATTGAAATGACTTGCAGCCATTAAGCCAAAATCTTATGATTTCTTTAAGGACTCTGTTGATATTTTCACAAATTATGCTTATAATTGAGGTAATTACTCGTCAAAGTCTGTTTGTGATTTGCTGATGATGGAGCTTACTGGCTATAGGTGATTTTTGGAACATCCGCTTTAAAGTGGAACTGATTCATTTATCATGATGTGAGTAATCATCTATGTTAAGACATAGATTTTGAGTCTATTCATTCTTATATAAGGAGTTTTTATGTCTGAACCATTATTTTTACAATCTGTT
The DNA here is from genome assembly GCF_030440125.1 of Streptococcus sp. SS4. Classification (NCBI taxonomy): domain Bacteria; kingdom Bacillati; phylum Bacillota; class Bacilli; order Lactobacillales; family Streptococcaceae; genus Streptococcus; species Streptococcus sp. SS4. The sequence continues at coordinate 52,496 of NZ_JAQFJM010000009.1, read as the reverse complement.
ATGCAGGAGAAGATTTGGGGTGGCACGCATTTGCGTGATGTCTTTGGCTACGACATTCCAAGCGACCATGTAGGAGAGTACTGGGCTATTTCCGCACACCCAAATGGTGTTTCTACTATTAAAAATGGTCGCTATGCCGGTCAAACTTTAGATGTTCTTTATGCAGAGCATCGTGAATTGTTTGGAAATCGTCAGGAACCTGTTTTTCCACTTTTAACTAAGATTTTGGATGCCAATGATTGGCTTTCAGTTCAGGTCCATCCAGATGATGCTTATGGACTTGAACATGAAGGTGAACTTGGTAAAACAGAGTGTTGGTATATCATTGCTGCTGAACCAGGTGCTGAAATTATTTATGGCCACAATGCCAAATCAAAAGAAGAACTGCGTCAGCAAATTGAAAGTAAGGATTGGGAAAATCTTTTGACTAAGGTTCCAGTTAAAGCAGGTGATTTCTTCTATGTGCCAAGTGGTACCATGCATGCTATTGGTGCAGGTATCTTAGTTCTTGAAACCCAACAGTCAAGTGACACAACCTACCGTGTGTATGACTTTGACCGTAAGGATGACCAGGGCAACCTGCGTGAGCTCCATCTGGAAAAATCTATCGATGTCCTAAATATTGGTGAACCTGCCAACAGTCGCCCAGTCACAACAAAAGTAGATGACCTCAAATCAACGCTTTTAGTAGCAAGTGATTTCTTCGCCGTTTATAAATGGGAGATTTCAGGTAAGGCTTATTTTGAAAAGACTGCAGATTACAGTTTGTTTAGTGTACTTGACGGTCAAGGAAGTCTCCTTGTTGATGGTCAAGAATATCCAATTGCAAAAGGAAGCCACTTCATTCTACCAAGCGATGTTCAAGCTTGGGAAATTCAGGGAGAGCTTGAATTGATTGTTAGTCATCCTTAATTAAACTATCAAACTAGACGAGATAAGAATCTTGTCTAGTTTTTTCGTACAATGATACAGAAAATTTGCAATTTTAAAAACCTTTCCTAATAAGTCTGAATAGCTTGAAGTTCCAAACTAATCATGTCATACTAAGTAAGTTGACTAAAATAGTAATAAACAAGTTATCTTTTTTGAGATGATATCTTGTTTGTCTTAGATCGGAGAAACTTATGTTAAAAAAAGGAGGCCTTACAGCTTTATTGTTGTTTGGTATGTTCTTTGGAGCCGGAAATCTGACCTTTCCGCCTCAGCTAGGCTTTGAATCTGGAGGTCATTTTTGGCCTGCGATTGCAGGGTTTGTCCTATCAGGTATTGGTATTGCCATCCTAACGCTGGTGATTGGGACCCTAAATCCTAAGGGGTACATTCATGAGATTTCACAAAAAATCTCGCCTAAGTTTGCCCTAGTCTATTTGGCAGTCCTTTATCTGTCTATTGGTCCTTTCTTTGCCATTCCTAGAACGGCAGCAGCAGCCTTTTCGATTGGCTTCTCGCCTTTGATTGGCAGTGGACATACCAGCCTTTGGCTCTTTGTCTTTACCGTAATCTACTTTGCTTTAGCACTTTGGATTGCCATGAACCCATCTAAAATTCTAGATAGTATTGGACGTATCTTAACACCTGTCTTTGCTATTATGATTGTTATGGTTATTGTGGCAGGAGCACTTAAATACGGTGCTCACAGTCCTCAGGTAGCTAGCCAAGCTTATCAAGCTTCTGCATTTGGTAAGGGATTCTTGGAAGGCTACAACACCTTGGATGCCTTAGCTTCTGTGGCCTTCAGTGTAGTGGCAGTAGTCACTCTCAACCAACTAGGCTTTAAATCTAAGAAAGAGTATATCTCTACCATTTGGGTCGTTGGTTTTGTAGTGACGCTTCTCTTTGGTGCTTTGTATTTGGGACTAGCCTTTTTGGGCAATCATTTCCCACTCCAAGTGGCAGGCCTACCAAAAGATGCCAATATTGGTGCTAGCGTCTTGTCACAAGCCACACAAGCTATCTTTGGACCAGCTGCTCAGATTTTCCTAGCTATCATGGTGACAGTGACTTGTTTCACAACAACTGCAGGACTTATCGTTGCGACAGGAGAATTCTTCCACAAGGCATTTCCGAAAGTATCCTACAAGGCTTACGCCATTCTCTTTACCTTGATTGGGTTTGCGATTGCCAACTTGGGACTTAACAATATCATTGCTTTCTCAGTGCCAGTGCTTTTGATTCTCTACCCAATCACGATTACGATTGTCATGATTGTGATTGCCAACAAGTTCGTGGCCTTGTCTAAACCTGGTATGCAGGTTACAGTTGCGGTAGTAACGCTGATTGCCTTGCTTAGCGTGCTTGGCAGCCAGTTCAAGCTTGCAGGACTAAATGCCCTTATTAACTTCCTACCATTGTCAGGAGCATCATTGCCATGGTTGATACCAGCCATCTTGTGTATTCTCTTGTCTCTCGTCTTACCAGATAAGATTAAGAGCGAAAGCTTCGAAATGGAATAAACATAAAATCCTATCACAATGTGATGGGATTTTTTCTCCCTCAAGTCACTATAAGTGCGAAATCTTCTCAAAAGCGTTACACTTAAGGCGTGGAGATGAAAGTATCTATTGAAGGGAGTGTTAAAAATGTCAAATCTAAATAATCATATGATTTATCTTGCTGGTGGCTGTTTCTGGGGTGTTGAGGAGTATTTTTCACGTGTGCCTGGTGTGCTTGATGCGGTTTCGGGTTATGCCAATGGCCGTAGCGAGACGACTCGCTATGAGCTTATCGGTCAGACGGGTCACGCTGAAACGGTTCAGGTGACCTATGATGCTAGCAAGGTGTCCTTGCGTGAGATTTTGCTACATTACTTCCGTATCATCAATCCTCTGAGTAAAAACAAACAGGGCAATGATGTGGGAACTCAGTACCGTACGGGTGTCTACTACACGGATACAAATGATTTATCGATTATCGAGCAAGTTTTCCAAGAAATGACTGAGCAATACGGTCAGTCTTTGGCGGTTGAATTGTTGCCCCTCCAACACTTTATTCCTGCTGAGGATTATCATCAAGATTATCTCAAGAAAAATCCTAATGGCTACTGTCATATCAATGTCAATCAGGCAGCTAGTCCTGTCATTGATGCTAGTGCTTATCACAAGCCAAATCAGCAGGAGCTTAAGGAAAGTTTGAGTCCAGAAGCCTACGCTGTGACTCAGGAGAATGGAACAGAACGGGCCTTTACGAGTCCGCTTTGGAATCAGTTTGAGCCTGGGATTTATGTTGATGTGGCGACTGGTGAGCCACTCTTTTCGTCCAAGGACAAGTTTGATTCGGCCTGTGGTTGGCCAAGTTTCTCTCGCCCTATAAGCCCAGAGGTAGCCAACTATAAGGAAGATCATTCGCACAATATGGATCGTATTGAGGTACGTAGTCGTGTGGGTGATTCTCATCTAGGTCATGTCTTTCCAGATGGGCCAAGTGATAGAGGTGGTTTACGCTACTGTATCAATGGTGTAGCAACGCGATTTGTTCCTAAAGCTGACATGGCAAAAGAGGGCTATGCTTACTTGCTTGATCAAGTGGATTGATTAGGTATTCTGAAGGAATGATATTACTTACTAAAAAGAGGTTGGTTCCCCTTGGTTCTAACCTCTTTTTTCATGACAGAAGAAGATGTAAATAAGATGAAAGCCTTTTAAACCTAACATGATATGTAACCTAACCATTCAGGACAAAAAAGTGACCTTTCATTACATTTTTTAACAATTTAGGCAAAATTGTTTTACGTTTCAAATAAAAAAATAGTACACTATAATAGTGAGAAATCTGACAAGTGTAAATGTGTCCTTCTCCTTGGCTTTTGCTGGTTTTGGCGTCTGTAAACATTATTGTACTTTACGTAATAATGAGTCTTCCCAACCTCCCAATATGATTTTATATGTCTTAACTTACCAAAACAAGACTAGCAAGAGAATACTAAGATATTTCCTTAAGAAGTAATGACAGCGCTTGTTAGATTTTGTGATAACATTCAGATAGTCCTAAGGACTATTTTATTGTGCGAAACCTTTGTGACGGAGATTATTATGGAATGGATGAATAAACTAATCATATTAATAGCCATTTGTGTCTTGTGGTTCTGGTCTTTTCTTTTACTTCCTAAAACAGGGGAGAAGGTAGTTTATTTTTATCATTTCCTAGCTCTCTGTGGTTTAGTCATGATTTATGGTGCCCTAGTTGATCCAGCTGGTCTCTGTGATACTTTTTTCAATATTAAACATCTATGTTTTCATTAATGCATCCAGTTTGGTAATAGGTCAGGAAAATCTGAATATAATTAATCACTCATCAAAAGAAGCTTTCTGTGTATTGATAACAGTCTATCTGTTTTCAATATGCAGGAGTTTTTTTTCTGTATTATCGAGATTTGAGTATAGAAAAAGCAGTCTGACAAGACTGCTTCAGGGATATCAAAGTTGTGATTCGTAGCGTTTGACGATTCTATTTAGGCGCCATTGGTAACAAAGTCCACTGACGATAAGACTGGCAATCAGGCCAATCCAGTAACTATATGGACCCAGTCCAGCGACTTTTTCAAGAAGGTAGCCAACAGGGAAAGTCATGCCCCAGTATGACAAGACACCGAGATAGAAAGGGACTTTGGTGTCCTTATAGCCACGCAGAATTCCTTGAAGTGGAGCCGCAAAGACATCCGCCACTTGAAAGAAGAGGCTATAGGTCATGAAAACGGCCGTCATTCTCAAAAACTCAGGTTCATGGCCGTAGAGTTCTGCTAAATCATAGCGCAAGAAATAGAGGAAAATCAAGGTAAAGATAGAAAATCCTAGGGCTGTCAATCGTCCCAGCTTGCTGTAGCTCTTGACCGCATTCATGCGTTTAGCCCCAAATTCGTAGGAAATAATGATAGCCATGGCACTGGAAATGCTGAGAGGGAAGGCGTACATGAGATTTGAGAAATTCATGGCTGCTTGGTGACTAGCAATCACTAGTGACGGATACTTAGACATAACCAGACCAACACCAGAGAAGATGGCGACTTCCGCAAAGACCGTTCCACCAATAGGGAGACCTAGTTTAAGGGCGTCAAGCAGAGCTGCTTTATCAAGGGGTTGAATCTTTTCAATGTGGTAGGGCTTAATCTTTTTATGCTTTCTGATAACCGAGATGGAAATAAGGAGAAGGGCCCAGTAAGCCAATGAAGTTCCAAGCCCAGCTCCAGCTCCCCCTAACTCTGGTAAACCAGCAATGCCATAGATGAGGAGGAAATTGAAGAAACCATTGAGAGGTAGGAGCAGAAGCATGAGATACATGGAAAGGCGTGTGAGTCCAAGCGCATCAAGGAAGGAGCGAACCACGCTAAAGAGTAGGAGGGGAATAATACCAAGACTCAAAAAGCGTAAATAACCAAGGGCTACCTTTCTGACCAAAGGTTCTAATCCTAAATGATTCAAAACCAAGGGAGCCCCCAGAAAAACGAGGGCAAAAAGGATAAGTGATAGGCCCAAGGCCATATAAAGAAATTGATAGAAATCAGGTGCCACTCGGTCCTTGCGACCTGCCCCTAGATGGTGTCCGATAATAGGAACCAAGGCAGAGACGATACCTGTTAAAAAGGTGAAAAAAGGACTCCATAAACTCGTTGCCATGGCTACCCCCGCCAAGTGCAGGGTATCGTATTGACCAGTCATGGTAGTGTCCACAAAGGCTGCCGAAAAGTTGGCAAATTGATAAATCAGTATGGGCACAAAAATCTTGAAGAAAACAAGGAATCGCTCACGGAGAGAATGTGTTTCGTGCATTCTGTTTTCCTTTCTAAATTAATTTTTCAAACATTTATATTTTCATTGTACTATAGATATGACTTGGATTCAATCTGTTTTATTGCATGACAAAACACCTAAGTCAAGCGACTCAGGTGTTCTTGTGTTATTTTTCTTTTTTGTTATGGTTCAAAATGGCATTGAGGACGATGGCAAGCAAGCTTGCAACGACGATACCGTTTGAGAAGAACATTTGGAAAGCATTTGGTAGGCTGTTGAAGAGGTTGCTGCCGTTAAGACCAACCCCTGCAGCGATTGATACCGCAGCAATCAAGAAGTTGTGTTCGTTGTTGGCGAAATCAACACGTGCCAAGATTTGCATCCCTTGGATAGAAACAAAACCGAACATAACAAGCATAGCGCCACCAAGGACTGGGCTTGGGATGATTTGAGCCAAGGCACCAAACTTAGGAAGGAGTCCAAGAAGAACAAGGAAACCAGCTGCATAGTAGATTGGCAAGCGAGTCTTGATACCTGACAATTTCACAAGACCAACGTTTTGTGAAAAACCAGTGTATGGGAAGGTGTTGAAGAGTCCACCAAGGAGAACAGCCAAACCTTCAGCGCGGTAACCGTTACGAAGGCGAGTGCTATCGAGTGGTTCTTTGGTAATATCAGAGAGGGCCAAGTAAACTCCAGTTGATTCAACCATAGACACTGTAGCGATAATACACATCATGATGATTGATGACAACTCAAACTTAGGTACCCCGAAGTAGAATGGTGTTGGCACGTGGACAATAGGTGCCGCAGCCACTGGTGAAAAGTCAACCAAGCCCATGCTTGCTGCGATGGCAGTACCGACAACCAAACCAATCAAGATTGAGATGGATTTGATAAATCCTTTAGTGAAAATATTAATCAAAAGGATGATGAGAATGGTGATAGCTGCAAGGAAGAGGCTTTGACCAGTAGGCTTATCAGCATTATTTCCCATATTTCCGATAGCCACAGGGATGAGGGTCAAACCAATAGTAGTGATGACAGATCCCGTAACGATAGAAGGGAAGAGATTGGCCACTTTTGAAAAGACGCCAGAAACGAGGATAACATAAATCCCTGAAACGATAAGGGCACCAAACATAGCACCGCTACCGTGTTTCTCACCAATCATAATAAGTGGTGCTACTGACTGGAAGGCAACCCCAAGAACAACTGGAAGACCGATACCGAAGTATTTATTAAGTTGAAGTTGGAGGAAGGTTGCTACACCACACATGAAAATGTCGGTTGAAATCAAGTAGGTTAATTCATGAGCTGAATACCCTAAGGCTCCAGCAATCATGATTGGAACCAGGATTGATCCCGAGTACATGGCAAGTAGGTGTTGCAGTCCTAGGACCGCCGCCTGCGAATGTTTCTCTTTGTTTTGCATTAGATGTCTGCCTCCTTAAATACGACCTGACCATTTTCAAAACGATCCAAACGAGCAAGTGAAACAACTGGGTAGCCAGCTTCTTCCAGAAGGGCACGACCATCTTGGAAAGATTTCTCAATAACGATACCGACCGCTTCGACGTGTGCGCCAGCTTCTTCGATGATTTGAATCAAGCCTTTGGCAGCTTGGCCGTTAGCTAGGAAGTCATCAACGATGAGAACCTTATCTTCAGGAGTGAGGAACTTGCTTGCGATAGAGACAGTGCTAGTCACCTGCTTAGTGAAGGAGTAAACCTCAGCAGTGAGGATCCCTTCATTCATGGTGATATTTTTAGCCTTCTTAGCAAAGATCATAGGGACATCCAAAGCCTCAGCAGCATAGAGGGCTGGAGCAATACCAGATGCCTCGATAGTCACCACCTTGGTGATGCCTGCATCCTTGAACTTTTCAGCAAAGACCTTTCCAATCTCACGCATGAGATCAAAGTCCACTTGGTGAGTAAGGAAAGAGTCAACTTTGAGGATGTTCTCCCCAAGGACATTCCCATCTTTGAGAATGCGGTCTTCCAGTAATTTCATATTACCTCCTATAAAAAATAAAACTAAAGTGTATTTTGATTTTCTCAGATTCCATTGAGACTCTGACAAAGATCAAACCAATCGAATAACAGAAAAAGGCCTGCAAAGCAAGCCTTTAAAATCACAAAAAGACGGTAAAATCTTTTGATGACTTTATGACTTACTTATTGTTAGGTGTTACGGCACCTTGTAGAAACGTCACGCCAATTCGTGACATAAATAAGTAATCTTCTCATTGTTCGATGAAGCTGTCGTTGGTTGATGATAAACCAACATCAACTCTATTATAATACTATATTTTCTTTGAAGACTCAAAGGATTTTTCCTATGAAAACGCACTATTTTAAAAGTTGGAAAATTCAATCTAACATTATTGTAAGATTTGCTGAGAATGGTCGTTTCTTATAGCATTTCTGTTATAATAGTGGGAAATGAAAGAGGTAGAGTTATGCATAAGATTTTATTAGTGGAGGACGACGAGGTTATCCGTCAACAAGTCAAAAAAATGCTAGAACAGTGGGGTTACGAAGTTGTTCTTGTTGAAGATTTCATGGAAGTATTATCTATTTTTGTAAAAGTAGAGCCCCACTTGGTTCTTATGGACATTGGTTTACCTCTATTTAATGGTTATCATTGGTGTCAGGAAATTCGTAAGGTCTCCAAGGTGCCTATTATGTTCTTGTCTTCCAGAGATCAGGCCATGGATATCGTTATGGCAATCAATATGGGTGGGGACGACTTTGTGACTAAACCCTTTGACCAAAATGTTCTCTTGGCAAAAATTCAAGGGCTTTTGCGCCGATCTTATGAGTTTGGAAAGGATCAGAGTCTTTTGGAATATATGGGTGTGATTCTGAATCTTAAGGCTATGGATCTGGTTTATCAGGGAGAAGTCGTTTCTTTGACCAAGAACGAGTTTCAGATTTTACAAGTTCTCTTCGACCATGCTGGAAATATCGTTAGTCGGGAAGACCTCATGAAGGAGCTTTGGAACAGTGACTTCTTTATTGATGATAATACCCTGTCTGTCAATGTGGCACGTTTACGTAAGAAGTTAGAGGCAGTTGGTTTGAAGGACTTTATTGGAACCAAGAAAGGTGTCGGTTACGGGTTGCGTCATGATGGATAAGCGTCAATTTGTCAAATATCAGATTAGGTCTCGTCTACCTTTCTATCTTTTGTTTATTTTTAATGGAATCATCTTGGTTTTGTTTGCCTTTTTATTTGAAGAGGCAGCAGACATTCTTCATTATGCCTTGACCATACTGACATTTGTGGCTGTCATCATAGTTATTTGGGACTTGGTTACCTCTTATCAGTCTTATAACTTAGCCTATCTCTATGAGAAAATGACACCATCAAGTCCTTTAGAGTTTTATCTAGCTCAGGCCTTGGAAAATGCTAAGGAGAGTCAAATGGTTCAGACTGAGGAGGAGCGCAAGCGCTATACAGATTTGATGGACTACTATACCCTTTGGGTGCATCAAATCAAGACGCCAATAGCAGCCAGTCAATTATTGTTAGGGGATGTTACAGATAGTAAAACGAGGGCTCTCTTGGAGCAAGAGGTATTCAAGATTGATTCTTACACCAATTTGGTTTTGCAGTATTTGCGTTTAGAGAATTTTCATGATGATTTGCAGTTGAGGCAGGTTACATTAGAACCCTTGGTTAAAGAAGTTGTTAGAAAACATAGTCTTTTCTTTATTCAAAAAGGATTGACTATTAATCTACATGACTTAGATGTTAAGGTCGTTTCAGATGAAAAATGGCTCTTGGTTATCATAGAGCAGGTCTTGTCAAATAGTTTGAAGTACACAAAAAGCGGTGGTATTGAAATTTACTTCAAAGATAACGGGCTTCATCTTAAAGATTCTGGGATTGGTATTAAAAATAGTGATATTCTACGGGTTTTTGAGCGTGGCTTTTCAGGTTACAATGGTCGACTGACTCAGCAGTCCTCTGGGTTAGGTCTCTATCTTTCTAAGAAAATTGCTGATCAGCTTGGACATGATATTAGTATTAGCTCCCAAGTAGGCCAAGGAACCACAGTCTCCATTCATTTTCAAAAGCAGAAGTTAGCTATTGATTAATAACTTACAAAAGTGTAAGAAATATGACCACAAATGAAAGCAAGGGTTATGGTTGAGACCTTGCTTTTTCTATAAAATGGTATCAGAAGTTAAGTAAGAGGTTCCTAAAATCTCTTCCAAATCTATTAAATAAAGGAGCTTATTATGGCGTTACTAGATGTTCAACATGTTAAAAAAATCTATAAAACACGTTTCAAAGGAAATCAGGTTGAAGCCCTTAAAGATATCCATTTTACAGTTGAAAAGGGTGACTATGTTGCAATCATGGGTGAATCCGGCTCAGGAAAATCGACCTTGCTCAACATCCTTGCCATGCTTGATAAACCAACAGCAGGGCGTGTCTATCTTAATGGTATGGACACAGCAACCATCAAAAATAAGGATGCTTCCAGTTTTCGTCGTGAAAAATTAGGGTTTGTTTTCCAAGATTTTAACCTTTTGGATACCCTATCTGTTAAAGATAATATCTTACTACCTTTGGTCCTTTCTCGACGCCCACTTAAGCAAATGATGACACAAGTAGAAGCTATCAGTCGTCAATTGGGAATTCATTCCTTGCTAGAGAAGTACCCTTATGAAATTTCAGGTGGACAAAAGCAAAGGGTTGCGGTTGCGCGTGCAATCATCACTAAACCAGAAATCCTCTTAGCAGACGAGCCAACAGGTGCCCTGGATTCCAAATCTTCAGCAGCTCTCTTGGATGTCTTTGATGCGATCAATGCCAGTGGTCAGACCATTCTTATGGTAACTCACTCGACAGCGGCTGCCAGTCGTGCACAGCGTGTTCTATTCATTAAGGATGGTATTCTATATAATCAAATCTTCAAAGGTGATAAGTCTGAACATCAAATGTTCCAAGAAATTTCCGATACACTTACAGTAATGGCAAGTGAGGTGAACTAATATGTTTCTTCTGACCAATAGACTGGCTTTGTCCAATCTCATAAAAAATCGTAAGCTTTATTATCCATATGCTTTAGCAACAATTCTGACTATTACCATTACCTATATTTTTACATCTTTAACGCTTAATCCACATCTGGATGACTTAACTGGGGCAGATTCTATCAAGGCGGTTTTGGGTATGGGACTTGGAATTGTCGCCCTATCTTCTGGAATTATTGTTCTTTATGCCAACAGCTTTGTCATGAAAAATCGTTCAAAGGAGCTTGGTCTCTATAGTGTGCTAGGCTTAGAGAAACGTCATCTCTTTAGTATGATTCTAAAAGAAACGGTGATTTTGGGTTTTGTGACTCTGCTTCTAGGTATTGGTGTTGGGGCACTATTCGATAAACTCATTTATGCTTTTCTTCAAAGGCTTATCGGTGAAAGTACTGGTTTGGTTTCGACCTTTCAAGTAATGACAATTCCTATTGTTCTTGTCATCTTTGCTTGTATTTTTAGTTTGTTGGTTTTGATAAATGGTTTCCGATTGCTACGGCTTAATCCTTTACAATTAACTAAAGATGGCCTTAAGGGTGAAAAAAAGGGACGTTTCCTAGTTATTCAAACCTTTTTGGGGCTTGGGGCTATGGGGTATGGTTACTACCTTGCTCTCTCTGTTAAGGATCCAGTAACGGCTATTATGAGTTTTTTCCTTGCTGTTTTACTGGTTATTCTAGGAACTTATCTTCTCTTCAATGCCGGGACAACAGTCGTTCTGCAACTCTTGAAAAAGAAGAAAAGCTACTATTACAAGCCTAATAATATGATTTCCATTTCCAACCTTGTCTTTCGGATGAAGAAAAATGCAGTTGGTCTGGCGACTATTGCTATCCTCTCAAGTATGGTTTTGGTGACGCTTGTAGGAGCTGCAAGTATCTATGCTGGAAAAAAAGACTATATAGCGAGTGTTGCTCCACATGATTACTCAGTTACAGGGACGAATGTAGATTTAACAAGCACAGAGAAGATTATGGATGATTTCTTAGCACAGTCGGGAAATCAGGTAAATGAAAAAGCAGAAGTAACTTACCTCTACTTTGGTATCAAAGAACAAGAAAAAAATAAGCTAACCATCTTTCCTGAGAATGAAAGAAAAGTTTTGCCAAAATCAATTTTTCTTGTCTTCTCACAAGCTACTTATAAACAATTGACAGGTAAAGACCTCAATTTGGCTTCAAACCAAGTTGGTTTATTTACTAAAAATAAAATATTAAAGGATCAAAAGAGTTTGTCTTTCAATGGTCAAACCTACCAGATTCAGGATGACATTAATGACTTTATTAAGGGTAAAGTACCCAATATCTTTACAATCATAGTTTCTGAGTATAACTATCTTGTTGTTCCTGATATGGATGATTTTAAAGAAAGTGTCAAAGGAACAGCAACCACTCAAGCTACCTATGTTGGTGTTAACGTCAAAGATCCTACACATGATGCCAAGAAAAATTCAGATTTGCTAGACCAAATGACAGATAAAGAAACACAACAGTTAGCTGGACAAACTACTGGTGTCTCTCAGTCTTACCTCACTGCTAATAGCCAATATGATACAGAAGGGATGCTAAATGGCTTTGTTGGTGGAACCTTATTTATTGGTATCTTTTTATCCATCATCTTTATGCTGGGCACAGTTCTTGTAATTTACTATAAACAGATTTCTGAAGGTTATGAGGATCGTGAGCGTTTTGTTATTCTTCAAAAGATTGGGTTGGACGACCTTCAAGTCAAGCAAACCATTCGTAAGCAAGTTCTTACGGTCTTCTTCCTCCCTTTGATTTTTGCCTTTATTCACTTGGCCTTTGCCTATCATATGCTCAGTTTGATTGTGCGTATTATTGGGGTTTTCAACCCAAGTCTTATGTTAGTGGTCACTATCATTGTTTGTGGGGTCTTCTTCCTAGCCTATGTCTTGGTTTTTGCCCTAACGTCTCGTTCCTATCGTCGAATCGTATCGATGTAATTGACATAGAGTCTAGTTCAAGCTAGGCTCTATTTCTTTTATGCTATAATAGATGACAGAATTATAAATTATCGGAGAAAACACATGTCACAGACTATTGATGTCAAACGTTACGAGGAATTGGCACGTCAAAAGCAGGGGGAGCACCGTAAATTTCTAGCACAGCTCAAGAAGAAAGCCCCTAAAAATTTAGATAAGATTGTTCAGCAGGTACACAATGAAGTCTTTCAGGAGATTGATTGTGTCCAGTGTGCCAATTGTTGTAAGACACTAGGCCCAGACTTCACAGAGCAGGACATTACTCGTATTGCCAAGCATTTTCGCATGAAGTTACCTGCATTCGAGGAGATGTACTTGCAAGTAGATGAGGATGGTGACAAGGTCTTCAAGTCTATGCCTTGTCCATTTTTGGGACCTGATAATCTCTGTGACATCTATGATGTCCGCCCCAAGGCTTGTGCAGCCTTTCCTCACACGGATCGTAAGAAAATCTATCAGATTAATCATCTGACTATCAAAAATACGCTTTTCTGTCCAGCAGCCTACCTTTTTGTGGAAAAACTCAAGGATAGGATTTAGAAAGGAACTGTTATGAAACGCTTTAATTCAGGTGTTATTACCTTACTTATCATTGCTGCCTATTTTATCGCAACAGCTTTTATTCCAGATTTGTATTTGGCCTTTAATTATAAATTGATTTTAGCCTTGCTTTTTGTGCTTTTGAGCTGGCAATCTAAGGGGAAATTTCTCTTTTTCTTGGGGATGGCTTTTCTATCGACCTATATCCATGACCTCTTTAGATTGGACTATTCAGAATGGACTCTCTTTGTAGGAATTCTTATCTTGGGAATTGCGGTGGACCGTTTGAGCAAGCCAAGTTATAAGAAGAACTTTTCTTACAAGGTGTCTAAAGAACATGAACGAGAGGTATTTGCTAAGACCTTATTTTCAGAGTCTGTTCAGGTGGTGACTTCACAAAATCTCGAAACTGTTTATGCCAATGCCGATTTTGGACGTTTGACCTTGGATTTGCGTCAGGCGCAGTTTATGACGGACCGACCTCAGATTGTTGTTCAGGCAAATTTTTCTCAGGTTATCATTCGAGTACCTAAGGATTGGCAAGTGGATACACACGGGCTTCATACAAGCCTAGCAGGAGTGAAAGGCTATGATAGTCTAGGAGAGCGAGAGTTATCAAGCACTACAGTTTCTCTAACAGGATCTGTATCCTTTGGACAGGTAACTATCAAACATTGAAAATAATGAAAGAGCAAAAGCTCTTTTTTTCTTGCAAATCCTTTTAATATAATATTGAATACGTTTACAAATAGTGCTATACTGATAGTGAAAATAATTGGAAAATTGCAATCATTTCTTTAGAAAGGAGTTTTCTTATGGAACGATTTAATCTTCGGTCCTTCTTGTTACTTTTACTAGCAGCTTGTTTTATCGCTAGTGCCTTTATTCCAGATTTTTGGATCATGGTCAACTATAATCTGGTCTTCTTCGTGGCTTTCTTTTGTTTTGGTATCTTGAATAGGCGACCTCTTCTTATTTTTCTTGGTTTGGCCTTCTTATCACCCTATGTTCATGACTTGTTAGACCTCGATTTTGCACAGTGGAATCTCTTTAGCGGTATCTTTCTAATAGGTTTGGCTTTAGAGTTGCTCTATGGCCGTAGTCAAAAGAAGAGTCTCACTAAAGACTATAAGGTCAATAAGAACGACCAAGAAGGACCACATATTTCTGTTAAGACATATATGGCTGAGGATAGGTATCGCATCTATTCTCAAGAAGTCGAAACGGTTGATATGAATATGGCTTTCGGTGAGCTGTGGCTGGATTTGAGTCAAGCTAGCTTTGCATCAAGTAAGGTAGCAGTTCATCTTGATGCTAAGTTTGGTGAAGTTCATATTCGACTTCCTCATGGTTGTGTCATGGACACCACTGGAATCTCACATCCCCTATCATCTGTAAAGGTGGATCGTTTTGAATCTGATTTAGAGCAAGTTGAAACGAGACTTCATCTGAGCGGAAGTCTCTTCTGTACGGAGTTGGAAGTGGAGTATTAAGGGAGTCCAATGATATCAGCTCTATTGTCAATTAGCATGGTTCCTATACAAAAGAAAGGAAATCACAGGTATGAGTGAAACGGTTATTCAAGTCACATCCCTTGGAAAACGCATCAAGGGAAAGACCATTTTAGAGAATATTAGTTTTGAGATAAATCAGGGGGATTGTGTCGCCTTGATTGGAGCTAATGGGGCAGGTAAGACTGTCTTGATGTCCTGTATTCTTGGTGATAAAAAACCGAGCAGTGGTCAGGTCCTTATTGATGGTAAGGCAGGTAAGGCCAAAAATAAAATTGCGGTTCTCCTTCAGGAAAATACCATTCCAAATAGTTTGAAAGTCAGTGAGTTGATTGCCTTCTTCCAATCTATTTCTGATAATCCCTTGACCAATCAAGAGGTTCAGGAACTCCTGCAATTTAAGGAAGACCAGTACCAGCAGTTTGCGGACAAACTCTCAGGTGGGCAAAAACGTCTTTTGGCTTTTGTCCTTTGTTTGATTGATAAACCTAAAATCCTCTTTTTGGATGAACCGACAGCGGGTATGGATACCTCTACTCGTCAGCGTTTCTGGGAGATTGTCAATGATTTGAAAAAAGCTGGAACAACTATCCTCTATTCCTCTCACTATATCGAAGAAGTGGAACACACAGCTGACCGTATCTTAGTCCTCCATCAAGGGAAACTTATCAGAGATACCACGCCATACGCTATGCGACACGAAGAGAAAGAGAAGCAGGTTACTCTGCCAAGTAGCTTTGTTAGCATTGTTCACGGACTGCCAGACATCTATGAGATTACTGAGAAGAGAGATGTCATTAGCTTCATGACCAAAGATATCGATAAGGTATGGCAAAGTCTTGAAGGTTCGGGTTGTGGAATCTCTGATATTGAAATTCAAAATAAAACACTCTTGGATAGCCTATTTGATTCAACAAGGGAGGACAAGGCATGAAAGCATTACTAAAAATTGAATGGATTAAAACGTGGCGAAGTTGGCCAGTCTTTATCATGGGAATCGGGATACCTGTCGGATTTTTCCTCCTTTTTTCTAGTATCTTCTCAGCACCTACTCCAGAAGCTCAAAAAGAGTTTTTGCTGTCTTATATGCTGACCATGACTGGCTTCTCCATGTCTAGTTTTGGTTTGTTTACCTTTCCCTATATGTTGCAAGAGGACCGAATTGAACACTGGTTGACCTATATCGAGCACTCAAAGGTTAGTATTGCAGCTTATTATCTTTCTAAAATCTTTCGTGTGCTTCTAAACTTTATGGTTGCCATCATTGTGACCTTTTGTGTAGGTGCCTTTTTCCGAGATGTAGAGATGCCATTCTTTAGATGGGTAGGGTCAGGTGCTCTCTTACTTTTGTCCGGTCTGCTCTTTCTAGCTTTTGGTTTACTTATCGCTCAGATTAAATCTCAACAATTCATGTCTCTTGTGGCAAATATTATTTACCTTGTCTTGCCTATAGTGAGTGGTTCATGGGTTCCTATTTCCATGTTCCCTAAGTGGGTTCAGAGCATCTCTGAGTGGACACCTGTCTATCATGTCAATGAATTGGTCGTTAATTTTGCAAAGGATGGGACATTTTCATGGAAATCACTTTTGTTTATTTTGGCTTATACTGTAGTAGCAACAGGGCTTGCACTCTTTATCAAGTCGCATAGAGAAAGTGATCGAGGTTAAAAGAGAAATAATGGATATTTGGCAGAAGATGTATGAAAAGGCAAAAGCTTTGTATCAGCTACAGGAAGTCTCAGACTTTGTCTATGCTAGGCACGTTGTGGCTGCCGTTGAGGCTGAAGATGGGCAAATTTTCACAGGCTTTTGTATGGAAGGGACGTGTGGTGTTTTCCATCTATGTGCCGAAAGGGCTGCCCTTTTCAATATGTATCAAGAAACTGGTCAGACTAAGGTCAAGCGTATTATCACCTTTCGTGACCAGCCACCTCATGGTGGACCATCTGGCATGCCTTGTGGAGCTTGTCGAGAATTTTTAATGGAACTCCATCCCGACAATCGTCATTTAGAGTTTATGGTTGACTACGAAACACGTCAAACCATCACTTTGGGAGAATTGTTACCACTGTGGTGGGGAGAAGAACGGGCTCAACAGTTTGAAGAAAAGTCGCAAGACAAGGCTTAACGTTTATATAAATCACAAAATCCTCACATCTTAAGTGTGAGGGTTTATTTTTTGAAATTAATTTCAGAAAATTCGAAATTTACCTTGTAATCCAAAATGAAAGTGCTATACTATTCTGTGAAAATAGAAAGAAGGTTTCATTATGGAGTCACTTGTATCTTTTAGTAAATGGCTCAGCAAATGGTTTACTGTAGCTGTTATCCTCTGGGCTGCCTTTAACTATGCCCTTCCCGCAACTAGTAGTTGGGTCATTCCCAATACGGCTTATCTACTTGGTTTGATTCTCTTTGGTATGGGACTTACCTTAACTACTGAAGATTTTAAACGTATTGCTAAGCGTCCAATTCCAGTTGTCCTTGGGACTGTTGCCCACTATGTCATCATGCCTGGTTTGGCTTGGTTACTTTGTATGATTTTCCATCTTAAGGGTGCGACAGCAGCAGGGGTTATCCTTGTTGGGTCTTGTCCAAGTGGGACTTCATCTAGTGTCATGGCCTTCCTTTCAGGTGGGGATGTTGCCTTGGATGTCTCTATTGAAACCCTCTCAACTCTCTTGGCACCACTCATGATTCCAACCCTCTTGTCATTCTTGGCTGGTCAGTACGTGAGTGTCCCTGCTCAAAGCCTCTTCCTTAGTACCTTGCGTATCGTGGTTGTCCCTATCATCTTGGGTGTGCTTGTTCACTCAATCTTTGGTAAGAAAATCGATGCCATCATCAAGATTATGCCCTTGATTTCACAAGCTGCCATCCTCTTGATCGTTGGAGCAGTTGTTTCTGCCAACCATGCTAATATTTTCACAGCAGCGACAGCCCTTGTCATTCCAGTCGTTATGCTCCATAACCTTTGTGGTTATGCCCTTGGTTTTGGATTTTCAAAAATCCTTGGTTTGGAAGAACCACAACAAAAAGCCATTACCTTCGAAGTGGGGATGCAAGACTCAAGTCTTGGAGCAACCCTTGCCATGAAATATTTCGTACCACAAGCTGCGATTCCATCGACTATCTTTAGTATTTGGCACAATATCTCAGGTTCCATCCTCTCATCATGGTGGAAGAACCATTCAAAAAATAATTAATAATATAATGAAAAGCTGACCTTGGGTTGGCTTTTATTTTTTAATAAAGAATCTTTTTCGAGACTGTCCTTAGGTGATGATGGACGTCAGCGAACGTCAAGGAAGTTCCATACCTAAGCTTAGAGCATAAGGTCTCGATATTTCTGAACCTCTGAAGTTTAAGTTCTTAGGGGGGATCATAGCGGAAAGTCTCAGTTAAACTTACTTTGTTCTCAAAAAGAATGTGATGTCATTATATGCAGGCCTTCTTAATTCATGGTTCATTTGAAATAGTTTATTTAATTCTTGCAAAAGGACATTTTTGACTATGTTATAATGGAAGGACAAAAGCAGTTTAGGAGAATGTTATGGCAACAATTGGTATTGATTTGGGAACGACGAATAGTCTAGCGGTTACCTATCGTGAAGGTGAGGTTGAGCTGATTCCAAATGGTTTTGGCGACTATTTGACGCCTAGCGTGGTCCATGTGTCGGATGATGTTTTGACGGTTGGAAAAATTGCGAAGGAACGCTTAGTGACTGACCCTGAGAATACGGCCCAACTCTTTAAGCGTTCAATGGGAACCAATGAAATATTTTACCTTGATGGGGAAGCTTTTTCGGCAACGGATTTGTCAACTTTGGTGGTTAAACAATTAGTAGCAGATGCGGAGAGTTACTTAGGTGAAAAGGTAGATGAGATACTTATTAGTGTGCCGGCTTATTTTAATGAAAAGCAACGCTCTGCGACCAAGGCTATCGGACAACGATTGGGGATTAAAGTGGAACGTTTGATTAACGAGCCTTCTGCGGCAGCTATTGCTTGTCATAAGATTGGTAAGGACGAGTCTTTCATCGTCTTTGACTTTGGAGGAGGGACACTTGATGTCTCTGTGGTTGATTGCTTTGATAATGTGATTTCAATTGTTTCCATTGCAGGGGATAACTTCTTGGGAGGTAGTGACTTTGATAAGGCTATTGCTGAAGATTTTTGTCAGTCGCAAGGAATTGATTTGGAAAAGTTAGATACGAAGCAAAAATCTAGTCTCCTCTTGTCCGCAGAACGTTGCAAACTCAAGCTACAAAAAGAAAAAGTGGCTGCAGTCTCCTTGACCTACGATGACCAATATTACATGAAACAATACACTCAAGCTGAGCTTAAGTCCATTATCCAACCTGTTCTTGATCGTGTTAAGAAAGTCATTGGTAGGGCAGTGAGTGATAGTGGCTACAGGGCTCATGAGTTGGATGCTTTTATCTTGGTCGGTGGGTCTAGCATGATGCCTTTGGTTCAATCTTATATCACGAATCTGCTCAATCTTCCTATTAAGCGTCTGAAGGATATGGATGAGTTGGTTGCGCGTGGTTTGGGGACTTACTTGGCGGTCAAAGAGCGTCAGGAGAAGGTCAAAGATTTGGTGATTACAGATATTTGTCCTTTCTCATTGGGAATCAGTGCCTATGACTCTGACTTTGATAAAAATATCTTTTCAAAGGTCATTAATAAGCTGTCTGTCCTTCCGACCTCTGCAAGTAAATATTATTATGCCAGTCGGGGACAGAAACAGTGTCGCTTTATGATTTATCAGGGAGAATCACTCGACCCTGAGGCAAATCTCTTTTTGGATGAGTTTATTATCGATGTTCCTGGAACTGCGACTAAGACAGAATTTTTTGAGACCACCTTTACTTACGATATTAATTCCATGCTCTATATAGAGGTTAAACTGGGGTCAACAGGCGAGACTAAAACGTATCGTATCGGTAGTCAAAGTAAAATCGAAGAAGTCGATAAGAGTGAGCATCTGGAAAATATTAAGCTTGTCTCTGATCAATTGTCCTTTGAGGCCGATTTTAAAACGCAGTCTGAGCGGGCCTATCGTTTAGTCATGGAAATGCCTTATAAGATGCAATTACATTTTTTGTGGCAAATGGAAGATTTTGAAAAAGGCTATCAGTTGGCTATTAACAATATCAAGAAGCGAAAAGAAATCGTGAAACGCTACCAAGCTTATCTTGATAGCATTGAAAATATCTTGTCACTAGATGATTTGGATATTTTCCGTCAAGAAGAAGCTGACCATGAGGAGACTGGTGAACCCTTTGATAGGTCTGATGACCCTAATTTCTGGAGATAGGAGGTGACGCATGAATTTTTGGTCGATTTTGAGCATTCAACCAACCAATAATCTTAAGGACATCAAGAGAGCCTACGCCAAACAAAGTAAGGTTTATCACCCTGAGGATGACCCTGAAAATTTCCAACGCCTGCAAAAGGCTTATCAAGAGGCCCTTGCCTGGCAAAAATCGCATTCTGAAAATGAGGATATGGATGCCGTCATAGGCCATAAACAGGCTGATGGCAGTGTGGCTGGTCTGGTATCTGCCTCTCAGCTAGAAGCTTCCTTTAAACAAGCTGCAGATTCTAGCAAGTCTAGTCAAAATCAAGATAGTATTGAAGAACTTGAGCTTACGGCTTCTGCGACTGAAGAAGTCGAAGACAAGCAAGTGACAGAACATGTGTTTCAGCAGGTGATCTCTGAGGAAGAACAGGAACAGTTGGATGAGTTAGCCTTATCTGATATTCATGAAACGTTCAATCAGAGTGAGCCTTATTCAAGGACTAGCGAGGACTCTGTTTTTAGAGAAGATTTAGCTATTAAGGATCAGGATAGTTTTCTTCAAGTTGTTGAGGAGTATTTTCTATGCAATCCTCTGACTATTTCTAAACTCAAAGGTTATATCAATCAGTGCTCTGATTCGGGCTGGTTGGGTGATCAGGATTTTGCCTACCGTTTGACTAAGACTATAGGAGCTATACTCGAAAGAGGCGGTCTGAAATATGAGACCTTGGAAGGGCTTGAAACGTTAGCCAAGGAGCTTGACTTCGCACTGTTGGAAGCCTACCTTTGTGACCTCTTGGATAAAAAATACAAGCAAGATGTTTGGCAGGGACGTCCGATACGTCAAGTGACGGAAGTGACCGAGCCCACCCGAACAGGGCAAAAGATTATTGTCGTCTATTTTCTCATTATGGTATGTGGTATCTTTTTCCTCGCCAATGGCTTTTTCACCCGAGAAATGCTGAAATCGCAACCCAAGAAGATACAAGTCATTACAGGGCTTACAGGAAATGAACTGGTCTCACAGGGGACGGTGGATAAAGCAGCATCTGCTATTTCTGATTTAGCTAAAAAGTCAGACAAGCCCATTTCTGACACTAAAAAGGTGGTCTACGGCCAGGCCAGTTCAACCTTTGTGATTGAGGATAGCTCGACAGGACAGCATCAAGAACTACCAGGCGTGACAGAGGTTTATGTTTTGCCAGTTTATGAAAATGGTCAAGAAGACAAAGGGCTTGCTACAAGCAATGACGGTAGCAATTGGGAACTTAGAGATAGTGACGGCCAAGTCCGTGGTCCAATTACTTTATCAGTTGCCATGTCATCAGATGTTGCTATCAAGAGTGAAAATGGAAGCTACACTACGGTAGAGAAGGAGTAGGACATGAAAGATTTTATTTTAAGAAATAGTGAAAGAGTCTTCGCTCTCCTCCTTACAGGTATTTTCCTAGCTCTCTTGTATTTTGGAAATCAGAAAGGCTTGCATCTCTGGTTTGAAAGTGGGCTTGAGAGTGGTAGTCTTAGCTTGGTGATGGGAATATTTATCTTTTTCACCCTAGCTCTTTCTGCTGGTATTTGGATAGTAACGGATAGGTTTCTCCTCTTTGTCTTAACCAAGATGGGCTATTATAACGAAGATTGGACTAAGGTTGTTGGCGTCATTATTGGAAAGAGAATTGCCAAAGCACCAAGAACAAGGGCTAATCATTTCCTAGTGGTTAAAGTTGGTGACACTAAACGTAACTTTTTCGTCAGCCAGTCTAACTTTAATATTCTTGAAAAAGGTGATAGCCTTTGGCTACGGAAAGTCAGAGTGCATTATAAAGGACGTGTCGTCCGCACTTTTTACGAACTCGCTGATCGATATTAGACAGTAAGAAGCTGACCTTGGGTTGGCTTTTTATATTGACTAAAATTTACAAAAAAACTTAGGAGAGGACCTAAGTTTTTGTTAATAAGATTATTTATCTATGTTTAAGAGTCTTTCAATCTCTTGATAAAGTATTTCTGTAGGTTGATAGGCTTTGCTTATCTGAGTTAGAGAGTGTAATTTAGGCCAATCTTTTTGAGAAATTAATGCTTGGAATAAATCTAAGACTTCAGAATCTGTCTTTTTTCGAGAGACAAGTCCTACCTGGGCTAACTCAGCTCGTAAGGCGTTGTCAAACTGATCAAAATCTTGAGGAAGAATAAGGCTAGGAATGCCTTGTTCGATACATCCCATTAGAATACCGGAACCAGCGTGATGTATCACAAAGTCCATTTTATCTAGAATGTCTGTGTAGGGCAGATAATCAAAAAGTAAAAGATTGTTATTTAGATGATGTGGCGGATTTTGCAAACCACTTGGGTTACCTAGTGTGACATAAAAATGATAGTCAGGATATTCTTGACTTAGCATTTTGGCCAATTTCACCATTCTTTCTTTTTCCCATTTTAAATGGGTACCACAAGTCACTAACACGCGTTTTTGAGAGGTCGTGAAATACTGTTCTTGTTCCTTGGGTAGTTTGTCAAAAGAAAGGCAGCGATAACCAACCCACTTAAGATGGGATGGAAAATCATCTCTAAACTCCAACTCTTTTATTCCCAGAGCCAGAATTGAATAAGGAGAATAGATGGTTTCTGTACCATCCTCTCTATAAAGTTTGAAATCTTGTAAATTTTTAAGATTTCTTTTAACAAGTGCAAAGCCAATTCTTTTTGCCATGCGAATAATCTGTCTACCCAGTGCATCTCTACATTTGTAGAGGATTCCCTGATGGGGTTTCCAACCTCCTAAATAAGCAGGAGTAGTTGTGCGACTCTCAATAGCTACTGGACTTGGGAGGGTCGTAATCCAGGGAATTCCCAAACGGTCTGCTAAAATACCAGCAGGAGCTGCAATGAAATCTGCAATAATCAAATCTGGTTTTCCATCGGACTCCCAAATTCGCTTGATTTCGTCTATAACTTCTGGAATTAGTTTGCTATTTGCGATTAATTGTTGGTACATAATATGTGGTTTTGCTTGCTTTGAGGTATTGGCGATATCTTCCATCACTGTCGGACGATCTGGAAATAAGGCAACACAGTCAAAGCCAATTTTTTCAACTAATTTCTTCTTTTGATAACCTGTAATGACACGTATTTGAAAACGAGGGTCTTCTAACAAGGGTTTCACCAGTGTCAAGGTCGGAAATAAATGACCACTAAATGGAACGCTTATCACATCAATTTTTATCACTTTTTCTAATCCAGTCATAGATGATTCCTTTCACATCTTCTCTGTATTCATAGTTATAATGATCCGTATCCACTTGAATATCCGCTGAATGGCGATCCAGAATACGTGAATAAGGATCTTTCTTTCCTTTGATGACCAGTAGCTCTAGTTTTTTGTTGTTTAAGAGTTTTTGGGAGACAGGACCAAGTGCGATTATGCGAAATCTTGGAAGGGATATCTCATTACCCAAATTATTCAACCATTGGGTCAGCATATTGACACCTGAACTCTTACAAACAAGAACTACTTCCTGAGCTTCCAACAAGGGAGACAAGTGCTCCTGTAACAACTTTTGGAAACGAAGGTTCAAAATCGTATGCCAATAGTAGATGATATTGGATGCAGAAGCTGACAAGAGGGATACTTGTGGAGACTTTATATGTTCAAAATCTTGATTGAAGGGAAAATTACTGGCTACCACTGAATAGCCAGATGGACAAATTGCATGGAGGAGGTCTAGTTGCCCAGCTGTCAGCCCGGCACAAGTAATATCACTGCTCCCACTAAGAAAGAGAACCAAGCGATCAGAGTCTAGCATGGTCTGATCAGGAGACAAAGCAGACAAACGGTCTAGATAGGACTTCATCTTACTCATAACGAATCTTTCCATCCGTCACTCGAATCTTCCGCCCCCGCCAATTAATCACAGGAGGTGTCATTAGAACATAGACAAACAGCCAAGGAAGCAGGAGATCATTCAGCACTTCGTAGGTGACTTCATCTAAGTGTAAGCGATTGGTTAGAATGCTTTGTCGATAGAGGAGCATCCAAACTGCCTTGAATACCAGTAAGCTTAAGGCTATAAGAAGATAAGGCCAACCTAAAATAAGACTTAAGATCAAACCTGGAAGAGGTAGAAAACTCGGTAAACCTATGAGGCAAAAGACCTTCCAGTCTAGGTGTTCTTTGAGATAGATAGAGCTAAAGAGAAGCCACCGCTTCATCTGGAGCAGGTATTGCTTAGCGTTTTTTATAGTGGTTCGAACATTACAGGTAACCCGCGTTTGGATAATGGATACTCCTTTACTCCTTAAAAAATCGGCCACAGCTAAATCATCACATAGATAGTCCTTAATCGCTGTGAAGAGCCCCTGATCTTTTGCAAGTTCTACCGGTAGGATATAAAACATCCCGTTGATGGAGTGATTTGCCTCAACTTCTGCCATGGTAAAATAGGTAATAAAAGAATTGCCATTAACGAATGCTGCAACCAGCTTGGACCAGAAATTACTTCTTTCTTGGTTATAGGGAATACCTGTCAGAATGACCTCTTGACCTAGATAGGTAGTCAGCTCACCCATTTTAGAAAAATCAATCACACTATCATCGTCCAAAACAATCAGATAAGGCCGGGTCAGCTCCTCTACAACCTGCTCAATCTTGTAGCTCTTGGGATTAATCCCCTGAGGGACGTCTTCAATGAGAAAGATTCGAATGCGTTGGGCAAAGGAAGCATCTTGGCAAATCTGATCTGCTACTCGCTGGGCTTCTGTATCAGACTGGTCGATCAACCAGTAGAACTCCACTGATTCTGTTTGCTGGAGATTAGCCCGCAAATCATTCGCTAAACGAGGATCCCCAGAGAGGATGGGTTGGACCACTGTAAAAAGCTCTTCTGGGAAGTCCGCAATATGAGAATGGCCTTTTTTATAATAAATGAAGGACAGCAACCAACGGATGAGAAATAAGAGAAGATAAGCAACGCCTAAAAATATAAATATAAATTTCATCTATTAATAAGTCCCTTTCGTAAATACCTTGCAAGGAGACGAATAATCCATCTTTGGGGAAGCAGACGACCTAGCAAAACTAGCAAACGATAGCGAAGGCCGATAACAGCATAGGAAGTACCCCTTTCTATGAATCGAATCAACTGCTGAGCGACTTTCTCAGGCTTCATCTGCAAGCGACTGCCTCCCAATGCTTCTACTAGTTTAGGAGGAAAAATACCTGTTTGGACTGGTCCAAGAAGGTAAAGTGCAATTCGGACCTGAGAATCTGCTTTTTTTAGTTCCTCATGGAGGGCTAGAACGTAAGTTTGCAGAGCAGCCTTACTGGCACTGTATGCGGCCAAATAGGGATGGGGAAAAAGAGCTGCCAGTGAAGAAAGTTGGACTAGCTGGATTTTCCGATTTTTCTGCACTAGCAATTTCATTAGCTGGACTGGAGCATGGTAGTTTACCTGCCAGAGCTCTTGTTCCTTTTCTGTGGCTAGATGGTTACCTTGGGAAAAATAAGCTAACCCTGCACAATTGACGAGAAGATCTGCATCTAGGTTATCTACAAAAGCTTCTAAAGCCATTTGATCTAGCATATCTAATGTTAGGATTGACAGTTGCGCCTTGCTTCCAGCTAATTCTTTTTGCAGTTGGACTAATTTGTCTGGATTTCGGCCTACTAGAACCAGAAAATCAAGATGTTTTGCCAGTTCAGTTGCTAGGTGACGTCCAATTCCTCCTGTAGCTCCCAAAATAATTGCCTTACTAAATGAGTCTGTTGTTTGCATAACTCTAGTTTATCAGATTTTACTGAGACAGAAAACTACCTCTTAATTCCTTTGGAAAGAATATTTGTTATGATGGAGGTAAGTTAGGGGATTCTTGCTAAAAAATATTGAAAAGTTCTATGTTAAAGTATTTGTGGCAAGCTTTGATTGATTAATGGATGAAAAATCTTACTGAAGAAGTGTATCTATTCAGAGAAAATGAGTTTAGATAGTATTTGGTTTTGAGTAGTTCTTTCAAAAAAAATTTGCTATGCTAATGTTATGGGAAAACTAAAAATTGACGTGGTCATCGTTCCATTAAGTGGGCACCTTTATCCAACCATGAATCTGCTAATGCCTTTATTAAAAAATCCTCGCTATGATATTCGTTTATTCACAGGACAGCAGAAACGTGCAGTAGCTGAGGCAGCAGGCTTTAAGGTTGTTACTATTCTTGAAGGTCATGAAATGGACTTTGAAAGGGTGGCTAATAATAAGGAGCAATTGTGCCTTTTTTCTGCTTATCGTCAACTATCAGCTAGTCTTGATATTATTAATCTTGTTTCCGATCAATTACTATCGGAATGGAAAGTAAGCCGACCTGATTTAGTCATTGCCGATTATGTCAGTTTGTCGGGTGGACTTGTTGCAGAGCAAATGGGGATTCCGTGGATAACAACAATGGCCACACAATTTGCTATTGAAACGACGGATGGTCCTCCTTGTTTCTTCGGAGGAATGGGAAGTCCGAAGAATCGCAATCAATTGATTCAACAATGGCTAGGCAGAAAACTGACTCGTTTCTTGAAGTGTTCCGCCACTTTTTTATTACGAAATCGTTTAAAGCGTTATGGTTTTAAAATGTACAACCATAAGGGACAAGAGAGTATCTATTCACCGTATTCTATTTTAGGAATAGGAATGAAAGAGTTGGAGATAAAGAAAGGGTTCCCAGAACATTACCACTGGGTGGGTCCTACTGGAGGTTCAGTTGAGCGATGTGAGGATTATCCTCTTGATTTGTCGCCATTTGCAAATCGTAAAATTGTCTTTGTGACTTGTGGGACCCAATTGGATTGGGCAAAGGACAATTTAATTTACCAAACGAAGCTGTTAGCTAAGTCTCATCCAGAGTGCCAGTTTTTTGTAACTTTAGGTCTTGGAGGGCAAGAATTCCAATGCCAAAAATTAATGGATAATGTTTCAGTGGTTTCTTATCTTCCCTACAATGAATACATTCCTCAGATGGATTATGTCATTCACCACGGTGGTTCAGGTATTTTTTTCCAATGTATTATAAATAAAAAGCCATCCTTAATACTTCCTCACGATTATGACCAGTATGACTATGCTATTCGTGGACTTGAGGCAGGTGTGGCTTTGACTGCCAAAAGAGAGGATGACAAGGCAATTGGGCAAGCTTTTGAGGCATTGTTGGCTAAGAAAGATTGGTCTGAGTTAGAGGCTTTAAGTCATGCTGCCAAATCATATCATCCTACAGAAGTAGTGGAAGGTGAAATAGCTCGCCTGCTGGCAGACAAGGAGAAAAAACAATGAAGAAAGTTTTAGTAACGGGGGCTACAGGTTTTTTAGGCAAATATGTTGTGGAAGAACTGGTTGAGCATGGTTATCAAGTCCGAGCTTTTGGTCGTAATCGTGCAATTGGCCAGTCTCTGGTAAATGCCTCTGTGACCTTTATTCAAGGAGATTTGACTAACCAAGAGGATTTGACTAAGGCTTGTCAGGAAATGGATATGGTCGTTCATGCCGGCGCTTTGTCAACAGTCTGGGGTCCTTGGGAAGACTTTTACCAAACGAATGTCTTAGGAACTAAATACGTCCTTGAAGCTTGCCGTAAGGCTAAAATCGAGCGCTTGGTATATGTGTCGTCTCCAAGTATCTATGCAGCGCCTAGAGATCAGCTGGATATCAAAGAAAGCGATGCCCCTCAGGAAAATAGGCTTAACAATTACATTCGAAGTAAATTGGCATCAGAAAAACTATTTAAAGATTATCCTGATGTGTCTAGTGTCATATTGCGACCTCGAGGACTTTTTGGGATTGGAGACACCAGCATTTTGCCACGTGTTCTTAATCTTAGTCAGAAGATCGGTATTCCTTTGATTGGTGATGGTCGCCAACTGATGGATATGACCTGTGTGGAAAATGTTGCTTTGGCTATTCGTCTGGCTTTGGAAACTCCTCAAGCAGCTGGAGAGGTTTATAATATTACCAATGGAGAACCCAGAGCATTTAGGAACTTGATTGAAGAAACCTTGAGAGGTTTGGGCTATCCCATCCGCTATCGCAAAATTCCAGCTCCACTTGTGTCTGTTATTTCAAGTAGTTTGGAGTGTATTTATAAGAGACTAAAGCTCAAAGGAGAGCCAGCCCTAACACGCTATACCTATTATTTACTGCGCTATAGTCAGACTTTAGATATTAGCAAGGCAGAGTGTGACTTGGGATATCGGCCTAAAATAACGATTTCAGAAGGGATTGAACAATATGTCCAAGATTATCGAAAGCATTGATTATTTTTCTGCGGGATATTGTACTAGTTATACTGGTCTTTTGTTCAAGAAAGTCAAGAATAAAAAGATGACCTTTCCAGCCGGTGTCTTTCTAATCAAACACAGAGATAAAGGCTATCTGCTTTATGATACAGGTTATCACTACGATATTAAGACCAAGCTTCGCTATGGCTTGTATCGTATAGGAACGCCGGTGCAGATGACAGAAAAGGATCAAATTTCAAACTTGTTGAAGGCGAAGGGGATTAGGCCTGATGACATAACTTATGTTATGCTTTCCCACCTGCATCCTGACCATTTGGGAGGGGCTGGCTTCTTTCCTAATGCGAGCTTCCTTCTGACTCAGGAGGTTTATGAGGTTTATCAGAAGCCTAAGTTGAAGGATTTGATTTTTAAGGAATTTTTGCCAGCGTCTTTTGAGAAACAGGTAAAAGTAATCAAGGCTGATCAGCAAAACTCAACTTTTCCCTATTGTCCGACCTGTGATTTATTTGGAGATGGAAGTATCTTGGTAGCCTCTGTTGATGGCCATGCCAAGGGTCAGGCTTGTCTCTATATTCAAGATTATAATCTTTTTATCGCAGCGGACTTGTGCTGGGGTGTCGATTTGCTACCTTATACGAAACAAATGCACCTCATTCCGTCCTTGGTTCAGGATAATATGGCGGATTATATCAAGGGTACTGAGTTACTGGAGGATATCCTAAAAGATGGGACGGAAGTACTAGTTAGCCATGACCCTGTAGAAAGGATAGAGCGTATCTTGTATGAAAAAAATAACCTTTCTTAAAACCTTTATCCAAACCAGATGGCTTCACAACTTCAAAACGAGAGCAGCTTTAGAAGCTTATCAGAAAAAGCAATTATCTAACTATATGGATTTTCTAAAACGGGAGTCTCCTTATTTCAAAAATGGTGTTCCTACTGACTTCGACCATATGGATAAGACCTTTATGATGACGCATTTTAACGAGTTAAACACTCAAGGCATCGATCGCGATGAGGCTCTAGCCTTAGCTATCGAGAGTGAAAAGACTCGTGACTTCACCGAACTTAAAGGTGAAGTAGCTGTTGGATTATCTTCAGGAACATCGGGACATCGTGGCCTTTTCATCACGACTGAGAAAGAGCGGAGCATGTGGGCGGCAGCTATTCTAGCTAAGATGTTGCCCAAGGGTCATCTTTTTGGCCACCGAATTGCCTTTTTCCTGAGAGCAGATAATGAACTCTACCAGACTATCAATACGGCATTGATACGATTAGAATACTTCGATATTTTCAAAAATACTGATGAACATATTGAACGTCTTAATCATTATCAACCGACGATTGTTGTGGCACCAGCTTCCATGCTGATAGAGTTGAGCAAGCGTCTTAAGGCAGGAGACTTGTCTATCTCACCGAAAAAAATTGTCTCTGTAGCAGAAATTTTAGAGGATAGTGATAGAATTCGCATCTCGAGTGCTTTTAAGCTACCCATTATTGACCAGGTTTATCAAGCGACGGAAGGTTTTCTAGCCTGCACCTGTTTTGCAGGATATCTTCACCTCAATGAGGATATCATTTTTGTAGAGAAAGAGTATCTGGATGAGCATCGATTTTATCCAGTGATAACGGATTTCAAGCGAAGCAGTCAACCTGTTTACCGTTACAAACTTAATGATATCTTGGTTGAAAATCCTGAACCTTGTCCATGTGGTTCTCATTATACAAGGATTGACAAGGTCGAAGGTCGCTCCGATGATATTTTCTACTTTGAAGGTCAGGATGGAGAACAGGTGACAATCTATCCTGATTTTATCAGGCGTTGTATTCTCTTTGTGGAAAATGTTGGAGACTATCAAGTCAAGCAACATTCAGAGAAGATTGTTGAAGTCTGTCTCAGCCAACGAGACGAGCAAGTAGAAGAAGCTATCACAGCTCAGTTTCAACTCTTGGCGCAGCAAAAGCAGTTTAAGGTTCCAGAAATCCATTTTTCCGATTATCATTGGGATACCAGTCGAAAACTCAAACGTATTCAGCGTTTATGAAAGGATGAATGACAATGACAGAAGTAAAAAGACATGTTGAAATCGCAGGTTATGGAGTTTGTCTTCCAAAACAAACCGTACAATTCAAAAATCAAACACGTTATCGTGTTGTAGAAGATGAAGAAACACAGTTGGATTTGGCCGAAGTGGCTATCCAACGAGCTCTTGAAAATGCCAATTTGAAAATTAATGACATTGATTGTCTTGTCTCAGCCAGTGCAGTTGGTGTGCAGCCTATTCCTTGTACTGCAGCCTTGATTCATGAGCGCGTGGCAAAAGGACTTGCCATCCCAGCCATGGATATCAATACGACTTGTACAAGTTTTATCTCAGCTTTATCAATAATGTCCTACTTGATTGAAGCTGGTGAATACCATCGTGTCTTGATTGTATCTAGTGAGGTCGGAAGTCTGGGTCTCAATCCGAAACAAAAAGAAAGTTTTGAACTCTTTAGTGATGGAGCAGCAGCCTTTATTTTCCAAGCAAGTTCTCAAGACAAAGGGGTTATTGCAAGTCTACAACATACCTGGTCAGAAGGTGCTCATGATACTGAAATCCGTGGAGGTTTGACTTCTTACCATCCTAAAAAATATTCAGAAAAGTCAAAAACGGACTTTATGTTTGATATGAAGGGCAAGAAAATTCTCCTTTTATCAGCGCATAAGCTTCCTGATATGTTCCAAGAATTCCAAGAGAAAACTCACTTGGCTCTTGCGGATGTGGACTACATCATTCCCCATCAAGCTAGTCGCGCCTTATCTTTGGTAATGGATAAACTTGGTATTGCTGAAGATCAATATCTTAACATAGTTACCGACTATGGTAATATGGTTTCTGTATCTGTTCCATTTGGTTTAGCTTACTCATTAGATCATGGCTTAGTTAAAGAAGGAGATGTCGTCTACCTTTTGGGAACAGCAGCAGGTATGACGGTTAACATGTTAGCCTTGAAATTATAATTTCTTGGCTAGAAACGAGTAGTGTCAAAATGACGGATGAACCTTCTTTTGCTTATAACTTAAGTTAGAGTTGACTGAAAGGTCAGCTCTTTTTCTTGCCTTTACGTCACATGACAAATGTCATGTCATGTCATGACATCTGGTGCTAAAAAGAGAATGACCAAAAAGATATACTTTAGTCATAACTTAGAAATAATAAAAAACGAAAGAGGTCATCTCATGAAAATCAAAACATCTTACCTTATCTACGCTGTCATCGGAACTGTCTTTGCTGGACTTAGCATGTTTACTGACATCTTTGAAAAAGGCAATTTTGAAGCTATCTTCTCAAATTTGGGCATGATTATTGGCTTGTCTATCTCAGCCTACATTCTCATCACTATGGCTAAAAGTTTTATCGACCTTGTCATAAATGATTTAAAAAACTAGGAGGCCCAGCATGAAACTATTGAAAATACTAAGCATCATGCTTCTAGCAGCAATTTGGACCATCCTCTTTGCTTATGTCCTACTTCATGGCAGCAGTGATATTCTCTATAGTGTTATGGGAGTATCTGTTGCAGCTTGTTATGTTTTTCTAGCCTTCTACCAAAAGAAAGGAAATCACAAACATGAGTGAAGCAATCCTTCAAATAACAAATCTTGTCAAAAAAATCAAAGGAAAAACGATTTTAGACCATATTAGCTTTGAGGTGGGAAAAGGCGACTGTCTTGCTTTAATTGGGCCAAATGGTGCTGGTAAAACGACCTTGATGTCCTGTATTCTTGGTGATAAGAAAGCCAGTAGCGGTCAAGTCTTTATCAAGGGTAAAAAGGGGAAAGCGCAAGATCAAATTGCGGTTCTTCTCCAAGAAAATACCATTCCCTCGCAATTGAAAGTCAAGGAACTGATTGCTTTTTTCCAAGATATTTCTGAGAATGGCTTATCTAAAGAAGAAATTCAAGCACTCTTACGATTTAAAGATGACCAGTATCAGCAGTTTGCGGACAAACTCTCAGGAGGACAAAAACGTCTTCTTGCCTTTGTTCTCTGTCTTATTGGCAAGCCTGACATTCTGTTTTTAGATGAGCCGACAGCAGGGATGGACACTACGACACGCCAACGCTTTTGGGAAATCATCAATGATTTGAAAAAGTCAGGTGTGACCATTCTCTATTCGTCCCACTATATCGAAGAAGTCGAACACACAGCTGACCGCATTTTGGTTCTTCATCAGGGAAAACTCATCAGGGATACTACGCCACATGCTATGCGTAGTGAGGAAAAGGAAAAGCAAGTCACCTTAGCAAGTCGCTTTGCGCCAAGTCTTGACAAACTGGCAGCCATTTATGAAGTGACTGAAAAACGTGATGTTGTCACCTTTATGACTAAAGATATTGAAAGTGTATGGAGTAGTTTACAAGCTCAAGGCTGTCGCATTTCTGACATTGAAATTCAAAACAAGACACTTTTAGATAGCCTATTTGATAGCACAAGGGAGGACAAGTCATGAAAGCACTACTTAAAATCGAATGGATAAAAACATGGCGCAGTTGGCCAGTCTTCATCATGTCCATAGGAATGCCCGTCGGATTCTTCCTCTTGTATTCAGGTATGGAAATGAGTCCTGACCCAGCGTCACAAAAAGATTTTATCTTGTCCTATATGTTGACCATGACTGGATTTTCTATGTCCAGCTTTGGTTTCTTTACCTTCCCCTACATGCTTAGAGAGGATCAAACCGATCACTGGTTAACTTACATCGAACATTCAAAAATCAGTATTCAATCCTATTACCTCTCTAAAATCTTTCGAGTTCTTATGAACTTTATGGTTGCTATCCTAGTGACTTTCTGTGTGGGAGCTTTTGTGCGTGATGTTAAGATGCCATTATCACATTGGCTTGGTTCAGGGGCTCTTTTACTCTTGTCAAGCCTAGTCTTCCTATCCTTTGGCTTGCTCCTTGCCCAAATTAAGTCTCAACAAATCATGGCTATCGTCGGAAATATAGTCTTTCTTGGTCTTGCTATTATCGGTGGCTCTTGGATGCCAGTAACCATGTTTCCAAAATGGGTTCAGCACATTTCGGAGTGGACACCCATCTATCATATCAATCAGTTAGTAGTCAATTTCGCAAAAAAAGGGGAATTTTCATGGAAATCGCTCATTTTTATCTTGGTCTATGCTACAATAACTACAGGCTTAGCCCTTTTTATCAAATCTTACAGAGAAAGTGACCATGTTTAGAACTTACCAGAAAAATGATTTCGCTTATTTTGTTAGTCTGATTTTCCTTGTTTTCCCAATCTTAGGAGTTTTTGGCGGATATTATCCAGTTTGGACCCTGTTATTGACAGGTTTGTTTACCATCTCTTATCTCCTTATGGTGTATTTGAAAAAAGCTTATAGCAAGTGGATTCCCTTTCTGTGGTTTTACACTCTAGCTTACATTATCTTTATGTCCGTGACCTTCCAGGGTGGCATGATGTGGTTTGTTTTTTTCAATGTTAACCTTCTCGTTTGGCGATTTGAGGATAGCATATCTTCTTATCGATTCTTATCCTTTCTAGTGACACTCTTGATTTTGACGTCATCATCATTCCTACTGACAGACGATTTGAGCACCCACCTCATGTCCCTGGCTATTACTCTTTTTTCTTTGGGAATGTACTATTTTCAAAACCGTATGCGTCAGGAGAGAAAGATGGAAGAAGCCCTTGCGGAGCAGAATCGGACCATCAATATCCTGTCCGCTGAAAATGAACGCAATCGTATCGGTCGTGATTTGCATGATACCTTAGGGCATACCTTTGCCATGATGAGTCTCAAAACTGAGTTGGCTCTGAAACAGATGGACAAGGAGCAGTATGAAGCTGCTAGAAAGAATCTGGAAGAATTGAACCAGATTAGCCGAGACTCCATGTACGAGGTGCGTGAGATTGTCAATAAGCTCAAGTACCGAACGGTGGCCGAGGAGTTACTGGAACTCGAGCGGCTCTTTGACCTATCTGATATCGTCCTGACCGTGGATAGTAGCCTTGATTTAGACAGCCTGTCACCCGTTAGTCAGTCTACCTTGTCCATGGTGCTTCGTGAACTGGCTAATAATGTCATCAAACATAGCCAGGCCGATAGCTGTCAGATTCGTCTAAGACGTGATCATGGTATTGTCCTTGAGTTTGAGGATGATGGTTGTGGCTTTGAGGAAGTCACTGGACAAGAACTACACAGTATCAGAGAGCGCCTCAGTTTGGTAGATGGAGACTTGGAAATTCTGTCTCAATCGCATCCAACCATTATTCGTGTACATTTGAAAGAGGGAGGAAAAGCATGAAATTATTAGTTGCCGAAGACCAGTCAATGTTGAGGGATGCCCTCTGCCAGCTCCTCATGTTGGAAGACGATGTCGAAGAGGTCCATGCGGCCAGTGATGGTCAAGAAGCCATTGCTCTCTTGGAAAAAGAAGAAGTCGACGTAGCCGTTTTAGACATTGAAATGCCAGTTAAGACAGGCCTTGATGTCCTTGAGTGGATTCGAGCCAATCAAAGAGAAATAAAGGTCGTCATTGTGACTACTTTCAAACGAAAAGGCTATTTTAAACGAGCCCTTGCAGCCCAGGTGGATGCCTACGTGCTCAAAGAGCGTTCCATCAGTGACCTCATGGCGACCATCCATACCGTCCTAGCAGGTCAAAAGGAGTACTCACCAGAGCTTGTCGAAGGTGTCGCCTTTGACAATAATCCACTCAGTCAACGTGAACAAGAAGTCTTGGCCATGGTGGCTCAAGGTTCAACCAACCAAGAAATCGCAGAAAGCCTCTTTCTCTCAAATGGAACCGTCCGAAATTACATGACAGCCATCCTGACCAAACTCGATGCAGGCAATCGAACAGAAGCCGTCCGCATTGCCAAGGAAAAAGATTGGTTGGGATGAGGAGAAATAGATAAGAATGAAGTCACCATATGGTGGCTTTTTTCATTATCCTGTTCTATATAGAAAGTATTTTGCATTTTTTCCAATATTTTGATTTATAATAGTGCTATAATTGTAGATAATAATTTTGTTAATTCTAATAACAACCTTTGGATGAAAAGGAGATATCAAATGGTAGTTTCTGAAAAACGAATTGAAGACCTAAAAGGATTAAAATTTAATGTTCCTTCATATCAAAGGGGATATCGCTGGACTGAACATGAGGTTACAACTCTTTTAGAAGACCTCTATACACATAGTAAACAAAACAGAGATTATAAGTACTGTTTGCAGCCCTTGATTGTTAAGAAAGTTTCAGATAATACTTATGATGTAGTTGATGGTCAACAGAGGCTAACAACGATCTTTATTTTTTTGAAATTTATGTCTGCTGAATTTAGTAGTGGCCGTAGAAGAAGTAATCAATATGATTACTTTGAGTTGGTTTATGAAACAAGAGAACAGAGTGCTAAATATTTAAAAGAATTAAATTTTGATACTTATCAACAAATCGAGGATTA
The DNA here is from genome assembly GCF_030440125.1 of Streptococcus sp. SS4. Classification (NCBI taxonomy): domain Bacteria; kingdom Bacillati; phylum Bacillota; class Bacilli; order Lactobacillales; family Streptococcaceae; genus Streptococcus; species Streptococcus sp. SS4. Next base: position 16,615 of record NZ_JAQFJM010000009.1, on the reverse strand, counting down.
TGATATTGATGCACATCATATCAGTAAAGCTTTTGCTGCTATTGATAAATGGGTGGAACGAGAAGATATTAATTCGGATAATGCTTTACACGATATTTATCAAGTCTTAACAGAGGCTGTTTTCTTTATTTGGTATGAAATTGATGAGACAGAAGACCCTATAAAACTATTTACCAAAGTTAACTTAGGTAAAATTCCTTTGACTAATGCTGAGCTCATTAAAGCTCTATTGTTAGATCAAACTAATTATGAATCTGAAAATGATAGTGAAAGGATTCAAAGGGGAATAGAATGGGATATTATTGAACATAGACTTCAAGAGGAATCATTTTGGAAGTTTCTTACAAATAGTGAGAATTATGTCACTAGGATAGATCTTTTGTTTAACCTACTTGAACATGAAACTTTAGAAATACCTCAAAATGATATTTATGCAACTTTTTACTCAATCTACGCAAAATATCAAAATGCTGAAAATAAATCGATTTTTATAAGTGAGTACTGGAATGAAGTCTACTTAAAATTTGAAGATTTGACCAATTGGTACAAGGATCTAAATAGGTACCATTTAATCGGCTATCTCTTATCGGTTGACGATAAGAATATTGAAAAGGTCTTTGAGGCTACAAGAGGGAAGAAAAAGTCAGAAGCTTTTTATGAATTAAAAAAAATTGCTTATAAAACTTTGAAAAAAGATATAGGTTCTATCGAAGATTTTTCCTACAGTAGTAAGAAAAAAGAAATTAAGGATCTACTTTTACTGTTTAATCTCGTTACTTTGATTAATAAGAGTGAAAAACAATATCGATTTCCTTTTGATATTTATAAGAAAGAGAAATGGGATATCGAGCATATTCATGCTACGGCTGATGAGACTGCTGAGGCTGATGATAGTCTAGCTAATTTAACCTTGCTAGACTCTAATACGAATCGCTCTTATGGAAATAGCCCATTTGACCAAAAGCGTAGAATTATTCTTGAGGTTGATGCGGAAGGAAAATTTGTACCTGTTTGTACGCGCAATGTGTTCTTGAAAGTCTATAGCAATGAGGTAGATGGATTTGACGACTGGACTGATAAGGATAAAGACAGTTATATTCAAGCGATAAAACAGGAATTCAACCAATTTTTTGGAGATTATGAGGAGTAGTCATGCAAGAGATTAATGTAAAATATAACTTAAAATCATTGTTAGAAAATTATCGAGTCGTAATTCCATTGATTCAGCGAGACTATGCACAAGGAAGAAAGGATAAAAGAACCACAGAAGTTCGAAAAAAATTACTCCAGGATATAAATACTGCCTTACTTGACACAAACGTTGGACCACTCGATTTGAATTTTATTTATGGAAAATCAATTAATGGGAAGTTTATTCCATTAGATGGGCAACAACGTCTGACAACCTTATTTCTGGTTTATCTTTTTGCCTATAGAGATAATGACGAGTGTGACTTTCTAGGTAATTTTTCTTATAAAACTAGAAAGTCTTCTACACAATTTTTCAAGAGTCTATTTGAGAACAGAAAGAATATCTTTACAGAAACAGAAAGTTCTTCAGAAATCATAACAGATCAGCCATGGTTTGCAGATTCATGGCAGTTAGATCCAACTGTACAAGGTGCCTTGAAAACACTAGATGACATTTCTGATTCTTTTGATTATGGGTTTGATTATGTTTCAGTTTTATCAGATTCTAATAACCAAAAACTTGTCTTCAATTTTCTAGATATTGATAAACTTGGTTCAGAAGATGAGCTCTATATCAAACTGAATTCTAGAGGGCGCCCATTAACTGACTTTGAAAATTTTAAAGCAAGATTAATTGATAGAATAAAGAAAATAGATAGTCATTTAGAAAGGGAATTTTCCCAAAATATTGATACAAAATGGACTGATGTTATTTGGAATATTGATAAAAATGCCTTTGACACCAACTTTTTAAATTTATTTGAAATTGTGCTTATCAATAATTTAGATAGCCTTGATTATTCTAAACGCGACAATTGGACTCTTGAAATCGACTTTGAAACTGTAGAAATAAGTCATATAAAAATAATTGTATCTGTTCTTGACTTTCTCTCTCAGAATAAAGTGCCTGAGGTTTCATCTATCTTAGAAGGTTCAATAGTCGACAAAAAACTGAAGGATAGGGTTTATTTTCACGTTATTTCAACATTCTTAGAACATCACGGTGATTCATTAGATACTAGCTATAAAAATTGGTATCGTATCTTTAGGAACTTGATTAATAACTCAGTTATAGATTCTCAAGAGTCATATGAACGGGCAATCAAGGGGATTAATGAACAAATCGAACATACTTCAGACCTGCTAGAATATCTAGCCGAGGGAAATAGAATTAATGGTTTCAGTATTGACCAAGTTGACGAAGAGATTGAAAAAGCTAAATTGATAACTGCAGATGATTCCTATAGAGAGATTATAGAAGTTGCTGAAAATCATCCCTATTTTGATGGTCAGATTCGAAGTTGCTTTTACTTCGAAGCGGATGATTTGCCAAGCAGAAAGATTGATGTTATTTCAATCTATTGGAATAAAATATCAAAAATGTTTACTGAAACAAAGCCTGAAGAAGGTCTATTAATGCGGGCAGCTTTGCTAGCTCTAGGAGACTATACAATGACTACAGCTAATAATTATAAAACGCTGTATCAGGATAATTCAAATGAGTCTTCTGGGTCTGCACCAAGCCTCAAAAGTTTATTTTCATCTCGAAATGAGTATGTCAAAAAACTACTTGATGAACTCGATATGAACAAGCCGCTAGATGTTGAGTATCGTCGTATTATCCAAGAAAATATTAGTAATATAGCTCCTCAAGAATGGCGTTATGCCTTCATTGCTTACTATGAAACCATGTTTAGTAAAATGACTCCTTCACAATATAGAATGAAATCTCCGTTCTGGCTTAATCGTTCAGAGGAGATGTTGTTAATTCCCAATAAGAGCTCTAGTGCTAAAAATTATGATATTCATTTGATAGCACTAGAAGAAAAACTAAAGGAATTAGGAATACAATCTTGTTATGAAAGTGAGAAAGGGATTGAAAGTACCAATAGGATACTCTATATAAATGAAGTATATGAAGTCAGATTTCGAGGAAATCATTTTAGCCTTAATTTAATAGGTGGCGAAGAAGCAGAGGAAGAACATTTTGATTCTACGCTATCATTTTTGGATATAGCAGAATACTTGAATAATAAATTGCACTAATATTATCACAAAGGCTAGTGAAATTCACACTGGCCTTTGTGTATTAAATCTCTATTTTTATTGTAAGCTAGTACAAAAAAGACTAGATATTATTACGAACAGAATTAGGATAATTTTTCAATTTTCAAAGGGACTTTGAGTTTTTTAGATAAGTATTGAAAGTAAAAGCATACTAACGTAGAGGATAATGATATTATATTCTATAAGTTATAATCAAGCATGAGGTCGAATAATGAAAGAAGAAAATAATTTGCAAGGGAAAACCAGTCGTCTTTTATATTTTATGTCTGAATTGGAAAAGGGGCATAAGGTTAATAAAACTGATTACCTTAAACGTTTTAATATCGCCGAGCGAACCTTTAAAGATGATTTAAGGGAATTAAAGGAAAATCTAAAAGTACTTAGAGATGATATGAAAATAAAGTATTCTCGACTTGCAGGAACCTATGAGGCAGAATATAACCATGGTTATGGTAACTTAAAGTACAACCAGGCCGTCATCTTGTCTAAGATTCTTTTAGAAAGTAGAGCACTACGTGTTGAGGAAGTTAGAGAAATCATTGATACTTTTGTAGAGAGAGCTGTTGATGATAGGGAACGTCAGCGTATTAGAAACTTTACGGAACGGGAACTAGAGGAGTATAAGGAATTATCGATTTACAGGGACAATAAGAGTAAATCTATCTTACCTCATCTATCCGCTATTTTTGACGCAATTGAAAATCAGAAGCCTCTTTCTTTTAAGTATACGAAATACCAAGGAAAGGATGCCGATTATGATGTGTTACCGGTCTCGATTATGTTTAATGATCATTATTTTTATTGTATGGCATATAAAGTTGAAGAAAAGGATGGAAGATTAAGAATAGATACAAGGAGTCTTCGTAATTTCAGACTGGATCGTTTTAAAACTGTTCATCGTTCGAAGTATAATACAGAACTAATATTAAGTTCTGAGGAATTAACTCAAATTTTGTCAGATAGTGATGTTCGTTATTATACTTTCTTGATGTTTTCAGATACGGAAAAATTTCGGATTAGATTCAGATATGTTGGTCAGTTTTGGGAAGTACTTGAAGATGATGTCCCTGCACTTAAAGTTATCGAGAAAGATACAAGGAGTACAGTTCCTAGGGTAATATATGAAATTGAAACCTATGGCAGAGATAGTTTTCAACGTTATATTGATCGATTTAATGGGGTATTTACTATACTTGAACTAGAAAAAATAAATAAGTAAAATTGACACTTTTTTTTAATAGCATTTCACAAAAAAACAGAAGTACGTTTTATACGTACTTTTTTTGTTGTATTGTTTGAAAGTATAAAACAGATGGACAATGATGTGTTTAAGGTACTTGTATTGTGTGTTTCTGGTGATAAAATATAGTTATAAAGAAATAATGCAAAACAAAAGTACAGCATTTATTACCAAAAGGAGGAAAGCAAAATGTCTAAAATTAGAAAGATAATCTATAAAAACAAAATGAAACTTATGAAGAACAGACACTCAACAAAAGGTGTTTACTGTCATGGAGCTAAAAAAAATAAAATAGTTTATGAGACTAATGCCAAAGCACTTCGTGCAGTCATGTTGTGTGAGGATCAAACCATTCGTACTTATTATTGTCATTATTGTGCAGGATTTCATACAACCTCAAGACCTGAACATGATGAATTAGATGATTTGTATATGTTTGCGAGAGCATATGTTTGTTAATGGTTAACACTAATAATGAACATAAACAAGGAAAACTCATCTTTTCAGAGTGAAGTGTTGAAATCCATTCATTAGTTGAGAACTAAGAAAATTTATTTTAGAGGGAGAGTAATTATCATGAATCTTATCATATTTTTCGCTACAATTGATGTATTAACTTTTATGGCTTTGGGAATTCTTTTTTCTATGAAATTAAGAGAAACTCGACGGATTAAAGAGATTGAAAAAGAAATCGAAAAGTTTGAAGCTCGAAGAAAGATATATTTAGCCATTTTGGAAGATGACGAGGATGCATTGTTAGCCATTATGAAGAATGACAAAGAGTTATTGTTAGATGTGATAAATGAACTTAGTGTGTAAAGTAGGGATTTATACTTACAGCACTCAAAAAAGGAATTATTTCCAATTCTTTTTAGATTGTCTATCATTAAGTCACCATATGGTGGCTTTTTTGTGGCTTATAATCTATCTAAACATTCACAAGCAAGAATGAGAGAAGTTGAAATGAGCCTCTACAGGAATATGTAGAGGCTCTGATGAATTATTGAATTGCGTCATTTTGTTTAGTGAATTAGACGGGTAGTTTTGATTTTTTCAAGTATCAAAACTATTTTCTCTTTTTCGAGAATAACACTTGGTTTCCTTTTTTAACTGCTTTATAATAGAGTAATACTAAGGTGTTCTGCTGTGATAAAGAAGGCAGATTTTAGGAGATGAGAAATTGGCTTTTTGTGTTTAGAGGACACGGTTTGTTGATTTTTTACTGTAGGAGATAGATATGGCAATGATAGAAGTGAAACATCTTCAGAAAAATTTTGTGAAGACAGTCAAGGAACCGGGGTTGAAGGGGGCTTTGCGTTCCTTTATTCATCCTGAAAAGCAGACCTTTGAAGCGGTCAAGGATTTGACCTTTGAGGTGCCCAAGGGGCAGATTCTAGGTTTTATCGGGGCAAATGGTGCTGGGAAGTCGACCACCATTAAAATGCTGACAGGAATTTTGAAACCGACATCTGGTTTTTGTCGGATTAATGGCAAGATTCCACAGGATAATCGCCAGGATTATGTCAAGGATATTGGGGTTGTTTTTGGACAACGAACTCAGCTATGGTGGGACTTGGCCCTGCAAGAAACTTACACGGTTTTGAAGGAGATTTACGATGTCCCAGACTCGCTCTTCCACAAGCGCATGGATTTTTTGAATGAAGTCTTGGATTTGAAGGACTTTATCAAGGATCCCGTGCGGACTCTTTCGCTAGGTCAACGGATGCGGGCGGATATTGCGGCTTCCTTGCTTCACAATCCCAAGGTTCTCTTTTTAGATGAGCCGACCATTGGTTTGGATGTGTCGGTTAAGGATAACATTCGCCGGGCTATTACTCAAATCAATCAAGAGGAAGAAACAACTATTCTCTTGACCACTCACGATCTGAGTGACATTGAGCAACTCTGTGATCGGATTTTTATGATTGATAAGGGGCAAGAGATTTTTGATGGAACGGTTAGCCAGCTCAAGGAAACCTTTGGCAAGATGAAGACTCTCTCTTTCGATCTGATACCAGGTCAAAGTCATCTCGTCTCTCATTATGAAGGCTTGCCTGATATGTCCATTGATAGACAAGGAAATACTCTCAATATTGAATTCGATAGTTCCCGCTACCAGTCGGCCGATATTATCAAGCAAACCCTGTCTGATTTTGAAATCCGTGATTTGAAGATGGTGGATACGGATATTGAAGATATTATCCGTCGCTTCTACCGAAAGGAGCTCTAAGATGGTCAAATTATGGAGACGTTATAAACCCTTTATCAATGCAGGGATTCAGGAGTTGATTACCTATCGAGTCAACTTTATTCTCTATCGGATTGGTGATGTCATGGGGGCTTTTGTTGCTTTCTATCTCTGGAAGGCTGTCTTTGACTCCTCCCAGGAGCCTTTGATTCAGGGCTTTAGTATGGCTGATATCACCCTCTACATCATCATGAGTTTTGTGACCAATCTTTTGACCAGGTCTGATAGCTCCTTTATGATTGGGGAGGAGGTCAAGGATGGCTCCATTATCATGCGCTTGCTGAGACCAGTGCATTTTGCGGCCTCTTATCTTTTCACCGAACTTGGCTCCAAGTGGTTGATTTTTATCTCTGTTGGCCTGCCATTTTTAAGTGTCATTGTTTTGATAAAAATCTTATCTGGGCAAGGTATTGTAGAAGTGCTGGGATTAACTGTCCTTTATCTCTTTAGCTTAACTCTGGCTTATCTGATTAACTTTTTCTTTAACATCTGCTTTGGATTTTCAGCATTTGTCTTTAAAAATCTTTGGGGTTCCAATCTACTCAAGACTTCCATAGTGGCCTTTATGTCTGGAAGTTTGATTCCCTTGGCTTTCTTTCCAAAGGTGGTTTCAGCTATTCTCTCCTTCTTGCCTTTTTCATCCTTGATTTACACTCCGGTTATGATCATTGTTGGGAAATACGATGCCAGTCAGATTCTTCAAGCGCTTTTGCTCCAGTTCTTCTGGCTTATAGTGATGGTGGGCTTGTCTCAGTTGATTTGGAAACGAGTCCAGTCATTTATCACTATTCAAGGAGGTTAGTATGAAAAAATATCAACGCATGCATCTGATTTTTATCAGACAATACATCAAGCAAATCATGGAATACAAGGTTGATTTTGTAGTAGGTGTCTTGGGAGTCTTTCTGACTCAAGGCCTAAACCTCTTGTTTCTCAATGTCATCTTTCAACACATCCCCTCGCTAGAAGGTTGGACCTTTCAAGAAATTGCCTTTATCTATGGATTTTCCTTAATTCCAAAGGGATTAGATCATCTCTTTTTTGACAATCTCTGGGCCTTAGGTCAACGACTAGTCCGAAAAGGGGAATTTGACAAGTATTTGACTCGTCCTATCAACCCTCTCTTTCATATTCTGGTTGAGACCTTTCAGATTGATGCCTTGGGGGAACTTTTGGTCGGTTACATTCTATTGGGAACAACAGTATCAAGCATTGCTTGGACGCTTCCCAAATTCCTGATTTTCCTAGTCTGTATTCCATTTGCTACCTTGATTTATACTTCCTTGAAAATAGCGACAGCCAGTATCGCTTTTTGGACTAAACAGTCAGGCGCCATGATTTATATTTTTTATATGTTCAATGATTTTGCCAAGTACCCGATTTCCATTTACAATTCGCTCCTTCGTTGGTTGATCAGTTTTATCGTGCCATTTGCCTTTACGGCTTACTATCCTGCCAGTTATTTCTTGCAGGGTAAGAATGGGCTCTTTAATATCGGTGGTTTGATCCTGATTTCCCTTGTCTTCTTTTTCATTTCCCTCAAACTCTGGGATAGGGGCTTGGATGCCTACGAAAGTGCTGGTTCGTAAGAGGTAAAGTAAGACTAAAATCAAGAAAGGAACTTATGATGTTTACAATTGAAGAAGTCAAGGATGAAGATCAAAAAATGGCAGTTGTTGATGAGGTTTTAAAGGATTTGCCAGAATGGTTTGGAATACCTGAAAGCACGCAAGCCTACATCGAAGGAGCCAAAGATTTGCAAGTTTGGGCAGCCTATCAGGAGAGTAATTTGACTGGATTTGTAAGCTTGTCCTATTCTAGTGAAGAGTGTGCAGAGATTGATTGTCTCGGCGTAAAAAAAGCTCATCAAGGTAGAGGAATTGGGAGTCAATTGCTTGCTACTTTAGAAAGTGAAGCACGCAAACAAGTAGACTACCTACAGGTAAAAACAGTAGCAGAAGGCTCTAATAAAGATTATGATCGAACAAATGTCTTTTATCGAAGTGTTGGTTTTAAAAAATTAGAGATTTTTCCTCAACTTTGGGATCCCCAGAATCCTTGCCAGATTTTGATAAAGAAAATCGTTTAAAACTTCCTGACAAAAAATTGAGAGTGCCATACTATAAAAGTGTTAGCCAATTTAGCTCAGTTGGTAGAGCAAGGCACTCGTAAAGTCTAGGTTATAGGTAGATAAACGACTGAGGATTTGAAAAAATAGATATGTAGAAGATAACCGTTAAGTCTTATTCTTAGCGGTTTTTTATATTGTTTAATAGCGCTGATATTTCATTAATGATGTTTGACTTTGTGATGTTGCTAGTGCTTTAAGTTGATTGCTACTATTTTTGATGGTGTGAATGTTCTGATAATGTACCCCAGCTAACTACGAAAGTTTTTGACTCTATGTTTTTAACGCTTATTAAAAAATAAATTAATGTAGGTTAATTTTTCTTGACTTAAATTTTTTAAATGATATACTATTTTTCTGGAGAGCTAACAATTATATATAAATGTACTACTCTATTTCCTAGATAATACTTATACTCGATGAAAATCAAAGAGCAAACTAGAAAACTATCCGCAGGTTGCTCAAAGCACTGCTTTGAGGTTGTAGATAGAACTGACGAAGTCAGTAACCATACATACGCTAAGACGACGTTGACGCGGTTTGATGCGATCTTCGAAGAGTATTAGTAAAACTTTTTATAACAAATGCTAGCAAAGTTAAAGTTTACTATCTATTGGAAGTTAAATAAATATGTAAGGAATTAAAATGAAAAAAAGTACAGTATTGTCATTAACCACAGCTGCAGTTATTTTAGCAGCATATGTCCCTAATGAGGTAATCCTAGCAGATACACCTAGTTCTGAAGATTCTTTAAAAATATCTGATAAAGAAACAGTAGTAGGTAAACAAAACGAAAACAAAGAAAAACTTGAAGATATTCATAATGTTATAGAAACTTCAAAGGATACTGAAGAAAAGAAAACAACAATTATTGAGGAAAAAGAAGTTGTTAGTAAAAATCCTGTGATAGACAATAACACTAGCAATGAAGAAGCAAAAATCAAAGAAGAAAATTCCAATATTGAGGAAAAAGAAGTTGTTAGTAAAAATCCTGTGATAGACAATAACACTAGCAATGAAGAAGCAAAAATCAAAGAAGAAAATTCCAATCAATCCCAAGGAGATAAAGCGGACTCGTCTGCAAGTAAAGACCCAGAAAGTCCCAAAAAAGAGGATAAACTTGTCTATATTGCTGAATTTAAAGATAAAGAATCTGGAGAAAAAGCAATCAAGGAACTATCAAATCTTAAGAATACAAAAGTTTTATATACTTATGATAGAATTTTTAACGGTAGCGCTATTGAAACAACCAAAGATACTCTGGACATAATTAAACTAATAGAAGGTATTTCATCGGTTGAAAGGTCACAAAAAGTCCAACCTATGATGAATCATGCTAGAAAAGAAATTGGAGTTGAAGAGGCAATCGATTACCTAAAATCTATCAATGCACCATTTGGGAAAAACTTTGATGGTAGAGGTATGGTCATTTCAAATATCGATACGGGAACGGATTATAGGCATAAGGCCATGAGGATTGATGATGATGCTAAAGACTCAATGAGATTTAAAAAAGAAGACTTAAAAGGTACTGATAAAAATTTCTGGTTGAGTGATAAAATCCCTCATGCTTTCAATTATTATAATGGTGGTAAAATTACTGTAGAAAAAGCTGATGATGGAAGCGATTATTTTGATCCACATGGGATGCATATTGCAGGGATTCTTGCGGGAAATGATACTGAAAAAGATATTAAAAACTTTAACGGAATAGATGGAATTGCTCCTAATGCACAGATTTTCTCTTATAAAATGTACTCTGACGCAGGATCTGGCTTCGCAGGAGATGAAACAATGTTTCATGCTATTGAAGATTCGATCAAACACAATGTCGATGTTGTTTCGATATCATCTGGCTTTACAGGAACAGGTCTTGTAGGTGAGAAATATTGGCAAGCTATTAGAGCATTAAGAAAAGCAGGCATTCCAATGGTTGTAGCTACGGGTAACTATGCGACTTCTGCTTCAAGTTCTTCATGGGATTTAGTGGCAAATAATAATCTGAAAATGACCGACACTGGAAATGTAACACGAACTGCAGCACATGAAGATGCGATAGCAGTCGCATCTGCTAAAAATCAAACAGTTGAGTTTGATAAAGTTAACATAGGTGGAGAAAGTTTTAAATATAGAAATATAGGTGCCTTTTTCGATAAGAATAAAATCATAACAAATGAAGAAGGATCAAAAGCTTCTAGTAAATTAAAATTTGTATATATAGGCAAGGGGCAAGACAAAGATTTGATAGGATTGGATCTTAGAGGCAAAATTGCAGTAATGGATAGAATTTATACAAAGGAGTTAAAAAATGCTTTTAAACGTGCAACGGATAAGGGTGCACGTGGCATTATGGTTGTAAATACTGTAAATTACTACAATAGAGATAATTGGACAGAGCTTCCAGCTATGGGATATGAGGAGGATGAAGGAACTACTAGTCAAGTTTTTTCAATTTCAGGAGATGATGGTGTAAAGTTATGGAACATGATTAACCCTGATAAAAAAACTGAGGTTAAAAGGAATAATAAAGAAGATTTTAAAGATAAATTGGAGCAATACTATCCAATTGATATGGCAAGCTATAATTCTAATAAACCGAATGTAGGTGACGAAAAAGAGATTGACTTTAAGTTTGCACCTGACACAGACAAAGAACTGTATAAAGAAGAGATCATCGTTCCAGCAGGGTCCACATCTTGGGGACCAAGAATAGATTTACTTTTAAAACCAGATGTTTCAGCACCCGGTAAAAATATTAAATCCACTCTCAATGTCATTAATGGGAAATCAACTTATGGTTATATGTCAGGGACTAGTATGGCAACTCCAATCGTGGCAGCTTCTACTGTTTTGATTAGACCAAAATTAAAGGAAATGCTTGAAAGACCTGTGTTGAAAAATCTTAAGGGAGATGACAAAATAGATCTTACAAGTCTTACAAAAATAGCCCTACAAAATACTGCACGCCCTATGATGGATGCAACTTCTTGGAAAGAAAAAAGTCAATACTTTGCATCACCTAGACAACAGGGAGCAGGGCTAATTAATGTTGCCAATGCTTTGAGAAATGAAGTCGTAGCTACTTTTAAAAACACGGATTCTAAAGGTTTGGTAAACTCTTATGGTTCTATTTCTCTTAAAGAAATAAAAGGAGATAAAAAATATTTTACAATTAAGCTTCACAATACATCAAACAGACCTTTAACCTTTAAAGTTTCAGCATCTGCTATAACTACAGATGCTCTAACTGACAGACTCAAACTGGATGAAACATACAAAGATGAAAAATCTCCAGATGGTAAGCAAATTGTTCCAGAAATCCACCCAGAAAAAATCAAAGGAGCAAATATTACATTTGAGCATGACACTTTCACTATAGGTCCAAATTCTAGCTTTGATTTAAATGCGGTTATAAATGTTGGGGAGGCTAAAAACAAAAATAAATTTGTAGAATCATTTATTCATTTTGAGTCAGTGGAAGAAATGGAAGCTCTGAACTCCAACGGGAAGAAAATAAACTTCCAACCTTCTTTATCGATGCCTCTAATGGGATTTGCTGGGAATTGGAACCACGAACCAATCCTTGATAAATGGGCCTGGGAGGAAGGTTCAAAATCAAAAACAATGGAAGGTTATGATGATGATGGCAAACCGAAAATTCCAGGAACCTTAAATAAGGGGATTGGTGGAGAAGGTATAGATAAATTTAATCCAGCAGGAGTTATACAAAATAGAAAAGATAAAAATACAACATCCCTAGATCAAAATCCAGAATTGTTTGCTTTCAATAACGAAGGGATCAACGCACCATCATCAAGTGGTTCTAATATTGCTAAAATTTATCCTTTAGATTCAAATGGAAATCCTCAAGATGCTCAACTTGGGAGAGGATTAACACCTTCTCCACTTGTATTAAGAAGTGCAGAAGAAGGATTGATTTCAATAGTAAATACAAATAAAGAGGGAGAAAATCAAAGAGACTTAAAAGTCATTTCGAGAGAACACTTTATTAGAGGAATTTTAAACTCTAAGAGAAATGATGCAAAGGGAATCAAATCTTCTAAGCTAAAAGTTTGGAGCGACTTGAAATGGGATGGACTCATCTATAACCCTAGAGGTAGAGAAGAAAATGCACCAGAAAGCAAGGATACCAAAGATCCTGCTACTAGGATAAGAGGACAATTTGAACCGATTGCAGAAGGTCAATATTTCTATAAATTTAAATATAGATTAACTAAAGATTACCCATGGCAGGTTTCCTATATTCCTGTAAAAATTGATAATACAGCCCCTAAGATTGTTTCGGTTGATTTTTCAAATCCTGAAAAAATTAAGTTGATTACAAAGGATACTTATCACAAGGTAAAAGATCAATACAAGAATGAAACCTTATTTGCGAGAGATCAAAAAGAACATCCTGAAAAATTTGACGAGATTGCAAACGAAGTTTGGTATGCAGGCGCCGCTCTGGTTAATGAAGATGGAGAGGTTGAGAAAAATCTTGAAGTAACTTATGCAGGTGAGGGTCAAGGAAGAAATAGGAAACTAGACAAAGACGGAAATACTATTTATGAAATTAATGGTGCAGGAGATTTAAGAGGAAAAATCATTGAAGTCATTGCATTAGATGGATCTAGCAATTTCACAAAGATTCATAGAATTAAATTTGCTGATCATGCTGATGAAAAGGGGATGATTTCCTATTATCTAGTAGATCCTGATCAAGATTCATCTAAATACCAAAAGCTTGGCGAGATTTCCGAATCTAAATTTAAAAATTTAGAAAATAGAAAAGAGGATAGTCTTAAAAAGGATACAACTGAGGAAGAAAATCATCAAGAAAATGAAGAGTCTATCGAAGAAAAATCAAGCTTGACTATTCATAAAACTATTTCAACAATTAGAGATTTTGAAAGTAAAGACTTAAAGAAACTCATTAAAAAGAAATTTAGAGAAGTTGATGACTTTACAAGTGAAACTGGTAAGAGAACAGAGGAATACGATTATAAATACGATGATAAGGGAAATATCATTGCTTATGACGATGGTAGTGCCTTACAATATGAAACTGAAAAACTTGACGAAATCAAATCAAAAATTTATGGTGTTCTAAGCCCGTCTAAAGATGGACACTTTGAAATTCTTGGAAAGATAAGTAATGTTTCTAAAAATGCCAAGGTATATTACGGCAATAACTATAGTTCTGTAGAAATCAAAACGACTAAGTATGATTCCCACTCAAAAACGATGACATTTGATTTATACGCTAATATTAATGATATTGTGGATGGATTAGCTTTTGCAGGAGATATGAGATTCTTTGTTAAAGATGATGATCAGATAAAAGCTGAAACTAAAATTAGAATGCCTGAAAAAAATAAGGAAACTAAAACAGAATATCCCTATACATCAAGTTATGGGAATGTAATAGAATTAGGAGAAGGTGATCTTTCAAAGAACAAACCAAACAATTTAACGGAAATGGAATCTGGTAAAATCTATTCTGATTCAGAAAAACAACAATATCTGTTAAAGGATAACATCATTCTAAGAAAAGGCTATGCACTAAAAGTGACTACCTATAATCCTGGAAAAACGGATATGTTAGAAGGAAATGGAGTTTATAGCCAGGAAGATATAGCAAAAATACAAAAGGCCAATCCTAATCTAAGAGTCCTATCAGAAAAAATAATTTATGCTGATAGTAGAAATGTTGAAGATGGAAGAAGTACTCAATCAGTATTAATGTCGGCTTTGGATGGCTTTAACATTGTAAAATATCAAGTGTTTACCTTTAAAATGAATGATAAAGGGGAGGCAATCGATAAAGATGGAAATCTTGTAACAGATTCTTCTAAACTGGTATTATTTGGTAAAGATGATAAAGAGTATCATGGGGAGGATGAGTCCAACGTAGAAGCTATAAAAGAAGATGGCTCTATGTTATTTATTGATGCAAAACCAGTAAATCTTTCAATGGACAAGAACTACTTTAATCCATCTAAATCTAATAAAATTTATGTACGAAATCCAGAATTTTATTTAAGAGGTAAGATTTCTGATAAGGGTGGTTTTAACTGGGAGTTGAGAGTTAATGAATCGGTTGTAGATAATTATTTAATCTACGGAGATTTACACATTGATAACACTAGAGATTTTAATATTAAGCTTAATGTTAAAGACGGTGACATCATGGACTGGGGAATGAAAGACTATAAAGCAAACGGATTCCCAGATAAGGTAACAGATATGGATGGAAATGTTTATCTTCAAACTGGCTATAGCGATTTGAATGCGAAAGCGGTTGGAGTACACTATCAATTTTTATATGATAATGTTAAACCAGAAGTAAACATTGATCCTAAGGGAAATACTAGTATTGAATATGCTGACGGAAAATCTGTAGTCTTTAATATCAATGATAAAAGAAATAATGGATTCGATGGTGAGATTCAAGACAAACATATTTATGTAAATGGAAAAGAATATAAATCATTTGATGATATTAAACAACTAACAGATAAGACACTAAACATTAAGATTGTTGTAAAAGATTTTGCAAGAAATACAACCGTAAAAGAATTCATTTTAAACAAAGATACGGGAGAGGTAAGCGAACTAAAACCTCATACGGTAACTGTGACCATTCAAAATGGAAAAGAAATGAGTTCAACGATAGTGTCGGAAGAAGATTTCATTTTACCTGTCTATAAGGGTGAATTAGAAAAAGGATATCAATTTGATGGCTGGGAAATTTCTGGTGTCGAAGGGAAAAAAGATGCTGGCTATGTTATTAATGTATCAAAAGATACTCTTATAAAACCTGTATTCAAGAAAATAGAGGAGAAAAAGGAGGAGGAAAATAAACCTACTTTTGATGTATCGAAAAAGAAAGATAACGTGCAAGAAAATCATAGTCACTTAGATGAAAATTACAAAAAAGAGGATTTACAAAGAGAAAATCATTCACACAAATCTGATTCAACTAAGGATGTCACAGCTAAAGTTCCTGATGAAAATGATAAAAACTTTGAAAATAAGAAGGAAGTTTATCTTAATGAACCAGAGAACATAGATAATAAACATACCAATATTGATAGTAAATCAACTACTAACAATGATAGGTTGCCAAAAACCGGAACAGTTAGCGAAGTCTTCATGTCATTAGTTGCCGGAATAATGTTTACCTTATGTGCGTTTCTTGGATTAAAGAAAAAAGATCAAGATTAAGACAAAGCTATAGAAAAATGGTTTGTGTACTGAGATAGTGTGATGATGAAACAGTTTTGTGAAAATAGCCATTTATAACTCAATTATTTAGTTTACTTTACTATTGATACTCTTTTTGGATTTATTAATGTACTTAGTTTCGACAACTAATGAATTGATTGAAAAGGTTAGTATTGACAATATTGGTCATATTAATTAGAAAATAGAGTCTATCAAAATTTAAAGGCGAATAGAGGTGATGAGATAATTTCAAGGAATTAAGTAGCGTTTGGTTGCTTAATTCCTTTTTATTATGTGACTATTAGTCCGTTTCGCTCCGAAGGTGCGAAACAAATAAACCACCCGCTATTGATATGCCCCCTGTCAAGTAGACAGGTTAAATATGGCTCTTTGTCAACTGTAGTGGGTGACGAAAAGCTAACATCTAGAGAGAACCTGATAGGTTTTCTCTTTTTGTATGTTCAGAGTGATGAAAACACGCTTCCTAAAGTTAATAAAGTTTCTAAAACCG
>NZ_JAQFJM010000008.1:0-164260 GCF_030440125.1 Streptococcus sp. SS4 | reverse complement strand
AAGAAGTATCCTTGATAACCGTTACGAATTGAGAAATGATAGATGGTAACATCTTACGAATAGCTTGTGGGAAGATGATGTAAATAAAGATTTGTCTGTTGTTAAACCCTTGAGACAAGCCGGCTTCCGTTTGGCCATGGTCGATAGAGTTCAGCCCCCCACGAATGATTTCCGCCAAGGCAGCTGAGGTGAAGACCGTGAAAGAGGTAATTCCTGCCGCCGTAGACTTGAGTTGGAAGACCAAGAAGATAATGAAAATCCAAAGCAAGTTAGGAACGTTACGAACGAACTCAACGTAGATAGAAGCCATCCAACGAAGAATAGGATTCTTTCCGTTACGCATAACTGCCAGAATAGTTCCGAACAAGGTAGACAGCACAATGATGAAGAAAGACAAGTAAAGGGTCGTCCACATCCCTTGTGCCAAGAATTTAAGGTTAGTAGCTGATAAAACTTCTGACATAGTGAACCTCCTTAGTAAGCTTTCTTATTCTCTTCTTCTTTACGACGTGCCCAAGTAGCTAGAGGGAAACACATGATAAAGTAGAGGAAGGCAGCCCCAGCGAAGGCCGGCACATAGTTAGTGGTATCATAAGCCCAAGACTTAGCAGTGAACATGATATCAGCCCCAGAAATAATGGCAACTGTAGAAGTGTTCTTAATCAAGTTAACCACTTGGTTGGTCAATGGCGGCAAGATAGTACGGACTGCTTGAGGCAAGATGATGATACGCATAGTATCAGCGTAGGTGAATCCTTGAGACAAAGCCGCTTCGGTTTGACCTTTAGGAACCGCCTCGATACCTGTACGAATAATTTCAGAGATATAGGCTCCTGTGTAGACCCCCACACAAAGGATAGCCGTCAATGAAATTGGAATCATGACATGGCCATCAGTCAAGATTGAAATCCCATAGAAGACGACCACGAATTGGACAAGCAAGGGTGTGTTCTGGAAGATTTCGACATAAACACGTGAAATACCGCGAAGAACCTTGTTGTGAGTAGAGCTCATAGCCCCAAAGATGAGCCCAAGAAGAAGGGCAACAATCAAGGCACCAATCGAAATGCCAAGGGTATAGAAGAAACCTTTGGCAAATTGTCCAAAGTTAGCGAAGAAAGCAGCCCAACGTTCAAGAGCGAAAGGACTAGCCGTTTCAGTTAAAAGATACATAAATTCAGGACTCCTTTCTATTTATCTTCAGCTTTAGCTGGTTTCAAGTGATACTTATCGTAGAGCTTTTGAAGGCTACCATCTTTTTGCCATTTAGCCAACAAATCATTGGTATAATCAATCAACTCTTGGTTAGACTTGCTTGAAGCAATACCGTATTCTTGTGTTTTGAAACCTTCATCAAGAATTTTGGTTTTATCACTTTCGTAACCTGATAGGATTGATTTATCACCAGCAAAGGCGTCAATACGGTATGCATAGAGTGATACAGCTAACTCAGGATAAGATCCGAGTTGGACATAATTGAACTTAAGGTTATTAGCTGAAGCGTACTCTTCAACAGCGGCTTTGGCAGATGACCCTTGAGACACTCCAATAGTTTTACCGTTAAGGTCAGAAAGTTTCTTATAGCCAGATTTGGTTTGAACGAGGAAACCGATTTGGTCATAGTAGTAAGGGTTTGACATGGCATATGAAGCTTTACGCTCATCTGTAATGGTATAAGTAGCGATAAGCATGTCAATAGTCCCATTATCCATAAGGGCCTCCCGAGTTTGAGGGGTAACCGCTGTAAAATTCACCTTAACCTTAAGTTCTTTGGCAATCTTCTTAGCGAGGTCAATTTCCATACCTTGATAGGTATTGGTTTTGGCTGAGTAGTAACCAAAGTTTGGGACATCCTGTTTGACACCAACATTTAGAGTCCCTTTTTTGACAATTTTTTGAATTGTAGCATTATTGAGTAGTTTACTGCTTTCATCAGCTTGACTACTTTTAGTGTTCCAGAGGAGAACTGCTACAAATGCTAAAGCAGAGATAGCTAAAATGCGACTAAGTTTTTTGATTAACATAAGCCCTCCTTAGGCATCCACTTGGACACGATCAGAGTTGTGGTCGATAATCTTAGAAAGGAATTGAACAGCACGAGGTTCAGTTGGATTGTCAAAGAAACCATCCACATCCGTAGTATCCACAAGAACCTGACCTTCAGCCATGAAAATGATACGGTCCGCCACACTGCGGGCAAAGCCCATTTCGTGGGTAACAACTACCATGTTCATGCCACCTTTGGCAAGGTTCTGCATAACCGCCAGTACGTCACCGATAGTCTCTGGGTCAAGGGCTGACGTTGGCTCATCAAAGAGCAAGAGCTCAGGATTCATGGCAAGACCACGGGCAATAGCGATACGTTGTTTTTGTCCACCAGAAAGCATACCAGGGTATGAATCTTTCTTGTCCCACATGTTAACGTAACGAAGGAATTTTTCAGCAGTCTTTTCAGCTTCCGCCTTACTGATTCCGAGAACCTTGATAGGTGCCAAAGTGACATTTTCAAGAACAGTTTTGTGAGGGTAGAGGTTAAAGTGCTGGAATACCATCCCTGCTTCCTTACGAAGCTCAACCAAATCCTTGGCAGAAGCTTCCGTAACATTATGTCCGTTAACGATAAGCGTACCGTTATCAATTGATTCCAAGGCGTTGATTGTACGGATAAGGGTAGATTTCCCAGACCCAGAAGGTCCCAAGAGAACCACAACTTGTCCTTTTTCAATTTCTAGATTGATGTCACGAAGTGCATGATAATCTCCGTAGAATTTATTAACATTTTTAAATTCGATAAGTGCCATAAGAGCCTCCTAAAATTTTACATTAATATATGTAATAACAAGAGTGTATTTTACTATATATGTAGGAAAATGTCAAAAATGTTTGAAAATTCAATCATAAGGTTCGTTTTTTAACCGATTACATATAGCAAAGGTATCTCAAAAAACAAGGAAAGCTTGTATATTAGCTCAATATCTATAGTAGAAACTTGGTCCTTAACCTATTTTTTGGTATAATATGTTTGATACGTAAAGTTTTCTACTTTACAAAATTGAATGACTTAAGAAAACCGATGAGGTGTTTATATGAAAAAAATTCTTGTTGTTGATGATGAAAGACCAATTTCGGATATCATCAAGTTTAATCTGACTAAAGAAGGTTATGAAGTGGTTACGGCCTTTGATGGTCGTGAAGCATTGGAGCAGTTTGAAGCTGAAAAACCAGACTTGGTCATCCTGGACTTGATGCTGCCTGAACTAGATGGTTTAGAAGTTGCTAAGGAAATTCGAAAGACAAATCATACACCAATTATCATGCTTTCAGCTAAGGATAGCGAGTTTGATAAGGTTATCGGGCTAGAAATTGGGGCAGATGACTATGTGACGAAACCATTTTCTAATCGTGAATTGTTGGCACGTATCAAAGCTCACTTGCGTCGTACAGAGACTATTGAAACAGCAGCAGAAGAAAGCTCTAACTCAGGCAAGCAGGAGATTTCAATTGGTGAGTTGATTATTGTTCCAGATGCATTTGTTGCTAAAAAACGTGGAAATGAAGTCGAACTCACACACCGTGAATTTGAGTTGCTTTTCCATTTGGCAACTCATATGGGACAAGTGATGACGCGTGAACATTTGCTTGAAACTGTTTGGGGTTATGACTATTTTGGTGATGTTCGTACGGTTGACGTAACCATTCGTCGTCTCCGTGAAAAAATTGAAGACACACCTAGTCGTCCTGAATATATTTTGACGCGTCGTGGTGTTGGTTATTATATGAAGAATTATGACTAGTATTGGCTTAAACATCACAAGCTTTGAACTAGCCTTACTCTTTACGCTCCTTTTTGTGGCTTTCTACTTTATTTTTCTTGCTTATCGTGATTACCGACGAGTCAAAAATATTCGAAAGTTGACCAAGAGAGTCAAGTCCCTAATGGCAGGTAACTATAATGAGGAGTTACGCTTAAAGGGTGATCCAGAGCTTTTAGAGCTAGCTGACAGCTTGAATGATTTATCGGACGTTTTTCGTTTGACGCATGAAAATCTAGCCCAGGAAAAAAACCGCTTATCATCAGTCCTCTCTTATATGAGTGATGGAGTCATTGCGACTAATCGACGTGGTCAAATTACCATGATTAATAGCACAGCTCAGCGTTTGTTGAATCTAGATTTTGAAACAGCGACACAGATGTCCATTTTAGATTTATTAGATGGCGAAAATCCCTATACTTATAATGAATTGTTATCTAAGACTCCTGAGATTCATTTGTCTCGTCGAGATGCCAACGATGAGTTTGTGACCCTACGCGTTAACTTTGCCCTTATTCGTAAAGAATCTGGTTTTGTCTCAGGTCTGGTTGCCGTCCTTCACGATGCCACTGAGCAGGAAAAAGAAGAGCGGGAACGCCGACTCTTTGTATCAAACGTTAGTCATGAGTTGCGTACACCTTTGACTTCTGTAAAATCTTATCTGGAGGCACTTGATGATGGTGCTCTTGACGAAGAGATTGCCCCTAACTTTATCAAAGTTTCTTTGGATGAGACCAATCGTATGATGCGAATGATTTCTGACCTCTTGGCACTGTCTCGTATTGACAATAAGAGTACCCAGCTTGACGTTGAAATGACTAATTTCACGGCCTTCATGACCTATATATTGAATCGTTTCGATCAGATTAAGAGTCAAGAAACCAATACAGATAAAACTTACGAAATTATTCGAGATTATCCGGTAAACTCGATTTGGGTGGAGATTGATACAGATAAGATGACCCAGGTCGTGGATAATATCCTTAATAATGCTATCAAGTATTCGCCTGATGGTGGTAAGATTACAGTGTCTATGAAGACAACTGATTCACAGTTGATTGTTTCTATTTCTGACCAAGGTTTGGGTATTCCTAAGAAGGATTTGCCGTTAATTTTTGACCGTTTTTACCGTGTTGATAAGGCCAGAAGTCGTGCTCAGGGTGGAACTGGTCTTGGCTTGTCCATTGCAAAAGAAATTATTAAGCAACATAAGGGCTTTATTTGGGCTAAGAGTGAGTATGGTAAGGGTTCAACTTTTACAATTGTGCTTCCATATGACAAGGATGCCATGATGGTTGATGAATGGGAGATGTAGTAGAAATGACCTCAGATTTAGGGTTTAAATATAGTATTTTGGCTTCAGGGTCAACTGGTAATTCCTTTTATTTGGAGACTCCAGAAAAGAAGATTCTTGTGGACGCTGGTTTGTCTGGTAAGAAAATCACAAGTTTGCTAGCTGAAATCGATCGTGATCCGAGTGATCTGGATGCTATCTTAGTTACTCATGAACACAAGGATCACATCCATGGTGTAGGCGTTTTAGCTCGTAAATATGGCATGGATATCTACGCCAATGAGAAAACCTGGCAAATTATGGATAGTAAAAATATGCTTGGCAAGATTGATAATAGCCAGAAACATGTTTTTTCTCGTGACAAGCTTCTGACCTTTGGAGACATTGATATTGAGTCTTTTGGAGTTAGTCACGATGCTATTGATCCACAGTTCTATCGCTTTATGAAGGATGGAAAAAGTTTTGTAATGCTGACGGATACGGGTTATGTTTCTGATCGCATGGCAGGTATTATTGAGAATGCTGATGGCTATTTGATTGAGTCCAATCATGATATTGAAATCCTCAGAGCAGGTTCATATCCTTGGTCAACTAAGCAACGTATCCTCTCTGATCAAGGTCACTTATGTAATGAAGATGGAGCGGATGCTATGATTCGTACCATAGGTAACAAAACTAAAAAGATCTACTTGGGTCACCTTTCTAAAGAAAATAATATCAAGGAGTTGGCCCACATGACGATGGAAAATCAGCTGGCACGTGCTGACTTTGGTGTTGGAACAGACTTTAAAGTTTATGATACCTCACCAGACACAGCGACACCACTGACAGATATTTAAAACATAGCAAAAGAGCTACACTAATGCGTTTAGTGCAGCTTTTTAAAAGGAAAGTATTCATGAAAGTAATTTATCTCTCTCTAGGAATGTTGTCGTTAGGTTTGGGAATTCTTGGAATTCCGCTTCCAATCTTACCCACAACACCTTTTCTACTTTTAGCCATTGCTTGCTTTGCTAGAAGTTCTAAACGTTTTGAGAAATGGTTATATCATACTAAGCTATATCAAAGTTATGTAGCCGATTTTAGAGAAACCAAATCAATTGCCAAAGAACGAAAGAAAATGATTATCATCCAAATCTATGTTTTGATGGGAATTTCAATCTTTTTTGCACCTATCCTTTGGGTGAAAATCGGACTTTTTTGCTTGACAGTCTTCATCACCTATTATTTATTTAAGGTTATTCCTGATAAAGACTAAGCTATCATCAAAAAATGAGACTTCCAAGATGGAGTCTCATTTTATATATTATTAATGTTTGCTACGTAATTTCTTACGGAGTTTATAGGCAAAATTGGCTAGTCCGTAAAGAGGGCTAACTGGAAGGTTAAATTCCCCAATAAATTGTTCAATGCGTGGGTTAAATTTTGACTTGAAATTGTACAAGCCACCATCAAGCGAATTTTCAATTCCTCCCATGTTTTGCCACTCGGCACCACGCTCGAAAGCGTGATTAGCTGTCTCATACCATGTCAGGATAGCCGGTTGATAACGGCGGTAGTCTTCATCCATTCCTGCATAGATATTCTCAGATGTCTTGCCAAATTCAAGAACGAGTGTACCTGAGAGTGGGACCGTCTTATTTCCAGCATTAACCTTTTCTTGAAGGAAGTCAATTTCTTCTTTTAGTCTTTTGTATTCTTGTTTATTGTTCTCGATTCTTCCTGGTTTAGTTTTTTCAGTAAACTTGGCTGCATCAGCAATGTTCTTTTCGAGTTGCTTATTGAGGTCTTTGAGACGGGCTGGTAAATCTAGTGTTGAGAGTGTAATGTAAGAAGACTCTGGGTAAGTAGTCAACAACTTTTCATAATAATCGATTCCACGAAGGTGGATGTTTTTACGAGCCTCTGTCTTCTTCATCAGAGAAGCGAATTGTTCAAGAAGCTCAGTGCCACCAAATTGCACTGAAATCCCCTTGTTTCGAGCAGTACGAACAGCCTGCTTAGTGCTCTTAGAGAGTTGTTCTTCAGTGAAATCTTCCTTATGGATGTTAGCCTGGAAGCGAGGCTGGATATTTTCAGACATATCTTCAGTGAGGCCTGTCCATTCAACGCCAAGAGCCTGGATGTCTTTGGCAATCGCCATAGTCTCTTTACGGATTTCAGCTTCTTGTGAAATCAGGTTCTTTGTCACAAAAAGGCTTGGGTCAAATTTCACAAAGAGAGCACGCTTTGTTTTGGCATATTTTTTAAGTGAAGCCATAACAAAGGCGAGCAAATCTTTATCTTGATAATCCATAATAGGTCCACGAGGAATATAAATCATAGAAAATCCAAGAGGGAGTGGCTGAATAAGGACACTAGCGACAGCAACGAGATTACCATCTTGATAGAAACCTAGGCGGTCATTTCCCCAGCTATCCTTGATTTTAGCCCATGAACTACTTTGTAATAAGTTTGTTTGAGGACTATCTATAACAAAACGGTCATGCTCAGAAGTACTGAGTCCGGTTTTATAGGTATACATATTATTCTAGAACCCACTTTCTAATAGCATAAGCGACACCAGATTCATCATTTGATTTTGTGATGTGTTTCGCAATTTTCTTCATTTCTGGATTACCATTTTCCATAACAACAGGAGAGCCAACGACTTCAAGCATAGCACGGTCATTTTCTTCATCACCGATAGCCATTGTTTCTTCTTTAGAAAGACCGAGTTTCTCAGCAAGATGGGTTACAGCAATTCCTTTGTTGGCTGTTTTCTTGAGAATTTCTAGGTAAAATGGTGTTGATTTTACAATAGTAAAGCGGTCATAAAATTCCTGTGGAAGTTTGGCAATAGCTGCATCAAGAATTTCAGGTTCATCGATATACATGGCCTTAACGAATTCCTTGTCAGCCACCTCTTCAGGTGTACGATAGTAAATCGGCATATGAACAAGTGTAGACTCATGAACCGTGTAGCGGCCAATGTTGCGATTACTTGTGTAGATACCATCTTTAGTAATAGCGTGAGAATGAACACCAAGCTTGTTAGCCAAAACCTCAATGTCAAGGTAGTCTTCGTATGAGAGTGTCTCACGAATTAATTCATTACCAGTAGAAGTTTCTTGGACAAGCCCACCATTGAAGGTGATAACATAATCTCCGTCTTGGTTGAGGTTAAGTTCTTCAAGAAGAGGAAGCACCCCAGGAATAGGACGACCAGTCGCGATAACAACCTTTACACCAGCAGCCTTGGCATCTTGAATGGCTTGAAAGACTTCCGGTGTAACTTGACGTTGGCTATTTAAAAGCGTTCCATCAATATCAACTGCAATAAGTTTAATAGACATAATAATTACCTGTTTCGTTTAGTTAGTTTCCCTTCTATTTTACTAAAATTTAGGCGCTTTGTCATAGTTCTTCCTGAGAAAAGTATTATTGCTTCTTTAAAGAAGTAGTTTAGGTAAAAATTGCCCAAATGCTTTTTAATTGGTAAAATAAGGTCAGACAAATAAAGGAGAGACAAGAGTGATTCGAGCAACCAACCAATTGACGGAAAAAGAACGAAAGGCAGCAAAAGCATTGATTGCTAGCTGTCAAGCCTATGACCAAACCTTTCGAGAACCCTATCTCTCCAATATGCTTAATTTTGATCCCAATATGCCGGGCTTTTTCCTCTATTATCAAGAGGGAGAGTTGCTTGGTTTATTAACGGTTTATGCGGATGACCATGATGTGGAAGTGGCGATTTTAGTTGCCCCAGATTATCGCCGCAAAGGCATTGCGAGGAGTTTGTTTGACAAATTTCAGAAGGAAACGGCACCTTACCCTATTCGCTCAGTGACCTTTCAGACAGAACGTGTTTTTCTAGATCGTCATCTTGATCTGGCAAGTCATTGGGGGGTGGTTGAGGCTGAAGAGACCGAAACCTGGCTAGGACGAGATAAAACACCATATGCTCTGGATTCTCGTTCAGATGTCAAGGTGCTCTTAGCAGCCCCCGCTTATGTAGAAGAAATAGCCCAACTCCACCACCAAGCCTTTTCTGATCCAGAGGAAACGCTCGATGTGAGTCGCAGATACATTACAGAGGCCTTGAAGGATCCCAATGGCCTACTTTACATCCTCCTCAAAGAAGCTCAGGTCATTGGAGTTTGTACGGTCGATTTATCTGGAAATAGCAACTACCTCTATGGACTTGCGATTGCTGAAGCTTATCGTGGACAGGGCTATGGCAGCTATCTGGCAAAATCAGTCGTCAATCAACTCATTGAGCATAACGATAAGCCCTTTCAAATTGCAGTAGAAGATAGCAATATTGGAGCAAAACGTTTGTATGAAAATATTGGCTTTGTCAAACAAACCCAGGTGGTTTACTTGAAATAGAAATGGTAGACGCAATACTGATACTCTCTTTTAGTATAGAGTTGCTATTATCTTAAGTAGAAAAATAGTTTTAGAAAAGAAGGAATACTTAATGGAAATTAAAATTAAAAACAAAATAAAAGTAGGCGATCAAACGGAGATTATCGAAGAAATCCACACTTGTGAGGTTATGGAAAAAGGAGATTTTACTTATCTTGTTCACCATAATTCCGAGAAAGAAAAAGTGGTTATTAAGTTGAATCAGGATGAGCTAGTGATGACACGCTTTTCTAATCCTAAATCCATTATGCGTTTTTCGGCTAAGGTCCCTGCCTTGGTCCACATACCGACACCACTTGGTACCCAGCATTTTCTGACAGATACTAGTCTATTCGCCCATGACCCAAATGGACAGACAGTTGATATTCATTATCAATTGAAACATCCAGAAACAGAAGACGTTTTTGCTGATTATGAATTAGAGGTTTCTTGGTTTTAATTTTTGAAAAAATAGAATCATTTTGCTTGAATAAAGAATAATTTATGATAAAATGTAAAGTACAAATAAGGGAGTAGCAGGCGACTTTAATCATGAGATTTGATTAACAGTTGCGATTATGTCGTCATTACGAAATTTTACATTTCCGGCATATTCTTAAACAGCGAGACTTGTTTTTAATTAAACAAGTCTCTTTTTGTATAATTTTTTATATAAAAAGAGTCTTGTTAGCCATTTTTCCCTATAGAGAAGGAGGAGATTATTTTGTCGAAAGAACAAAGTAAAGCCTTGTTTTACACACAAGGAGAGGAAGAAGTCCTAAAAAGCTTGGACACTTCCATTGATGGTTTGTCTACTGCACAAGCCAAGGAACGATTGGATGCCTATGGCTATAACGAGTTGGATGAAGGTGAAAAACGCAGCCTCTTGTCAAAATTCATCGATCAGTTTAAAGATTTGATGATTATCATCTTGCTTGTCGCTGCTGCCCTTTCTGTCATTACAGAAGGTATGCATGGTTTGACGGATGCCTGCATTATTTTAGCCGTTGTTGTTTTGAATGCAGCCTTTGGTGTTTATCAAGAGGGGCAAGCAGAAGCGGCTATTGAAGCTCTTAAAAACATGTCAAGCCCTCTGGCTCGTGTGCGTCGTGATGGCAATGTGGTTGAAATTGATTCACGCGAGTTGGTTCCTGGAGATATCGTCTTGCTTGAAGCTGGTGATGTTGTTCCAGCTGATATGCGTTTGCTTGAAGCTGCTTCACTTAAGATTGAAGAAGCTGCCCTTACAGGTGAATCTGTTCCAGTTGAAAAGGATATTATTGAGACGGTTGAAGCAGAAGCCGGAATTGGTGACCGTGTGAATATGGGGTACCAAAACTCAAACGTTACTTACGGTCGTGGTACTGGAGTGGTTACCAATACTGGTATGTATACTGAAGTTGGTAAGATTGCTGATATGCTAGCTAATGCGGATGAATCACAAACGCCGTTGAAGCAAAGCTTGGAGCAATTGTCTAAGACTTTGACTTATCTTATTATTGCTATTGCCTTAGTGACATTCTTGGTTAGTGTCTTCATTCGTGGTGAACAGCCCCTTGAAGGTTTGATGGTTGCTGTTGCTCTTGCCGTCGCAGCGATTCCTGAAGGTTTACCTGCCATTGTAACGATTCTCTTGTCACTTGGAACAACGACTCTTGCCAAACGCAATTCAATTGTGCGTAAATTGCCAGCTGTTGAGACTCTTGGTTCAACTGAGATTATCGCATCAGATAAGACTGGTACCTTAACCATGAACCAAATGACTGTTGAAAAAGTCTATACAAACGGTCAATTGCAAAGCGCTGCTACAGAACTTGGTGCTGACAATACAACCCTTCGTATTATGAACTTTGCCAATGATACCAAGGTGGACCCAGATGGTAAGCTAATTGGGGACCCAACAGAGACTGCTTTGGTACAGTTTGGTTTGGACCACAATTTTGACGTTCGTGAAGTCTTGAAATCAGAGCCACGTGTGGCAGAGTTGCCATTTGACTCTGACCGTAAACTCATGTCTACTATCCATAAGGAAGCGGATGGTACATACTTTGTAGCCGTCAAGGGTGCGCCTGACCAATTGCTCAAACGTGTGACTCGTATTGAAATCAATGGTGAGGTTCGTCCTATCACGGATGAAGATAAACAAGCTATCCTTGCGACTAATAAGGACTTGGCAAAACAAGCTCTTCGTGTCTTGATGATGGCTTATAAGACAACGAATGATATTCCTACCTTGGAATCTGAGGTTGTTGAGTCTGATTTGATTTTCTCAGGCTTGGTAGGTATGATTGACCCAGAACGTCCTGAGGCTGCAGAAGCTGTTCGTGTCGCTAAAGAAGCGGGTATCCGTCCAATTATGATTACAGGTGACCACCAAGATACGGCAGAAGCCATTGCCAAGCGTCTCGGTATCATCGATCCAAATGATACGGAAGACCATGTCTTTACTGGCGCTGAGCTTAATGAGCTTTCTGATGAAGAATTCCAGAAAGTCTTCAAACAGTACTCTGTCTATGCGCGTGTGTCTCCTGAACACAAGGTTCGTATCGTCAAGGCTTGGCAAAATGATGGCAAGGTTGTTGCTATGACAGGTGACGGGGTTAATGATGCACCATCACTTAAAACAGCTGATATTGGTATCGGTATGGGAATCACAGGTACAGAGGTTTCTAAGGGAGCTTCTGATATGGTCCTTGCCGATGATAACTTTGCGACAATTATCGTTGCCGTAGAAGAAGGGCGTAAGGTCTTCTCAAATATTCAAAAATCAATCCAGTACCTCTTGTCAGCCAACATGGCCGAAGTCTTTATTATCTTCTTTGCCACACTGTTTGGTTGGGATGTGCTTCAACCAGTACACCTTCTCTGGATTAACTTGGTAACAGATACCCTTCCAGCTATCGCTCTTGGTGTTGAGCCAGCTGAACCAGGTATTATGACTCACAAACCTCGTGGACGTCAATCAAACTTCTTTGATGGTGGTGTCTTCGGTGCTATCATGTATCAAGGTGTTTTCCAAACCATCCTCGTTCTTGCAGTATATGGTTGGGGCCTTGTCTTCCCAGAGCACCATACACAAGCAGAAATTCATGCGGATGCCCTTACAATGGCTTTTGCAACACTTGGATTAATTCAGTTGCTCCATGCCTTTAACGTTAAATCTGTGTATCAATCAGTCTTTAAAGTTGGTCTCTTTAGAAACAAGACTTTCAACTGGGCAATTCCAGTAGCCTTCGTTCTTTTGATGGCAACTATTGTAGTGCCTGGATTTAATAACCTCTTCCATGTGTCACACCTTAGTCTGACACAATGGCTTTCAGTTATTGTAGGTTCCTTTTTGATTGTGGTATTAGTTGAATTAGTCAAAGCTATTCAACGTGCCCTTGGTAAGGATAAGGACGCTATTTAAGATATAAAGTCAGAGATAATGGTCTCTGGCTTTTTCTTATCACATCTTGAATTCAGGAGGAGTCTTGTTTATAATTGAAGAGAAATGATCACAAGTTAAGGAGAAGGCCATGAACGAGACTATTAAGACACAACTCAATCACCGTAGCATCCGTCAATTTAAACCTCAAGCTTTGACACGAGAAGAAGTTAACCTTTTGGTTGATGTTGCAAGACATACAGCAACGAGTAATTTTAGACAGTCCTATTCGATTATCAGTATTACTGATGAAACATTGAAGGAAGAAATTGCAGAGATTGCCAACCAGCCTTATATTCCAAATGCTGGGCATCTTTTTGTATTTGTTGTGGACCAAAGACGTAACACACTGATTGCAGAGGCAAAAGGCGCTGAAGCCTTGGTCCAAGGTAGTCCTGAACGCTTTATCTCGGCCTTCTCGGATGCTATGATTGCTGCTCAAAATATGGTAGTAGCTGCTGAGAGTTTAGGTATGGGAACAGTTTACCTTGGCAGTATCTTGAATGATAACGCTAAACTTTCAGAGCTTCTCAAACTTCCAAAGTATGTCTATCCAGCAGTAGGATTAGCAGTTGGTTGGCCAGATCAAGAACCGCAGCTTAAACCTCGTTTACCCAGTCACGTCATCCATATGGAAAATTATTATCGGGACTTAGAACATCCCTTAGAGGAGCTAAAAGATTACGACGCTGAAGTTCATGAGTATTATGACCTTCGTGATCTCAATAACAGAGTTGATGAATTTACAACACAGATTGCAAAGACAATGGATCAATCCGTTGCCAATCGTGCGAATACCTTGAAGGACCTTCAAAAGCAGGGATTTTTCACCGACTAAAAAACGACTCCTAAAGAGTCGTTCTACAAATCAAATAGTGTCATGGATGAAAGGAACTCATTTGCAGTTCCTTTTTTTTCATATTCTAAAAACTCCGACCGTTTCTTGACCAGGTTGTAACGTTTGGAGAGGTTCCATGTTCCAGTAGGATTGAGTTTAGGGTGATTGGAAACAAAGTCGATGGTTAAATCCCATTCTCGTCGGTATCCAAGAGGACGCGAGTGATAGGTTACGCCATCAATAGTTACCGTCCCATAACTGCGGTGGGCATGACCAAAAACAACATCTTTAACGCCATGCTTGGCGAAAATCTGGTGGAATTTTTCCGAGCCTAAGTAGGCATTAAAAGGTGCAAAACGTTGATGCGTCATGGTAAAGCGGCTGTGAGGAACAAAATGCATGGCAACTATAAGGTTACTAGTGTCTAACTCACTTAAGGCATTATCTAGCCTTTTAAGACTAATTTGACAGATATCCGGATCAGTCCCTAATCGTTTAAGTCGCCGGTCGAACCAAAGTTGTTTCTTACGTTTGAGAATCTTATCCAACATTTCATCAGAATAGGAATAGTCATACCAGCCATGAAAAGCCAATAAAGTCTTACTACCTAAATTTATCACCTGAAAATCAAGATTATCAATAAGGTCATCTTCTAAATCAAGCATATCATGATTGCCTAAATTATAGGTGACCTTGACCTCCTTAGACAGTTTTCGTAGAAAGGGTTTTGTGTCGATAAAATAATGGTTAGAAATATCACCAGCGATATGGAGATGGCTAACCTCTTGATTTTTTAGGCACTTTATAAGAGTATCAATTTCATATGTTTCAAAGTGATTTATATCAATATGTAAATCACTCATTACTGCAAGTCTCGTCATAGAAACATTGTAACAAAAAGGTTAAGGCTTGTCTGTAAATGAAGATGGTGGAAAATACTTGCCCTTAGACTACAATTTCATTATGATAAGAATATGGATATCAAATTAGAAATACAAAAGATGGCCAAGGAGATTGGCATTTCAAAAATTGGTTTTACTACCGCCGATGATTTCGCCTATCTGGAAAAATCCCTTCGACTTGGTGTCGAAGAAGGGCGAACAACAGGCTTTGAACATAAAAATATTGAAGAGCGTATTTATCCTAAGTTGACCTTGGAATCAGCTAAAACCATCATTTCCATTGCAGTTGCCTATCCGCATAAGCTGCCACAACAACCTCAAAAAACAGAATATAAGCGTGGCAAAATCACTCCAAATTCATGGGGTCTAGATTATCACTATGTTTTGCAGGACAAACTAAAACGCCTTGCAGAAGGCATTGAAAAACTGACGGAAAACTTCGAATATAAAGGTATGGTGGATACTGGAGCCTTGGTCGATACAGCAGTGGCCAAGCGAGCTGGTATTGGCTTTATCGGAAAGAATGGACTAGTTATTTCGAAAGAATACGGGTCCTACATGTATCTTGGTGAGCTTATTACTAATCTAGAGATTGAACCAGACCAAGAAGTTGATTATGGTTGTGGGGATTGCCGTCGTTGTTTGGATGCCTGTCCGACATCTTGTCTCATTGGCGATGGGACTATGAATGCTCGTCGTTGCCTATCCTTTCAAACACAGGATAAAGGCATGATGGATATGGAGTTTCGAAAGAAGATAAAGACTGTTATCTATGGTTGTGACATTTGTCAGATTTCCTGTCCATATAACAGAGGTATCGATAATCCACTGGCTTCGGACATTGATCCTGAGCTTGCCATGCCCGAATTACTTCCTTTTCTTGAGCTGACCAACAAATCCTTCAAGGAGAAATTTGGGATGATTGCCGGTTCATGGCGCGGGAAGAATATTCTTCAACGTAATGCTATTATTGCCTTGGCTAACCTACATGATCGCAATGCTATTGTCAAACTGATGGAGATAATTGATAAGAATAATAATCCCATCCATACAGCGACTGCCATTTGGGCTCTCGGTGAGATTGTTAAGAAACCCGATGAGGCTATGTTAGATTACATGAGGGAACTGTCACCTAAGGATGAAGAATCCCAAGCGGAGTGGGAGCTTGTGTGTGCAAAATGGCAAATTTAAGTGATTTATGCTAGAATTAAGCATAATACTATAAAATGGAGGAACCTATCCATGGAAGTGGCAGAAATTCGCCAAAAAATCTCTGAAAATCAAGAGAAGCTCGTGAGCTTCGGGAGGTCTCTTTGACTTAGATCGTTTGGAAGAGGACATTGCGCTCCTCGAAAACCGAATGACTGAGCCAGACTTTTGGGATGATAATATTGCAGCTCAAAAGACCTCACAAGAGTTAAATGAGCTAAAAATGAAATACGAAACTTTCAACAATATGCAAGAACTCTCTGACGAGACAGAGCTTTATTTAGAAATGTTGGAAGAAGATGATAGTGTTCAAGAAGAGCTTGAAGAAACACTCGAAAAACTTGATAAGATTATGACAAGTTACGAGATGACATTGCTCTTGTCTGAACCATATGACCATAACAATGCCATCCTGGAAATTCACCCAGGCTCTGGTGGGACAGAAGCTCAAGACTGGGCTGATATGTTGCTCCGTATGTACCAACGTTATGGAAATGCCAAAGGTTTCAAGGTCGAAACTTTGGATTATCAGGCTGGTGATGAAGCTGGAATCAAATCTGTAACCCTTGCTTTTGAAGGACCTAATGCTTATGGTTTCCTCAAATCAGAAATGGGTGTCCACCGTTTGGTTCGTATTTCACCATTTGACTCTGCCAAACGTCGTCATACCTCATTTACATCTGTGGAAGTTATGCCTGAATTGGATGATACCATTGAAGTTGAAATTCGTGATGATGATATCAAGATGGATACATTTCGTTCAGGTGGTGCTGGTGGTCAGAACGTCAACAAGGTTTCTACAGGTGTGCGTTTGACCCATATTCCAACTGGTATTGTTGTTGCTTCAACGGTTGACCGTACACAATATGGGAACCGTGACCGTGCGATGAAGATGCTTCAAGCTAAACTCTATCAAATGGAGCAAGAAAAGAAAGCAGAAGAAGTGAATGCTTTGAAAGGTGATAAGAAAGAAATCACTTGGGGAAGCCAAATTCGCTCATATGTTTTCACGCCATATACCATGGTTAAAGATCACCGTACAGGCTATGAAGTTGCCCAGGTTGATAAGGTAATGGATGGGGATATTGAAGGCTTCATCGATGCCTACCTCAAGTGGCGTATGGAAGAATAGTAATAACATACTTATTTCAAGTATTAATATACTCTATCTCAATGAAAGGAAGGCGTTCAGCTACTTTAGTAGTTGAATACTGACATTATGGCTCTTATTGAATTAAAAGATGTTACTAAGAAGTATGATAAGTCAACAACAGCCCTTAGACACATTGATTTGTCTGTTAACTCTGGGGAGTTTGTTTACTTAGTCGGCCCTTCTGGTGCTGGTAAATCAAGTTTAATTCGCTTGTTCTACCAAGAAGAAAAATTAACGAGTGGTTCTATGAAGGTTGGAGAGTTTGATTTAACTCGACTTCGTAAGAAAGACGTTCCACTCTTGAGACGTTCCATTGGAGTTGTTTTCCAGGATTATAAACTCCTTCCAAAGAAAACAGCTTTTGAAAATGTTGCTTATGCCATGGAAGTTATTGGCGAGAAACCTCGTCATATCAAGAAACGAGTGGCAGAAGTACTCGAGTTGGTTGGTCTTAAACACAAGATGCGTTCGTTCCCAAATCAATTGTCTGGTGGTGAGCAACAGCGTGTTGCTATTGCGCGTGCTATTGTAAATAATCCAAAAGTTTTGATTGCGGATGAACCAACAGGGAACCTGGACCCAGAAATTTCTTGGGAAATTATGCAGGTCCTTGAACGTATTAACTTGCAAGGGACTACCATTATAATGGCGACCCATAACTCAACTATCGTTAATAACCTTCGTCATCGTGTCGTAGCGATTGAAGAAGGACGTATTGTTCGTGATGAAGAGGAAGGAGAGTACGGTTACCATGATTAGACGCTTTTTCCGCCATTTAGGAGAATCGATTAAGAATCTCAAACGTAATTTGTTGTCGACACTTACGGCAGTATTTTCGGTAATGATTGTTCTTTCACTTTTAGGTGTCTTTGGCTCTGTTATCTTAAATACACAGAAATTGGCTTCAGATATTGAAAAGAATATTCAGGTCAATGTCTACTTGGATCCAGATTCATCAGATGCCTCGAAAACAGTCAAGGAACTTTCTGGACAGATTGTAGCTAATAAAGACTACCATAAGATTTATGATGCTTTAACCAAGATCAAAGGTGTAGATAAGGTTACTTTCTCTAGCAAAGAAGAACAAAAGAAACAACTCATTGAAACAATGGGGTCAAGTTTCGAGACAGCGACTGGGGATGCTAACCCACTATCTGATGTTTACATCGTCCAAACGAAATCACCAGATGATGTCAGTCGAGTTGCTAAGGAAGCTAAAGCCATTCAGGGCGTTGATAATGCTAACTTTGGTGGGTCAGATACCGAGATTCTGATGTCTACTATGAAACGTGTTCAGTTTTGGGGAATCATTGCCACAGCACTTTTAACCATTGTGGCTGTCCTATTGATTTCAAATACCATCCGAATTACCATTATGTCACGTGCGACTGAAATTCAAATCATGCGTTTGGTTGGTGCCAAGAATTCATATATTCGTCGTCCCTACTTGATGGAGGGTGCTTGGATTGGTGCGCTTGGTGCTATCATTCCTTCAGGCCTCATTTATCTTTTGTATCACATGGTATACTCATCTTTGAACCCTGATTTTGTCAAAGGTGGTATTTCGATGTATGATCCAGAGTGGTTTGTCTATGCGGTTATCGGAACCCTCTTTGCAGTCGGTATCATTATTGGTTCGATTGGGTCACGTATGGCAATGCGCCGTTATTTGAAATACTAAAGAAATTAAAGGGGAACCAATCTGGTTCTCTTTTTGTTTGTCCGGAGATTCAGAAAAGCAGATTTTCAACTATATCTCAAAATCGTTTGCTCAAAGCCCAAATCCAATCCCATATTTGGTATAATGTTAAAAAACATTGGAAAAGAGATGCATTATGACAAAGTTAGCTACCATTTGTTATATTGACAATGGAAAGGAGCTTTTGCTCCTACATCGTAATAAAAAGCCTAATGATGTTCATGAAGGAAAGTGGATTTCTGTCGGGGGAAAACTAGAAGCTGGAGAGACTCCAGATGAATGTGCTCGCCGTGAAATTCTCGAGGAAACACATTTTACAGTGACTGATATGGATTTTAAAGGTATGATTACCTTCCCAGAATTTACCCCTGGTCATGATTGGTACACCTATGTCTTTAAGGTAACTGGTTTTGAAGGAGAACTCATCTCAGATGAGGAGTCTCGTGAAGGAACGCTTGAATGGGTACCATATGATGAGGTCTTATCTAAACCAACTTGGGAAGGTGACTATGAGATTTTTAAGTGGATCCTTGAAGATAGACCATTCTTCTCTGCAAAATTTAGCTACGATCGTAACCAGAACTTGGTAGATAAAACTGTAACATTTTATGATA
Source organism: Streptococcus sp. SS4 (assembly GCF_030440125.1). Taxonomy (NCBI): domain Bacteria; kingdom Bacillati; phylum Bacillota; class Bacilli; order Lactobacillales; family Streptococcaceae; genus Streptococcus; species Streptococcus sp. SS4. The sequence continues at coordinate 144,923 of NZ_JAQFJM010000008.1, read as the reverse complement.
AATAGGGAGGAACTATGAAGCGTAAAAAAACAGAAGATTTTTCAGAAACATGGTTTTTTAAGTGGATATTGAATAATCAGGCTGTCGTAGCCTTTTTCATCTTACTTTTGATTGGTTTGACGGTTTTGATTTTTACCAAGATTAGTCCCATTTTTTCACCCGTCATCCAGTTTATGACCATTATTATGTTGCCATTGGTTATTTCCATGCTCCTTTATTATTTAATAAAACCTTTGGTACTACTTGTAGAAAGAACGGGATTGAGTCGAACCATGTCTATCTTGGTCATATACGCTATCCTTGGCTTGCTCTTGGTTTGGGGGATTTCAACAGCTATTCCAAGCTTACAAAATCAAATTTTGATTTTGATACGAAATGCACCATCATATATTGCACGTGCCAATAGTGAAACGGAACGTTGGATTAATCTTCCTATTCTTTCCAACTTCCATGGTGATTTAGAGTCCATGCTTAGTGATTTCTCAGCGAGAATGGTCAATTATGCTGAAAACTTTTCTTCATCGGCTTTGACATGGGTTGGAACTTTTGCGAGCACAGTAGCAAGGGTGACAGTAGCTATCATTTTGGCACCTTTCATTCTCTTCTACCTTTTAAGAGATAGCCAAAAGATGAAACATAGCTTTGTCTCAGCCTTACCAACTCGCTTTCGTGAAACAACTGTTCGTATGCTTTCAGATATTAATAGTCAGCTCGAAGGTTATGTTCAAGGCCAGGTTACAGTCGCTATTGTTGTTGCCATCATGTTCTGTATTATGTTTAAGATTGTAGGTCTTCGATATGGTATGACTTTCGGTATTATGGCAGGTTTTCTAAACATGGTTCCTTATCTGGGAAGTTTTCTTGCTATGGTACCAGTTGTTATTATGGGATTGGTTCAAGGTCCTGCTATGTTAATCAAGGTCCTCATCATTTTTGTTATCGAGCAAACTATTGAGGGACGTTTTGTTTCTCCACTCGTTTTGGGGAATAAACTAAGTATTCACCCGATTACCATTATGTTTATTCTCTTGACAGCAGGTTCTCTTTACGGTGTTTGGGGTGTCTTATTGGGGATTCCAATTTATGCCTCTGTCAAGGTTGTTGTTAGAGAGATTTTTGATTGGTACCGTTCTGTAAGTAATCTTTATCAAGATGATTTAGAAAATGAAGGACAAAAAGACGATGTTAAATAGCGAAAAAATGGTTGCCTCTATTGGAAACCAAGATTTAGACCACGCAGACAAATATTTTAAAAAAGCTTTACGAGAGGATCCTGCAGAGGTTCTTGTTGAGTTGGGTCAATACTTAGAATCTATTGGTTTCTTACCACAGGCACAGGAAATTTATGAAAAAGTTCGCTTTGATTTTCCAGAGGTTAATGTCAATCTAGCACAAATTGCTGCCGAAGATGGTGATATTGAAGAGGCTTTTCTCTATTTGGATGCCATACCTGAAGACTCTGACGACTATTTGTCTGCTTTAATTGTAAAGGCTGACCTCTACCAAATGGAGGGCTTAACTGATGTGGCACGTGATAAGTTGTTGGAGGCAAGTCAATTATCAGATGACTCATTGATTATTTTTGGTTTGGCTGAGATGGAGTTTGAACTTGGAAATTTTGAACAAGCTATTCATTACTATGCTAAATTAGATAATCGTGATCTTCTTGCGATGACTGGCGTTTCTACTTATGAACGCATTGGTAAGGCTTATGCCAGTCTTGGAAAGTTTGAAGCTGCTCGTGAATTTTTGGAAAAAGCTATTGAAATTGAGTATGATGATACCGTTGCTTTTGAGTTAGCCACTTTGCTCTATGATCAAGAAGAGTATCAAAAAGCTAATTTTTACTTTAAGCAGATAGAAACCATGTCTGCTGACTTCGAAGGTTATGAGTATATTTACGCCTTGTCGTTACATGCAGAACATAAAACCGAAGAAGCTTTACGAATGGCACAACAAGGGATTTCTAAAAATGCCTTTGATGTTCAATTACTTTTGCTAGCGTCACAGTTATCCTACGAGTTGCATGACACTCAATCTGCTGAATCTTATTTGAAGCAAGCCTTGCCATTGGCTGAGGACCAAGATGAGATTATCTTACGATTAAGTACGCTCTATTTGGAAGAAGAACGTTACGAGGATCTAGTGGCTCTAGCCGATTATGAAGTTGATTCTGTTTTGGCTCGTTGGAACATTGCCAAGGCCTACCAAGCTCTTGATGATGATGAAGAAGCTTTTCAAATCTATCAAGATTTGGCTAAAGATTTATCTGAAAATCCTGAATTCCTCCATGATTATGCATATATTTTGCGTGAATTTGGTTACAGGGATCAGGCGCGTGCAACGGCTGAAAAATACCTTGCCTTAGTTCCAGATGATGTCAATATGCAAACATTTCTTGAGGACTATTAAGCTGTGAAACGTTTTAATCATTGGGTTTAAGAGAGGGAGAGATACATTGGGCTTGCTCACTCCCTCTTTTTTTATTTCTCTATTTATGTTATGATTTTATTAGAACCCATAAGGAGTGAATATGGTTAAGAGAGATTTAATTCGAAATATTATCATAGCAGTTCTTGCCATTGTAATGATTTTGTTGTTGAGAGCTTTTGTCTTCTCAACACACCGTGTGACTGAAGGTCAGGCTAATGACTATATTCATGCTGGTGACTATGTTACTTTCAATAAAAATGTTAAGCCTCAGAAAAAAGATTTTATTCTTTATACAGTTAATGGTAAAGAATACATTGGGCGTGTTATTGCTGATGAGGGTAAGAGCGTGACAGCTATGGATGATTTCCTTTATGTTAATGATAAGTCAGTTGACGAAGCCTATATTAGTAAGGGTAAATCAGCTTATTTGGCGACAGTTTCACCTGGGAATTTCTTCACTGATGATTTTTCCATTGCAACATTGACAGATAATAAACAAACTAAGATTGAAAAGGGGCAGTACCTTGTACTGAACGATAATCGTCGTAATACAGATGATAGTCGTAAGTTTGGTCTCATTGACAAAGATCAAATTAAAGGTGTCATCTCTTTCAGATTGTATCCTCTATCACGTTTTGGTTTCGTTGATGTCGATTAATATTTCAATACTACTAAAAAAGCTAGGAACTTTTGATAAGTTTCTAGCTTTTTTGCGAATAAATTGGTGATAGTTCATATTATGACGTTATGATACTGATAGTTTCATCGTTTTAAAATGAATTAGTAGAAATTGTAAGTAGAAAAGGAAATTATGATGCAATTAGGATTTCATTTTGGATTTAAGAAAAGTAAAGCTTATGGACTGTGCGGTGTCATGCTGACAATCTTATTTTTAGGAATGTCTGGTCATTCGGCGAAAGCAGATGAAATGTTGTCACCAACTGATACTTCTTCCTCTTTGAAAGAAAGTACTGATAATCATGAGGTAAGTTATTCTGAAGTAGGAGCGCACGATGATTCAACGAGTCAAATGAATCTACAAAGTGAAAGGGTATTAGAGGAGAAGCAAACAAGTCTGGAAGATTCTTCAAAAATAGCTGTCTTAACCAATAGTTCTGTGACCATAAGCTCTTATCAAGAGGCAGATAATCTTAGCGAAATTGATCAGAATCAAAGTCATTTTCTTAGTGCCATTAAGCAAGGAGCCATGGATGGAGCCAAAGAAGGAATCCTTCCATCTATCACGGCAGCGCAAGCTATTCTAGAAAGTGGTTGGGGAAGCTCTCAACTTGCTAAGGCTCCCAACAATAATCTTTTTGGCATTAAAGATTCAGAGGACTGGCATGGAGCAATAGTAACTGTACCTACACAGGAATATCTTAATGGTGACTATATCACAGTCAATGCTGCTTTTCGAAAATATGCCTCATGGAATGATAGCGTAGTAGACCATGCAAAATTTTTCACGAGTACCGAGTGGCGAAAAGACAATTACCGAAAAGTTGTGAATGAAACAGATTATCGCATTGCGGCTCAGGAACTGAAGAATGCAGGATATGCGACAGATCCAAATTATCCCGGAAAACTTATCCGTTTAATTGAAGCCTATAAACTTTATGAATGGGATGCAATGTGTAATAATTCCATTTCTACCGTAGAAAATGAAGGAGTAGAGAGTCAATATCCCAAAGCCGACCTTGCTATCACTGGTCTCAACAATGCTACGGGTAGCTATGATCTTGTTATCTCAAACTTGATTGTGCCACGAGGTTTCAAAGAAGTCCTAGTTCCAACCTGGTCAGAAAAGAATGGTCAAGATGATATCATTTGGTACAAGGCAGCTAAGCAAGCTAATGGAGACTATAAGGTAACTGTTCGTTCAAGCGTCCATAAAGGTGATAGCGACCTTTATAATTCTCATGTCTATTTGGTTGACAATGATGGTAAATTCATTGGCTTAGGTGGCAAACAAGTGACACTTGATATCACTAAAACTCAAGGAACATTGACTATTACCAATAATGATAAAAATCGTGGAACTTTTGATGTTCTTATCACCAATCTGACGAATCCAAGCGGTATTTCAGGTGTGGTAATACCTGTTTGGTCTGAACAAAATGGTCAGGATGATCTTATTTGGCATAATGCCACAAAACAGGATGATGGTTCATACAAGGTGACTATTTCAGCTAGTCAGCACAAGTGGAATTCAGGCAAGTATATCGTTCATGGCTATATTGTTAATGCTTCTGGTAAGAATATCGGCTTTGGCGCTACCTCTGCCGATGTGGTAGCACCTAAGAAAATCGGTTCGGCATCAAGAGGAAATTACTATGTTTTAAATAAGGTTGTCTATCTCGATGCTGGCCATGGTGGCTATGATCCAGGAGCTTCGTACTTTGGTATTTCTGAAAAGAGCTTGACTTTGGCCATCCAAAGTCGTGTGAAAGCTAAACTAGAATCAGAAGGTTATCAAGTCGTGACTACACGTACCAGCGATACCTATGTTGATTTGACGGACCGCTCTCGTGCAGCCAATGCCTCTGAATCGGATATCTTCGTAAGTATCCATATCAATGCTTCAGGCAGTTCAGCAGCACAGGGAATCGAAACTTATTATTACCAACCTTATGCAGAATACCCATCACGCATTAATGCGACCTACCATGCTAATCCGACGCGATTGAGCATGAGTGACACTTTGGCCAATGCCATCCAGTCCAGCCTTATTAATGCGACTGGCGCTCAGAATCAGGGCGTGAAACATCAAACCTTTGCAGTCTTGCGTGAAACGACAGCGCCAGCAGTTCTCCTTGAACTTGGCTTCTTGTCAAATCCTCAAGAAGCAGCCCGTTTGAATACCTCTGCTTATCAAGAGACTTTAGCTAACGCAATTGTGGCAGGGATTAAGTCTTACTACGAAAAAGAATCTAAAGTTTAAGTTATACGGTTAACCCATCAATATGATGGGTTTTTATGCTATAATGAGGTAAATACTAAATACAACTAAAGGAGTGCTTATGGGCTACGATTTACTCTTAGAGCGTTTTTTACGTTACGTTAAAATCAATACACGTAGTGATGAAAATGCGACAAGAACACCAACAACACAAAGCCAGGTAGATTTTGCCTTGAAGGTTCTAAAACCAGAATTAGAAGAACTAGGTTTAAGTAACATCCATTATTTGGAAAGTAATGGTTACCTAGTGGCAACCCTTCCGGCTAACGATGACCAATTAACACGTAAGATTGGTTTCATCTCACATATGGATACTGCTGATTTTAATGCAGAAGGTGTGTCACCTCAAGTCATTGACTCTTATGATGGAGGTGTTATTCCTCTTGGAAGTTCAGGTTATAACCTAGATTCAGCAGATTTTCCAAATCTCAAGAATTATGTCGGTCAGACACTTATTACGACAGATGGCACAACTCTTCTTGGAGCTGATGATAAGTCTGGTATTGCTGAGATTATGACAGCCTTGGCTTATTTGAAGGCTCATCCTGAAATCAAACATTGTGAGATTCGTGTAGGCTTTGGTCCCGATGAAGAAATCGGAATTGGCGCAGATAAATTTGATGTTGAAGATTTTGATGTCGATTTTGCCTACACAGTTGACGGTGGACCTTTGGGTGAATTACAGTATGAGACTTTCTCTGCTGCGGGAGCAGAACTTACCTTCCATGGACGTAATGTTCATCCTGGAACAGCAAAAGACCAAATGGTCAATGCCCTGCAGTTGGCAATTGATTTTCATAATCAGTTACCAGCAGAAGAACGCCCTGAGTTGACAGATGGCTATCAAGGTTTCAACCATCTTCAAACCATGACAGGTACTGTCGAAGAAGCAAAAGCATCTTATATCATCCGTGATTTTGAAACAGAGTCTTTTGAAAATCGTAAAGCAGCCTTCCAAAAGATTGCCGATGAAATGAATAAAACTTATGGTCAGACACGAGTTGATTTGGTACTCAAAGATCAATACTATAATATGCGTCAGGTTATTGAAAAAGATATGACGCCTGTTGAGTTGGCTAAAGGAGTTATGGAGGAATTGGATATTACGCCAGTTATTGAACCTATTCGTGGTGGAACAGATGGTTCAAAGATTTCATTTATGGGTATTCCAACTCCAAACCTTTTTGCTGGGGGCGAAAATATGCATGGTCGATATGAGTTTGTTTCCTTGCAGACAATGGAAAAAGCCGTAGATGTTATTCTTGGAATTGTCAGTAAACCTTAATTGAGCTTGCTAAATACTGATTTTATGGTAAAATTAGAAGTAATGGAGGTGCTGAGATGATTAAAATTTTCGGCAAGTATCGTTACCATTGGCAACCCGAATTATCTTGGCTAATCATCTACTGGTCTTTAGCCATCACGCCAATCTTTATTGCGGCGGCCCTTCTGTTCGAGTTGTACTCGGTGCCCTCACATATTTTGATGCTTTTCACTATTTTCGTTGCCTTGTTTGGTTTAGGATTCCATCGTTACTTTATTATTGAAAATCATGGAATTCTGCGTATTGTTTCTTTCAATATTTTTAAACCACGCAAAGTGAAAATTAGTGATATTGAAAAAGTCGAAGTTATTAAAACTGGCTTGAGCCTTATTTTTAAAAATGGTAAAAAACGTCAGTTTTATATGAGAAAGTGGCCAAAGAAATATTTCTTAGATGCTTTAGCGCTTCACCCTGATTTCAAAGGTGAGGTAGAGCTATTGGATCATATGACCAACTTTGATTACTTTGCTTTTTATGAGGAATCAAAAAAAGCCCTCAAGCTTAAACTTCGCAAATAAGGGCTTTAGTGGGACAAGACTTGACAGCAGTCAAAGTCTCAGGGGTGTTTTCAATAATTTGATTGAGTTGGTCGCTATCTCTGAACCTAACAATACCTTCGTCATCATAATCGAAGACGGGAGAGTAGGTTTGGCACAAACCACAAGCGATACATTTTTCTGGAATTAATGATACTTTCATAGTATTATTTTAAAATAGATTTATTGTTTTTACAAGGAGAATATCATGAGTAAAAAACCATGGGAAGATAAGGTTTCTGACGAAGAGTTGGAAGAAGTAGTTGACGCTGATTTTCTAGATGATGAAGATGAGTTTGAGGATTATGAAGAAGAAGAGGATGTAACTCCTTCTGATGAAAAACGCGAAAAAGGTGGCGGCTTCATTAATTCATCATTCTTGACAGTCTTGCTTGGATTATTCTTTGTTATTGTTGTATGTATTTTGTTCTTTGTTTTCTATACTTCAAATGTCGGTGGAAACAAAACTGCGGAATCTAAGGAATCATCTGGATTCTACTCATCATCAACTAGCAAAGTTGTTAAATCTTCATCTAGCGAGAAAGACTCAAACAAAGATGAGGAAAGTGAGAAATCTAATACAGAAAAATCTTCAAAAGAGAAATCATCTTCAACTAAAGCATCAAGCTCTTCTAAACATGTAGTAAAAGAAGATGCAACTGAGTCAGCTGAGACAACACCATCAAGCGCTACGGCAGCAGCAGATGGTTCATCAATTGTTGTTCAATCTGGTGAAGGTGCTGGTTCAATCGCCGCACGTGCAGGTATTTCTGTAGATGAATTGGAACGTCTTAACCCTGATCACATGACAAATGGTTACTGGTATGCTAACCCAGGTGACGTCGTTAACGTTCAATAATTTTTAAAGCAAAGGAACATCATGAAAGATATTAGAATTGCTATTGATGGTCCTGCGTCAAGTGGAAAAAGTACAGTAGCCAAGATTATTGCAAAAAATCTTGGCTATACTTATCTTGACACAGGTGCCATGTACCGATCTGCAACTTATTTGGCCTTGCAGAATGGTTTAACTGAGGAAAATGTACCAGAAATTTTGGAGCAACTATCTCAATATCCGATTTCATTCGGAAAAGCAGCAGATGGTAGTCAGCAAGTTTATGTAGGTGATGTCGATATTACACACCCAATTCGTGATAACCAAGTTACAAATAATGTTTCTTGGGTCGCAGCTATTCCTGAAGTGCGTCAAGAACTCGTTGCGCAACAACAACGTATCGCTCAAGATGGGGCTATTATCATGGATGGTCGTGATATCGGGACCGTGGTTTTGCCTGATGCAGAACTCAAGATTTTCTTGATTGCTTCAGTTGATGAACGTGCAGAACGTCGTTATAAGGAAAATATCGAAAAAGGTATCCCTGCTGACCTTGAGACTCTAAAAAAAGAAATTGCTGAACGTGACTATAAAGATAGTCATCGTAAGGTGTCACCTCTTAAACCAGCGGAAGATGCCATCACTTTTGATACTACAGGTGTGTCTATTGATGGTGTTGTGGAATTTATTCAAGAAAAAGCAAAAAAAATTATTGACAAAGGATGACTCACTTGTTATACTATTAACAATGAGAAAAGCAGAAGTGAGAACTTCTCGCCTTGCGACTTAGGTTGTCTGGCCCAACATGTCAAATCCCTCTAGGGATATTATGTGTGCGGGCTTGTATATCAAGTCCGCTTTGTTTTTCTCTAAAAAAATAAAGAGGTGAAGATCATAGCTAAGAAAGATCTATTCATTAACGATGAAATTCGCGTTCGCGAAGTTCGTCTTGTTGGTCTTGATGGTGAACAATTGGGAATTAAACCATTGTCAGAAGCACAAGCTATTGCAGATGATGCAAATGTTGACTTGGTTCTCATCCAACCACAAGCTACGCCACCTGTTGCGAAGATTATGGACTACGGTAAGTTCAAATTTGAGTATCAAAAGAAACAAAAAGAACAACGTAAGAAACAAAGCGTTGTTACCGTTAAAGAAGTTCGTTTGAGTCCAGTTATTGATAAAGGTGACTTTGAAACTAAACTTCGTAATGGCCGTAAATTCCTTGAAAAAGGAAACAAGGTTAAAGTTTCTATCCGATTTAAAGGTCGTATGATTACTCACAAAGAAATCGGAGCTAAGGTCTTGGCGGAATTTGCTGAAAAAACGCAAGATATTGCGATTATTGAGCAAAGAGCGAAGATGGATGGACGTCAAATGTTCATGCAACTTGCACCAATTCCTGACAAAAAATAATTGTCAAACTAACACTATTTTAAGAGGAGAATTTTAAAATGCCAAAACAAAAAACACACCGCGCATCAGCTAAACGTTTCAAACGTACAGGTTCAGGTGGATTGAAACGCTTCCGTGCCTTCACATCTCACCGTTTCCACGGTAAAACTAAAAAACAACGTCGTCACCTTCGTAAAGCGTCAATGGTACATTCAGGTGACTTTAAACGTATCAAATCAATGCTTTCACAAATGCGTTAATTCGCTAAAAGCATTACAAATTAACTAAACTAGAATTAATTCGGAGGAATATATAAATGGCTCGTGTTAAAGGTGGCGTTGTATCACGCAAACGTCGTAAACGTGTATTGAAACTTGCTAAAGGTTACTATGGTGCAAAACACATCTTGTTCCGTACTGCAAAAGAACAAGTAATGAACTCTTACTACTATGCATACCGTGACCGTCGTCAAAAGAAACGTGATTTCCGTAAACTTTGGATCACACGTATCAATGCGGCAGCTCGTTTGAACGGTTTGTCATACTCACAATTGATGCACGGTTTGAAATTGGCTGAAATCGAAGTTAACCGTAAAATGCTTGCTGATTTGGCAGTTAACGATGCAGCAGCTTTCACAGCTCTTGCAGATGCAGCTAAAGCAAAACTTGGTAAATAAGAATTAAGGTGGGTCTTACCCATCTTTTTTTGAGGAGGTAATCATGATTCGTATAGCAAAATCTGAAGATATTCCAAGATTACAGGAGTTATTGGAGCAGATTCTTATTGTTCATCATTAAGCGCGCCCTGATGTTTTTAAGTCAAAAGGCAGTAAATTTACAGATGCAGAGTTAGAGGCAGTAATTAATGATTCAAATAAACCTGTTTTTGTGTACGAGGATGACGAAGGGCGTATCTTGGGCCATCTTTTCTTAATGATTAAAGAAGAAACTGAAAATGATGGTCCACAAAAGGCTGTTAAGACTCTTTTTATTGATGATTTATGTGTTGATAAGGATGCTCGAGGTCAAAAATTAGGAGAAAAGCTTTACCAATTTGCCTTGGACTATGCTAAGGAGCTAGGTTGTTATAATCTGACACTTCACGTATGGAATGATAATGCAGGTGCTCTACGTTTTTACGAACGTTTAGGTATGAAACCGAGATATACAGAAATGGAAACTATCCTAAAATAATACGTTTTCATGAGTGAAATTTAACTCACGAGGAGAAAAAATTTTTGATATGCTGAAAGAGAACTTTTAGAAATGGAGAATTTTAATGCCTCGTAATTTTAAAGAAGCTTTGCTTTTTACGTTTTTGATGTGTGGAATGATGGTCTGTGGGATGAGTCTCTGGAATCTTCTCATCCTTGATTGGACTGGAGTAGCTCCCTTTGCTTGGGGTCACTTTTTCCAAGGTTATCTTCCTGGATTTGTGGTTGCTTTCTTACTTGATATGCTTTTGGTGGGACCACTAGCCAAAACAATAGCATTTGCAATTTTGCATAAAGTAAAAGCCCATGATAAACGATGGGCAAAGATTTTAGTGATTTCTGGAACCATGGCGCTATTCATGGTAACGTTTATGTCATTCTATGGATTAGTTTACAACAGTCAGTCGGTGACGCTATTATCCTATGGTCGTGCTTGGTTGACAAATGTTATCATGGCTTTACCACTTAATTTTCTAGTGGTTGGTCCAATCTCACGTTTTATCTTTGGAAAACTACAAAAACCATTGCCTGGTGAAGAAGTCGTTGAGAATTTTGACAACGATGATGAATTACCAACGATAATATAAAAAAACTGGAGTTTCTTTCCAGTTTTTTTATATCAAAAGCAGCCACGGATGTGACTGCTTAATGATGATTAGTTTTTCTTCTTCATTTCACCATGTGGGTAGTAAGTTCCCTCTGGCATATCATTAATGAAAACATGAATGGCTTCTTTAGGTGCTTTGGCAACACGTGATACAACCTCAGTAACTTCGCGAGCAAGTTCGATTTTTTGTTCTTCAGTACGACCTTCAAAGAGATCAATCTTTACAAATGGCATAATGCATCTCCTTAGTTTTGATAGTCCTATTATAGCATTAATGAAGAGAATATTCTAAAGTTTATGGAAATTCTTGAAATGATATTATCAAAATGCTACAATGTGCTGATTCCTAATAGGAGGGCCTAAAGTATAAAGAGCTAGATAGTCAAGAGCTTTACCTCTTAGCTGATATAAATGCTATTACTTTAGATTCGAGTGTTCCTGATTTAGGAATTTTTCACATTCTATTAAAGATGGTATGAAGTCTTTTAACATTCGGTAAGGGATTGCATTTTTTATTGGCTTTGTTTATAAGGGATGAAAACTCTTACTAAAAATGGTAAAATAGTGCTAACTAGAGACAGTAAGGAGTAAATTATGACAATTGATTTTCGTGCCGAAGTTGATAAGCGCAAAGATGCCTTGATGGAGGACCTTTTTGGTCTTTTGCGTATTAACTCAGAACGTGATGACAGTAAGGTTGATGATAAGCACCCATTTGGTCCTGGACCAGTAAAAGCTTTGGAACATTTTCTTGCTTTAGCTGAACGTGATGGTTATAAAACTCGTAATATTGATAATTATGCTGGTGACTTTGAATTTGGTCAAGGTGATGAAGTATTGGGTATCTTTGCACACTTGGATGTGGTTCCAGCAGGGAGTGGTTGGGATACAGATCCTTATGAACCTGTAATCAAAGATGGCAAACTTTATGCTCGTGGGTCATCAGATGATAAAGGCCCAACAATGGCTTGTTACTATGCCTTGAAAATTATTAAAGAACTCGAGCTTCCAGTATCTAAGCGTGTGCGTTTCATTGTTGGTACTGATGAAGAATCTGGTTGGGGCGATATGGATTATTACTTCGCTCATAATGGGTTGAAAGATCCTGATTTTGGTTTTTCACCTGATGCAGAATTTCCAATTATCAATGGTGAAAAAGGTAATATTACAGCTTATCTCCATTTTGAAGGTCAAAATGATGGAGAATTTAGTCTTGTGTCTTTTAATGGCGGTTTGCGTGAAAATATGGTTCCTGAATCTGCAAGTGCAGATTTCACTGGACCTATCACTTTGAAAGAACTCGAGGCTAAATTAAAAGACTTTGTTGCTGACCAAGAGGTGACTGGTCAAGTGATTGAAGAAGCAGGTATTTTTCAAGTGACTATTCATGGGAAATCAGCTCATGGTATGATGCCTCAGAATGGTATTAATGGAGCAACCTACTTAGCCCTCTTCCTTAGCCAATTTGATTTCCAAGGTAATGCTAAAAAGTATTTGGATTTAATTGCTGAAACATTGCATAAAGATTTCTTTGGTGAAAAAGTAGGTCTTGCTTACACAGATCCTAAGATGGGTGAATTGACCATGAATGCTGGGGTGTTTCATTTCAATAAGGAATCAGCAGATAATACAATTGCTTTGAATTTCCGCTACCCTCAAGGCGTTGATGTAGACGGTATTAAGGCCGGCCTTGAAAAACTTGAAGGTCCTAAGGCTGTTAGTCTCTCAGAACATGGTCATGTACCACACTATGTACCAGTTAATGATCCTATGGTAGAGACCCTTCTTTCAGTCTATGAGAAACAAACAGGGCTTAAAGGTCATGAACAAATTATTGGTGGTGGGACATTTGGACGTCTCCTAAAACGTGGAGTTGCCTATGGAGCTATGTTCCCAGGTTATGTCAACACTATGCACCAAGCCAATGAGTTTACTGAGGTTGAAGACTTGTACCGTGCAGCTGCCATTTATGCAGAAGCTATCTATGAGTTAATCAAATAAAAAGAAGAGACAGACTGTCTCTTTTTTGAGGAGGAAAATATGGAAACACTGGATGAATTAACACAAGCAATCATGTCCGATGAACAAAATAAAGTTTATACGGAACAAGGTATAAAACCCTTGTTTACCATTCCAAAAACGGCTCGAATTAATATCGTGGGACAAGCTCCTGGTATTCGTGCCCAAGAGTCCGGCCTTTACTGGAATGATCCTAGTGGTGATAATCTCAGGGATTGGATGGGGGTTTCACGCGAAGAATTCTATGAATCTGGTATGTTTGCTATTGTACCAATGGATTTTTATTTCCCAGGTCATGGTAAATCAGGTGATTTACCTCCTCGCAAGGGATTTGCAGATAAGTGGCATGAGAAAGTTCTTGCTTTAGCTCCTGATATCCAATTGACGATTTTAGTAGGTAATTATGCACAGCATTACTATTTACATCAAAAATCGTCAGCAAAATTAACAGATACAGTTAAGCATTACAAAGATTATCTTCCAGAGTTTTTCCCTCTCGTTCATCCTTCTCCTCGAAATAATATTTGGCAAGCAAAAAATCCATGGTTTATGGAAGAAGTAGTTCCAGATTTGAAGGCCTTGGTCAAAAAAATCTTAAGTCGATGATGTCTGATATCTGCACTTGGATTGTTATTAGGTATTGTTTCAAATCAATGAAGCAACTATCAGAAAATACCCAAATATTGTAAAGATTTTAGCCCTTTGGGGCTTTTTTTGATGGTTTAATAAATTATTCGGGAAAAATAATTAATAAAAAATCTAATATTAGACTTATCTATGGCTACTTAATTCTAATTTTCAGAAGAAGTAACATATAAAATTAAGCTATCTATCCTTTTAAATTAAAGAATCGATTAAATAATACTTATAAATTGAAAATGAGTGTAAAATTTAAAAAAAATTAAGATGATTCTATTGACAGAAAATTTAAAAGTGTTAGACTTTAGGTGTTAAGAAAATATAGAAGGAAATTTGTGATATGGGAAGAAAAGATTCACAACGTTTTTCAATCAGAAAGTATAGCTTTGGGGCTGCTTCTGTTCTTTTGGGTACAACCATTCTTGCGATGGGTGCAACTGGTGTACATGCAGATGAGGTTTCAACTTCAGCTGCTACTGATACACCACTTAGTGCTTCTGTGCTAACAGATTCTGCTGCCGATCCGGCAACAACTGTTGACCATTCAGAGAAGCAAGTTGTTTCTGTCAAAGAAGAAGGAAATACCACTGTAACAACAAGTGTTGTAACAACTGATAGTCTTGAGGATGCTAAAGCTTCTGCAGTAAAAGAAGGGGTAGAAGTTGAAGAAACTGCACCTCAAACGCATACATCCCTAGAGGGGGCTATTGCTAACAATCAAGCTCAATCAAAAGAGATTAATACAGTTGTTTATGATTATCAGAAAGCAAAAGAAGACCACAAAAAAGATGTAGCTGAGTATGAAAAAGCTAAGGCTGAGTACGATGCTAAAGTGGCTGAAAAAGCAGCAGCTGATAAAGCAAACGCTGCTTCTAAAGCACAATATGATACTGATCAAGCTGCTTATGAAAAAGGATTAGCTAAATATCAAGCTGATAAAAAAGCCTATGACGCTGCATTGGAAGAGTATAATACTCAAAAATTGACTTATGATTCTAAAGTAGCAGAAAAAGCAGCTGCTGATGCAGCTAATGCTAAGTCAGAAGCCGATTACAAGGTACAGTTGGCTGTTTATGAAACTGCTAAAAAGAACTATGAAGCTGCTATGGCTCAGTATACCAAAGACAAGGCAAAATATGATGCCGAGAAGGAAGCTTATGATGCTAAAGTAGCTGAAAAAGTTCGTACAGAAATTGAAAACAAGGCTGCTCAAGAGCAGTATGAGAAAGATTTAGCTACTTATAATGCCGCTTACGAAAAATATCAAACCGATTTGGCTGCCTACAAGACTGCTAAAGCAGCCTATGATGCTAAAGTAGCCGAAAAAGTAGCCGCTGATGCAGCTAATGCAAAAGCTAAATCTAAGTATGATGCAGAAATGGTCACATACAACGCAGCTTTGTCTGAATATAAGGCTAATAAGGCTCTGTATGATGCAGCTCTAGCTGAATACAACATGAAAAAAGCAGCCTATGATGTGAAAGTAGCTGAGAAAACGCAAGCAGAAATTACGGATAAGGCTGCTCAAGAGCAATATGAAAAAAATCTTGCTGCATACAATACAGCTTATGAAAAATATCAAACTGATTTAGCGACTTATAATACAGCTAAAGCAGCCTACGATGCCAAAGTAGCCGAAAAAGCAGCAGCGGATAAGGCCAATGCAGAAGCAAAAGCTAAGTACGATGCGGAAATGGCTGTTTACAATACAGCTAAAGCGCAATATGACAAAGATTTACAAGAATACCAAGCTAAGAAAACGCAATACGACCAAGATAAAGCAGCCTATGATAAACTTGTTGCTATTAAAGCAGAAGAAGATGCTGCTAAAGCTAAGTACGAAGTTGAGCTTGCAAAATACAATGTAGATTTAGAGCAATACGGCAAAGATTTTGCTACCTACCAAACAAAACTTGCTGAATATCAAACAGCTTTGGCACAGTACAAAGATGCTAAAGCAGCCTATGATAAGTACATGAATGATAATGGTTTCCAAGATCTGAAAGATGTAGAAACTGTTCAAGATTTGACCTTCCAACGTGAAGGTGGAGCCATTCATACCATCAATGGCATCAGCGCTTATCTCACTCGTGATGCTCAAGCTCGTTTGAATACAAGCAATGTACATCAGTATGATTCCAATAAATTGGAAGCTTCAGATATTGTAGCAACTAGTCCTTGGGCCAATAATGAAACTGAATTTATTCAAATTAAGGAAGGTGACAAATTTGTTGTAACCTATGACAATTTGAATCAGTCAAGCATGCGTGAAAATACGGATATGCATCCGATCAAGCGCGTGATTTATCGCTATGAAATTTTGAGTCTTCCATCAAATGACGGTAAAGGAATTGCAGCCGTTAGCTCAGACCCAACTGTAACACTAACAGTCGGTGCTTCAACAGACCAAAATAAACCCGTTAAGGTGGCTGTAGATATTGAATTTTATGATGGTAATGGCAATAAGTTTGATTTGACACAGCATAACGCTATTGTTGCGCTTAATTCCCTTAACCACTGGACAGGTGCTTCTTATGTGGATAGTGGAGATAAACCTCGTGCCCTTACAGTAGAAGCCAAGGATAAAGATGGTAAGACTGTTCGAGGAACTTGGAATCCATATGCAGATGGTTCATCAATGAGCATTGAAAACAATGCAGTTGTTGTTAAAAATGGAACAGCTGACTTTGGTACTGCTGACGTCACTATCTCTGCTGAAAATCCAATTAAAATTGTGGCACAAAAAGCAACGTGGAATGGTAGTGAATTTACAGTTAGTGAAGAAACTGTTATTGACGCAACTTCAGTCAATGTTTCAGGTGCTGGGAATGGTCACTCTATCGGAACAGATGAGTTCACATTAGACGGTAAAGATGATGTGATTGGTTCTTACACTATTGATCCAACTTCAGGACGTATCATCTTTACTCCTAAGAAGAAATTTGAAAATGTAGAGCACCAAGAGTCTGTAAATATTGGCAATAATAGATATATTCCAATTCCAAATTCTAGTGTTTCTTATGATGCCGCTACTAAAGAAGTAACGTCGTTTAAAGATAACCAATACATTGAACATGGGTCTATCTTTAATGGTGAATCTTCAACGACTCTTGAAGGTTGGGATAATCCATCTTCTCCATATCTCTATTATGGTGGAGCAGGCTTAAAGATGGCTGATGGTCACTTGGTATTTACGGCCAATGGAGCTAATGCTGCTGGTCAACCAACAGTATATTGGTTTGCGATTAACTCAAATGTTGGTATTCCAAAAAATCCTGGTGAAGCACCAAAAGAGCCAACAGCTCCAGAAGAACCAAAGGCGCCAACGCCACCAACGATTACTTTGGATAAACTTCCAGCTGAACCAATAGAACCAACGCCACCAACAGCTCCTGTGGCACCGGTAGAACCTTCTTATACAGTGGTCACAGTTGATGCTGAGGGTCCAACAGCTCCAACAGAGCCTAAGGCTCCAACACCACCAACTCCGACAGTTGTTGAAGTTCCAGCGGAACCAAGCAAACCAGAAGAACCTAAAGCGCCAACACCACCGACAGAACCTAACTACACTGTTGTTACAGTTGATGCAGAGGAACCTAAGGCTCCAACAGAACCAAAAGCTCCAACGCCGCCAACTCCAGCTTTAGTTGAAGTGCCAGTAGAGCCACGTAAGATTACGGCTCCAGTAGAGCCAAAAGCGCCGACTCCACCTACACCAGTAGTTGTAGATGTACCTGGAGAGCCAACCAAACCAACACCACCAACAGAACCTAAAGCACCTACACCACCAACTATGGTTGTGGTAAACGTACCTAATAAACCTGTTTCACCTAAAGAGCTTGTGACTCCTAAAGTAAAATGGCATAAGAATTACCTTGTTGAGCGCGTAACACGTCCAGTACCAACGACGCCACCAACTCCTCAAAAACCAAAAACTCCTGGAACACCTACAGGACCAAGTGTCGTTTCAACTTCAACAGTCGTTGCTAAGAATCAAACACAAGGCATATACACTGAAAAATTACCAGAAACAGGGGAATCTAACCAAAAATTAGCATCTGTAACAGGTCTAGGCTTGCTTTCAATGGCCCTTTCAGGTCTATGGTCAGTTCGCAAACGTAAACATTAATAGGAAATATGAAAGATTAGTTTGTTTTGCTGTGCAAGACAGTCTAGTCTTTTTTTGTTATCTATTCTTTGAGTTTTATCAGCTTAAACTAGTTTGATTGTTAAAACTAATTTAGGAAACTAGAAGAAAGAATTTAGCTGAAATAGGTTATCAAGAACTAATTCTCGCAATGAAAAGTAGCATGAAAACGTATAGTTATGTATTTTTCATAATCTTTTCAATAAAAAAACATTAAAGCGAATTGGACTAGATATTATAAAATTAAACCTCCTTTTTGTATCGAAAACGCTATTAATAATAGGGTTTTGTCTATCAAATATTTTGATATTAAAAAGTATTTGAATTTAAGAATCTAATCGAATTTAAAGGAATGCGTGTTTTTATGAGATATCTCAAATTGACATGGTTCTTTCTTTTGTTAGAATATGAACATAACTAAATATAGAAGGACGTAATTTAAATGGGGAAAAAGGAATTACAACGTTATTCACTCAGAAAGTCTAGCCTTGGTGCAGCTTCTGTTCTTTTGGGGACTGCAGTTCTTGCAGTAGGAGCTTCAAATGCAAGCGCTGATGAAGTGGCAACATCTACAGATTCAGTAACACCAGCAGTTGAAGCAACAGATGCTGTTGAAGAAAGCACTTCTGCCGTAGCAGATTCAACTGAGAAGAAGGTTGTTAACGTTACTGAAGAAGGCAACACAACTGTTACAACGAGTGAAGTAACAAATACAAGCTTAGAAGCTGCAAAAACAGCTGCAACTAACGAAGGGGTTGAGGTTAAGGAAGAACCTGCTCAAACCAAAGAAACTGTTGAAGCAGCTGCTGCAGATAATAAAGCACAAGCAGAGAAAATCAATACAGTCGTTTCAGATTATAAAGTGGCTAAAGAACAATACAAGTCAGATAAAGCTGACTATGATAAAGCAAAAGCAAACTACGATGCCAAATTAGCTGAGAAAGCACTTGCTGATAAAACAAATGCTGAAGCTCAGGCTAAATATGATACTGAAAAAACATCTTATGATAAAGCTTCAGAGCAATACCAAATTGCTAAGCAAGCTTATGACTCAGCCCTTTCAGAGTACAAGACTAAGAAAGTTACTTATGATGCTAAGGTAGCAGAAAAAGAAGTAGCTGATAAAGAAAATGCCTTGTCTGCAGCTAAATACCAAGCAGAATTGGCAACTTATAACCAAGCAAAAGCTGATTATGAAGCAGCTCTTGCACAGTATAATAGCGATAAAGCCAAATACAATGCTGAAAAAGCTAATTATGATAATAAAGTAGCTGAAAAAGTTGTTACTGAAAAACGTAACGCTGAAGCTGAAGCTAAATATCAAACTGAGCTAGCAGCATATAATGAAGCAAAAGCTAAATATGATTTAGAAAAAGCAGCATATGACAAGAATCTTGAACTTTATAACGCTAAGAAAACAGCTTATGAAGCAGATCTTGAAACAAAACAAGCTATTGAAAAATACAATGCAGATGCTAAAGCTAAATACGAAGCAGCCTTGGTTGTCTACAATGAGCAAAAAGCTAAATATGACCAAGAATACCTTGAGTATCAAAACAAATTAGCTGTCTACCAAACAGCACTTAAACAATACCAAGAAGCTAAAACAGCTTACGATAAATACATGAATGATCCTGTATATCGTAACCTTAAAGATGCTGAAGTTGTTCAAGAATTGACTTTCCAACGTGAAAACGATGCAACACACAAAGTTGAAGGTGTAAGCAACTACTTGACAAAAGAAGCACAAGAGCGTCTTAACACAAGTAATGTTTTCCAATATGACTCTAACAAGTTACAAGCATCTGACATTGTTTCAAATAGCCCTTGGACAAATACTGAAGACGAGTGGGTTCAAGTTAAAGAAGGTGACAAATTTGTTGTTACATATGATGGTTTGAACCAATCAAGCATGATTGTTGAGAATGAAGCATCAGCAATCAAACGTGTTGTTTACCGCTACGAAATTGTTAGCCTTCCATCAAATGACGGAAAAGGTATCGCGAAAATCAGTAAGGATCCAACAGTAACTATGACAGTTGGTGCATCAACTGATCAAGATAAACCAGTTAAAGTAGCAGTAGATGTTGAGTTTTACGATAAAGATGGTAAAATGTTCAACCTTAGTGAGCGTAATGCTATCGTAGCACTTAACTCACTAAACCACTGGAATGGTGCAGCTTATGTTGAAACATCTGAGCGCCCACGTCCACTTACAGTAGAAGCGAAAGACGTTAATGGTAATACTGTCCGCGGTACATATAATCCTTACGCAGATGGCTCTACTTTGGCAATCCAAAACGGTGAAGTTGTTACTAAATCTGGATACGCTGATTTCGGTGGCGCTACTGTTAACATTTCTGATGAGAACCCACTTAAGGTAGTTGTTCCTATCACTGACTGGAATGGTTCAGAATGGGTTGTCTCACGTGAAATTCCATCTGATGTAACAACTCTTAATGCTTCAGGTAGTGGTAATGGACACGCTCTTGGTAACCAAGATTATACATTTGGTGATAAAGATGATGTCATTGGTTCGTACAGCGTTTCTGCTGAAACTGGTTTGATTACATTCACACCTAAGAAAAAATACCAATCAACACGTCACCAAGAATATGTAAATATTGGTGATAACCAATTCATCGCTATTCCAAAATCATCAGTTACTTATGATGCTGCTACTAAAGAAGTAACATCAGTCAATGATAACCAATACATTGACCATGGTGCAGTCTTTAATGGTGAGACAACGTCTGAATTGACAGGTTGGGATAATGCTGATTCACCTTACCTCTATTATGGAGGTGCAGGTATCAAGATGACAAATGGTCACTTGGTATTTACTGCTGAAGGTGCAAATGCTGATGGTGCTCCAACAGTATATTGGTTCGCAATCAACTCTAATCTTGGTTTGCCTAAGAATCCAGGTGAAAAACCTGAAGAGCCTAAGGCACCAACACCACCAACAGCACCGGTTAAACCAGTTATTAAAACAGTTGGTATCAATCCACAAGAACCAACACCACCAACACCACCAAAAGAGCCAGTGGCACCAACGCCACCAACTCCAGAGGTAGTTGAAGTACCTGGTAAACCACAAGAACCAACACCACCAACAGGTCCAACGGCACCAACGCCACCAACACCAAAAGTGGTTGAAGTTCCAGAAAAACCGGTTGAACCAACACCACCAACAGGTCCAACGGCACCAACGCCACCAACACCAAAAGTAGTTGAAGTTCCTGCTAAACCAGTAGAACCTAAAACTCCTGAAAAACCAAGTGTTGTATGGCACAAGAACTATGTTGTTGAGAGAGAGTCTCACGTGGTACCACCAACACCACCGACTCCACAAACACCACCAACACCTGTTACTCCTCCAACTCCAGTGACACCGCCAACTACACCAACTCCAGATACTGAAGTTCCTGTAGTGCCTCAAGCTGAGTTGCCACAAACTGGTGAGCACACTAGCAATGCTGGATTTATTGGACTTCTTTCAATGATTTTTGCAGCCTTTGTAGGATTCTTCAAACGTCGTAAAGAAGATTAAGTGGTGCTATTAAATTAGTTCCCCATCAAAACTAGATTCTATTTAGAATCTAGTTTTTATTTTTGCTAGGTTTTACTCCTTCGTATCATTTCTATTTACTGTTGAAACATGTTATAATTGTTTTGAACGACTATTATAGAAAGATGCAAGGAGACGAGCATGGAAGAACTTAAGAAAATCGCTGGCGTAACCGCTGCCAAATACGTTGAAGATGGAATGGTTGTTGGACTCGGTACAGGGTCAACAGCTTATTTCTTCGTGGAGGAAATTGGCCGTCGTATTAAGGAAGAAGGCCTTAGTGTTGTTGGAGTAACGACATCAAGTCAAACCACTAAACAAGCTGAAGGTTTAGGTATTCCTTTGAAGGCAGTAGATGATATTGACAGTATTGATGTTACTGTTGATGGCGCCGACGAAGTAGACCCTCAACTCAATGGGATTAAAGGTGGCGGTGGGGCCCTTTTGATGGAAAAAATCGTCGCTACACCTACGAAAGAATATATCTGGGTAGTTGATGAGTCAAAAATGGTTAATCAATTAGGTGCTTTCAAATTACCAGTTGAAGTGGTTCAATATGGTGCTGATCGTCTCTATCGTGTCTTTGATTCGAAGGGCTATAAGCCATCATTCCGACTTACGGAGGAAGGTAATCGCTTTGTTACAGATATGAAGAACTATATCATCGATCTTGATTTAGGTAAGATTGAAAATCCAGTAGCTCTTGGTGAAGAACTAAAAGCTATGACAGGTGTTGTCGATCATGGATTGTTCAATGGTATGGTTAACAAAGTCATCGTTGCAGGAAAAGACGGTGTTAAGGTCGTTGAAGTCAAGGCCTAGTCCAATTTTGATTTCCCCTCACTTTTAATGAGGAAAACTAATTAATTTTTGTCAAACTATTAAATAATATAGAAAGGCAAGAGGTAATTTCGAAAAGATTTTATCTCTTTGTGGTGTTATTATGTCCAAATTTAACCGAATGCATTTAGTCGTTCTTGATTCAGTAGGAATTGGTGCTGCTCCAGATGCCAATGACTTTGTCAATGCAGGTGTGCCAGATGGTGCTTCAGATACCCTTGGTCATATCTCTAAATCAGTAGGATTGAATGTGCCAAATATGGCTAAGCTTGGTCTAGGAAATATTCCTCGTGAAACACCTTTGAAAACAGTACCAGCAGAAAGTAACCCAACTGGTTATGCAACAAAATTGCAGGAAGTTTCTCTTGGTAAGGATACGATGACTGGTCACTGGGAAATCATGGGTCTCAATATTACTGAACCTTTTGATACCTTCTGGAACGGATTCCCAGAAGAAATTCTCACTAAAATTGAGGAATTCTCAGGTCGTAAAGTCATTCGTGAAGCTAATAAACCATACTCAGGTACAGCTGTTATTGAAGACTTTGGACCTCGTCAAATGGAAACTGGTGAATTGATTATTTATACTTCAGCTGACCCAGTTCTTCAAATTGCTGCACACGAAGATATTATTCCATTGGATGAGTTGTATCGTATTTGTGAATATGCGCGTTCAATTACCCTTGAGCGTCCAGCTCTTCTAGGGCGTATCATTGCTCGTCCTTACGTTGGTGAGCCTGGAAACTTCACTCGTACATCTAATCGTCGAGATTTGGCTGTTTCACCATTTGCACCCACTGTTTTGGATAAATTGAATGAAGCTGGTATTGATACTTATGCCGTTGGTAAAATCAATGATATTTTCAACGGAGCTGGTATTAACCACGATATGGGCCACAACAAATCAAATAGCCATGGTATTGATAATTTGATTAAAGCTATGACTTCTGAAGATTTCAAACATGGCTTCTCATTCACAAACTTGGTAGACTTCGATGCCCTTTATGGACACCGTCGTGATCCACATGGATATCGTGATTGTTTGCACGAATTTGACCAACGTTTGCCTGAAATCATTGCTGCCATGCGTGAAGATGATCTCTTGATGATTACAGCAGACCACGGAAATGATCCAACTTATGCAGGGACAGACCATACTCGTGAATATATTCCTTTCTTGGCTTATAGCCCATCATTCAAAGGAAATGGACTTATTCCAGTAGGTCATTTCTCTGACATTTCAGCAACTGTCGCTGAAAACTTTGGTATAGATAAAGCCATGATTGGTGAAAGCTTCTTGGATAAACTTGTCTAAAATGAATCGCTATGCATTTTTGGTTCGTGGGATTAATGTTGGTGGTCGTCACAAGGTAGTCATGGAAGAATTTTGTCATGAGTTAAAAGAACTTGGAATGTCAAATGTTTCTTCCTATATAAATAGTGGAAATTTTTTCTTCGATTCGTCCTTGATGAAAGTGGAACTCCTCTTAGTTTTAGAGAGATTTCTTAATAAGACTTATCCATTTATTAAGGTGTTTTCTCTTTTTACTCTAGAAGATTACCAAAATGAAGTGGCATCTTTACCTAAGTGGTGGGAAGAAGATTTCTATAGAAAAGATGTTCTCTTATATACTGAAAGACTTGATAAGAACGAAATGAGGAATGTTATGGAGTCTTTAGAGTTGGGGGATGAAATTATTCATCTTGGTCAACTTGGGATCTACTGGGGTAAATTTGATAAATCAAGCTATAACCAAACGGCTTATCATAAGAAGCTATTGAAAGCACCTTTTTATCCTTCTATAACCATTCGAAATGCAAGAACTTTTTCAAAAATTGGTCACTTTTTAAGAATGAAATAAAATTAAGGGAGAATTAACATGTCGCTACTTGAAAAAATTAGAGTTACTCAAGCATTTTTGGAAAGCAAAGGAATTGAAAAACCTGAGTTTGGTTTAATTTTGGGTTCTGGACTTGGTGAGTTGGCTGAAGAAGTTGAAGACGCAGTTGTCATTGACTATGCGGATATTCCAAACTGGGGACAATCAACGGTTGTCGGTCATGCTGGAAAACTTGTTTATGGAACCTTGTCTGGACGTAAGGTTTTAGCTCTTCAAGGACGTTTCCATTTTTATGAAGGAAATCCGCTTGAAGTAGTTACTTTCCCTGTACGTGTTATGAAAGCACTTGGATGCGAAGGAGTTGTTGTAACCAATGCAGCTGGTGGTATCGGCTTTGGTCCAGGTACTTTAATGGCCATCACTGACCACATCAACATGACTGGTCAAAACCCATTGATTGGAGAAAACTTGGATGATTTTGGTCCTCGTTTCCCTGATATGTCTAAAGCGTATACTCCAGAATACCGTGAGACTGCACATCGAGTTGCTGACAAATTGGGCATTAAATTAGATGATGGTGTCTATATCGGCGTAACTGGTCCAACTTACGAAACTCCAGCTGAAATTCGTGCTTATAAGACTCTTGGTGCAGATGCTGTTGGGATGTCAACTGTCCCTGAAGTCATTGTTGCAGCACATTCTGGTTTGAAAGTTCTTGGTATTTCATGTATTACCAACTTTGCGGCCGGTTTCCAAGAAGAACTCAATCACGAAGAAGTTGTGGAAGTGACAGAACGTGTTAAAGGGGATTTCAAAGGCTTGCTGAAAGCTATTTTGGCTGAACTTTAAAAAGGAATAATTGATGTCAAACTTAATGAATAATCCATTATTTCGTATCATTCGTGGAGTTTTTATAATTGCTTTCCTAACCATGGTTTGGTTGGTTATATTTTCTGCTATAGATACAAGTGGTAGTGAGATAGATTATGAACCATTTCAAGGAGCATCTATCGTATTTGCAGTTTTAAGCTATATCATAATAGTGTTTCTATTTCAATACCATAAAGTTGTTAACTTAAAAGAGTCAATTAAATCATCATACAGTGCAATTGAAATTAAAGAGCAGTATGTGGAAAAATTGATTGTACAACTGCGAGAACTGACTGATAAGATTGTAGACCATGAGTTAAAAATGTCTGTTAGAAAAAATGTTTCAGAATTGTTAGAGGAAAAAAAGTCTGTCAACAATTTGACTAACGATGAAAACAAAGCTAATCATTCAGAATCTAAGCGGAAGTCTTACGGTGAGTCTGGCAATTTTTCTAAACATGAATACTCTACTAAACTAGAGGAAACGAAGAATAAAATTATAGAGGAAATCGAAAGAGATACAAATATTACAGCTGATCAAAGTATAAAGGATTTGATTGCTGAGATTAAAGAGTCAGAAGTACTTGTTGCTAATCAAAAATTACACTACAATGAAATGGTGTCGCAATATAATAAAACAATTTACAGTTTGCCACTTGCTTTGTTAAGAACAACTTTAGGTCATTCAGAGATAAACTACTTATAACATAGAACAAAATCATTAAGACTAGAATATAGTTAAAAAGGTCAAAGAATGAAAGCTAGTTTTAGTTTTTCTAATTCAGCACGAGATTGCCTTACTATGAAATAAAAACAAAGAAGGGATTGACCCTACTCAAAAGACAGTAGGAAAAGTTGGTTAAAGCAATTTTAGCCATACTCTAATATATGTGTAATAAAGAGAGAAAGAGTTTGACTTGGCTCCCCAAGTCGATTAGGTTAAGTTTGGCTGTTTTGACAACCGGAATAGCTTCTGGTCTGATTGGTATTCTTTGCCACTATCTTTTAGATTTTATAAAATTTCTTGCTTTTGGTAACGATACGTCAGATCTCTTGTTACAATTTAACTCTATAAGTGCTTATCGACGCTTCGTAGTTATAGTGGTAGCTGGTGTCTTAGCTAGTATCTTTTGGTATTTCCTTCAGCGACGAGTGTCCCTTCTTTCCATTAGAAAGGCTAAGCAACTCGTTGGCAAGAAGAGTCCAAATTTTCTTGGCCAAAGTCTACATGCTTTGGTGCAGGTAGCAATCGTTGGAGCAGGTGCTTCGGTAGGCAAGGAAGCAGCTCCACGAGAATTAGGTGCCTTATGTGCTGGCAGTTTATCAAAAAAACTGGGTTTAGAAATTCCTGAAAGACAACTCATGATTGCATGTGGTGCAGGAGCAGGTTTAGCTGCGGTTTACCAAGTTCCCTTTGCCAGTACACTGTTTGTTTTGGAAACTTTGGGAGTTGCTTGGAAACTGAAAAACATTGGTATCATTCTTGTGACAACCTATTTGTCAGCTTATTGTGCTCGTCCAATTGTTGGTGGGAAAGCTATATATTTAGTTGATAAAGTAAGCTTACATCCTACTAGTTTGATACAGATTCTTGTTTTGACGCTGTTTGTAACTCCGCTTGCTCTTATATTTAAAGTTTTAGCTAAAAAGGCGAGTAAAAGTCGTATAACAGATAAACATATTCTCTGGACCATGCCCGTCTCTTTTATAATATTAGGTGGTATTGTAGCTTTCTATCCTATAATCATGGGAAATGGTCAGGTTCTAGCACAATGGATGTTTTCTGGAGGAACTTCGGAATACCTTCCGATTTTGCTAGTAATTAAAGGGCTTATTGTGTGCTTGTTGCTATGGTCAGGTACTTATGGAGGGACACTGACGCCTTCGTTTACTTTAGGTGTCGGATCGGGTTTCTTATTAACAAGGTGTCTTGAGACTTTTGGTTTATCCCTAAATCCTAATCTAGGAATGTTACTTGGTGCAACCATATTTTTAGTAACAACTTTGGATGCTCCTCTGACGGGAATAGCCTTAGTTCTAGGTTTTACCGGTCAAGGAGGGCTGGTAGCAGTTCCTCTAATCTTAGCGGGTCTACTATCAAGGATAATTAATAATAGATGGAAGAAAAAACAATGAATATTCATTTTATCTTACACGAAACGTTTGAAGTTCCAGGAGCCTATTTAAAATGGGCTCAAGACCGTGGGCATAATATCACATCAACCAAGGTATATGAGGAAGAGGTCCTTCCTGAAACCGTTGAAGGTATTGATTTTCTAATTGTGATGGGTGGTCCTCAGTCACCTGATGAGGATCGTCAGACCTTTCCTTATTATGACCCAAATGCTGAGATTGTATTTATGCAAAAAGCAATTGCTGCTGATATCTATATTGTTGGTGTATGTTTGGGAGCTCAGCTTCTGTCTGTAGCCTATGGTGGTAAGTATGAGCATAGTCCAGAACGCGAAATTGGTGTGTTTCCAATAACACTTACGGATGATGGATTAGCTGATGAGCATGTCAAAGGTTTTGGCACAACTCTCAATACTGGCCACTGGCATGGTGATATGCCTGGATTGACTGATAATGCAGTTGTTCTTGCTACTAGTCAAGGTTGTCCACGTCAAATTATTCGCTTTAGTCCTAAACACTATGCCTTCCAAGCACACCTAGAGTTTGATTCCCAAGCCATTGATTTGCTCATAACTGCGGATGGTG
The DNA here is from genome assembly GCF_030440125.1 of Streptococcus sp. SS4. Classification (NCBI taxonomy): domain Bacteria; kingdom Bacillati; phylum Bacillota; class Bacilli; order Lactobacillales; family Streptococcaceae; genus Streptococcus; species Streptococcus sp. SS4. Next base: position 116,976 of record NZ_JAQFJM010000008.1, on the reverse strand, counting down.
AAGAACACTTGCGTAAGCAAAATAAGGAGTTACCTTTTGTTCAAACACCTGAACAATTGCGTACCAACGATTATTCAGAAATGAACAAGAAGTTATATGATTTTCTTGATTCATTGACTCAAGCTTAATCCACTATTAAAAAAGTAATAATTTATCAACTATATAATAGTAGAAAAATTATTTAAAAATAAAAAAATAAGAATGGTAGATAGTGTGTTCAGGTTGCTCTTTTACCATCAAAAAATAGAAAGGACGGGTTAACTGTATTCACTAAAATGAATACGGGCGGAGAACGAAGTAAAAAGATAGACTGTCTAGCATTTATAATGCGTCGTCAGTTTCCAATTATTACTTTGTTCTCTGTCGCCTGTCCTGTATATAAAAAATGAAAGGAAGGGTAGTTCGGGTTTGAAACTGAACCCGGGCTAGAGGCTGTGTAAAAAAGATAAATCCTCCTAGATGCGAAGCATCTTTGTCAGATTTCCTATTTTTACTTTGCCTCTTTAACGCCCTTGGTATCTTATATTATGTCTATCCATATTGCTGCTAAGCAAGGTGAAATTGCTGATAAAATTCTCCTACCTGGAGATCCTTTACGTGCGAAAGTCATTGCCGAGAATTTCCTCGAAGATGCTGTATGTTTCAATGAAGTTCGTAATATGTTTGGTTACACAGGAACATACAAAGGTGAACGTGTCTCAGTAATGGGAACTGGAATGGGGATGCCATCTATCTCTATCTATGCTCGTGAGCTTATTGTTGACTACGGGGTTAAAAAATTGATCCGTGTGGGAACTGCTGGTTCATTGAATGAGGATGTTCACGTTCGTGAGTTAGTTCTAGCGCAAGCGGCAGCGACAAACTCTAACATTATTCGTAACGATTGGCCACAATACGATTTCCCACAAATTGCAAGTTTCAATCTCTTAGATAAGGCTTACCACATTGCTAAAGAGCTTGGTATGACTACACATGTTGGTAATGTCTTGTCTTCTGACGTCTTCTATTCGAACTATGGTGAAAAGAACATCGAGCTTGGTAAATGGGGTGTGAAAGCTGTAGAAATGGAAGCAGCAGCACTTTACTACCTTGCAGCTCAACACCAAGTAGATGCTCTTGCCATCATGACTATTTCTGATAGTTTGGTTAATCCAGATGAGGACACAACAGCTGAGGAACGTCAAAATACATTCACTGACATGATGAAAGTTGGTCTTGAAACACTAATTGCAGACTAGTTTGTAAAAGGACGCCATTTGGTCGTCCTTTTGTGTTGTAGCTAATATCTGTTCGAAGTGACAATGGTTAAAATTTTTCAAACTACTATAAAAAAATAAAAATATTCGGAAGAAGGATGCTTTTAAGGAATAAGTAAATATCCGACAATTTAAAAAACAACCGCTAAAAATGTGAAAAAGAACTTACAAAACAATGAAAAATGATAGAAATTAAATGCTTGATATCATAATGAAAAACGGTTTCTTCTTTTTTAAAAAGAATGACAATTGAAATGAAGTTATAGTAATGTTATAATGATAATGGGAAATGTCTAATTTTAATTTATAGGAGCAATTTATATGAGTTCGCGTACGAATCGTAAGCAAAAACGTACGAGTAATAGATCGTGGGGGATGGTCAACGTTGGGTTGACCATTCTGTATGCTATTTTAGCATTGGTCTTATTATTCACCATGTTCAATTATAATTTCCTATCCTTTAGGTTTTTGAACATCATTATCACCATTGGTTTGTTGGTAGTTCTTGCTATTAGCATCTTCCTTCAGAAGACTAAGAAATCACCACTAGTGACAACGGTTGAACTGGTTATCTTCTCGCTAGTTTCTCTGGTTGGTATTTTTGGTTTTAAACAAATGATTGACATCACTAACCGTATGAATCAGACGGCAGCATTTTCTGAAGTAGAAATGAGCATCGTGGTTCCTAAGGAAAGTGACATCAAAGATGTGAGCCAGCTTACTAGCGTACAGGCACCTACTAAGGTTGATAAGAACAATATCGAGACCTTGATGTCAGCTCTCAAAAAAGATAAAAAAGTTGATGTTAAAGTTGATGATGTTGCCTCATATCAAGAAGCTTATGATAATCTTAAGTCTGGCAAATCTAAAGCTATGGTCTTGAGTGGCTCTTATGCTAGCCTATTAGAGTCTGTCGATAGTAATTATGCTTCAAATCTAAAAACAATTTATACTTATAAAATTAAAAAGAAGAATAGCAACTCTGCAAAACAAGTAGATTCAAAAGTCTTCAATATTTATATTAGTGGTATTGATACCTACGGTTCGATTTCAACAGTGTCACGTTCAGATGTCAATATCATTATGACCGTTAACATGAACACACATAAGATTCTCTTGACGACCACTCCACGTGATGCGTACGTTAAGATTCCTGATGGTGGGGCAGACCAGTATGATAAATTAACCCACGCAGGTATTTATGGTGTCGAAACATCTGAAAAAACTCTGGAAAACCTTTATGGCATTAATATTGATTACTATGCACGAATTAATTTCACATCTTTCCTTAAGTTGATTGACCAACTTGGTGGTGTGACAGTCCATAATGATCAAGCTTTCACAAGTCTTCATGGGAAGTTTGATTTTCCAGTTGGAGATATCCAAATGAATTCAGAGCAAGCACTTGGATTTGTTCGTGAACGCTATAGTTTAGATGGCGGAGATAATGACCGTGGTAAAAATCAGGAGAAAGTTATTTCTGCGATTGTAAACAAGTTGGCTTCTCTAAAATCTGTATCAAACTTTACTTCAATCGTTAATAATCTCCAAGACTCTGTTCAGACAAATATGTCTTTGGATACCATTAATGCTTTGGCTAATACACAACTTGATTCAGGCTCTAAATTTAAAGTAACGTCTCAAGCAGTAACTGGTACTGGTTCTACTGGTCAATTGACCTCTTATGCTATGCCAAATTCTAGTCTTTACATGATGAAACTAGATGATTCGAGTGTGGCAAGTGCCTCTCAAGCTATCAAAAATCTGATGGAGGAAAAATAAGTGATTGACGTTCACTCACATATTGTTTTTGATGTTGATGATGGTCCTAAAACTTTAGAAGAAAGTTTAGACCTTATTAGTGAAAGCTATGCCCAAGGGGTACGTAAGATTGTTTCAACATCTCACCGTCGTAAGGGGATGTTTGAGACTCCAGAGGATAAAATTTTTGCCAACTTTTCTAAGGTAAAAGCAGAAGCAGAAGCACTTTATCCAGACTTAACTATTTATTATGGTGGTGAACTTTATTACACCTCAGACATTGTGGAGAAACTTGAAAAGAATCTTATTCCGCGTATGCACAACACTCAATTTGCTTTGATTGAGTTTAGTGCTCGCACATCTTGGAAAGAAATTCATAGTGGGCTTAGTAATGTTTTGCGAGCGGGGGTAACGCCTATTGTTGCTCATATTGAGCGCTATGATGCCCTCGAAGAAAATGCTGACCGTGTTCGAGAAATCATCAACATGGGGTGCTATACTCAAGTTAATAGCTCTCATGTTCTAAAACCAAAGCTCTTTGGAGATAAAGATAAAGTAAGAAAAAAACGTGTTCGTTATTTCTTGGAGAAAAATTTGGTTCATATGGTTGCTAGTGACATGCATAATCTTGGTCCAAGACCACCATTTATGAAAGATGCTTACGCTATTATCGAAAAGACTTACGGAACGAGACGTGCTCGTAACCTTTTTATCGAAAATCCACAAACACTACTTGAAAATCAATATATATAGGAGAAACTATGACTCAGGAAAACACGAAGCGTGTTGAAATCGATGTACTTGCACTATTGCAAAAACTTTGGACTAAAAAAGTATTTATTTTATTTACAGCCTTTTATGTCGCTGTCTTTGCCTTCTTAGGAACTTACTTCCTCATTCAGCCAACATATACATCGTCTACACGTATTTATGTGGTTAATCAAGCTAATGATGGCAAAAACCTTTCTGCTCAAGACTTGCAGGCCGGTACATTTTTGACAAAAGACTACAAAGAAATTATTACATCAAACGATGTCTTGTCAGAAGTTATCAAAGATGAAAAATTGAATATGACAGAAGCAGAACTTGCTAAAATGATTTCAGTTAATATTCCTACTGATACTCGTCTTATTTCAATTTCTGTTAATGCTAAAACTGGTCAAGATGCGCAAACACTTGCCAATAAGGTTCGTGAAGTTGCTTCAGAAAAAATCAAGAACGTGACAAAAGTTGAAGATGTTACAACGCTTGAAGAAGCTAAATTGCCAGAGTCACCATCTTCACCAAATATCAAACGTAATGTGCTTCTTGGAGCAGTGCTTGGAGGATTCCTTGCAGTGGTTGGTGTATTGGTACGTGAAATCCTAGATGATCGTATTCGCCGTCCAGAAGATGTGGAAGATGCCCTTGGAATGACACTTCTTGGAATTGTCCCTGATACAGATAAAATTTAAGGAGAAGAAATGCCTCTATTAAAGTTAGTAAAATCTAAAGAAAACTTTGCCAAACAAACAGAAGAGTATTACAATGCCATTCGCACAAATATTCAATTTTCTGGTGCTCAGATGAAAGTGATTGCGGTTAGCTCTGTTGAAGCTGGTGAAGGAAAATCAACGACATCTGTTAACTTGGCGATTTCATTTGCTAGTGTCGGGCTCCGAACACTTCTCATTGATGCAGATACTCGTAACTCTGTTTTGTCAGGTACATTTAAATCAAATGAGCCTTATAAAGGCCTTTCAAATTTCCTTTCTGGAAATGCTGATTTAAATGAAACGATTTGTCAAACTGATATTTCAGGTTTGGATGTCATTGCATCTGGTCCTGTACCACCTAATCCAACAAGTCTTTTGCAAAATGACAATTTTAGACATTTGATGGAAGTTGCTCGTAGTCGTTATGATTATGTCATAATTGATACGCCACCAATTGGTTTGGTCATTGATGCTGTTATTATTGCCCATCAGGCTGACGCTAGTCTTTTGGTTACAGCAGCTGGGAAAATCAAACGTCGCTTCGTAACTAAGGCTGTTGAACAATTGGAACAAAGTGGTTCTCAGTTCTTAGGTGTCGTCCTTAATAAAGTTGACATGACAGTTGATAAATATGGATCATATGGTTCTTACGGATCATATGGTGAGTACGGGAAAAAATCAGACCAAAAAGAAGGTCATTCAAGAGCACATCGTCGTAGAAAAGGATAGCATTAATGGGGATGATGCGGCTCCTTATACCTTAACAGATTAAAAAGGGGTTTAGAGTGAAAGAAAAACAAGAAATTCGTCGCATTGAAATTGGTATTATACAGTTGGTTGTGGTTGTTTTCGCGGCCATGGTAGCTAGTAAAATACCATTTACAGAGATTACCCAAGGAAGCATTGTCCTTTTAGGTGTCGTACATGTAGTGTCTTACTATATCAGTAGTTATTATGAAAATCTTAAGTATAGAGGCTACTTGGATGAACTCATTGCAACTGTCAAATATTGTTTCATATTTGCTCTAATTGCAACATTCCTCTCGTTTTTTGCAGATGGAAGTTTTTCAATCTCACGTCGCGGACTTCTTTATGTCACCCTAATTTCAGGTGTTCTCTTATACATTACAAATACAGTTCTTAAGTATTTCCGCTCATCTATTTATACACGTCGTAAAAGTAACAAGAATATTCTCTTGATTTCTGATCAGGCACGTCTTGAAAATGTTTTGTCTCGTATGAAAGACAATATGGATGGTAGGATTACAGCAGTTTGTGTCTTGGATAATCCTTATTTCACTGATCCATTTATCAAGAGTGTTAAACCTGAAAATTTGATTGAATATGCGACACACTCAGTAGTAGACCAAGTTTTGATTAATCTGCCAAGTGAGCAGTACAAGATTTGGGATTATGCGTCACCATTTGAACTTATGGGAATCCCAGTATCCATTAATTTGAATGCCCTTGAATTTATGAGTCAGGGAGAAAAACGTATCCAACAATTGGGTCCTTTCAAAGTTGTTACGTTTTCTACGCATTTTTATAGCTATGGAGATATCTTGGCGAAACGCTTCCTCGATATCTGTGGAGCTCTAGTTGGTTTGGTGCTCTGTGGTATTGTTGGAATCTTCCTTTATCCTCTTATTCGTAAAGATGGAGGGCCAGCTATTTTTGCTCAAGATCGTGTGGGAGAAAATGGACGTATCTTCAAGTTTTATAAATTCCGTTCTATGCGTGTTGATGCGGAAGAAATCAAGAAGAATTTGATGGCACAGAATCAAATGTCTGGTGGTATGTTTAAGATGGACAATGATCCACGTATTACCAAAATTGGACATTTCATTCGTAAAACGAGTCTTGATGAACTTCCACAATTTTGGAATGTTCTAAAAGGTGATATGAGCTTGGTAGGAACACGTCCACCAACATTGGATGAGTACGAATCTTATACACCGGAACAAAAACGTCGCCTCAGCTTTAAACCAGGTATTACTGGTCTTTGGCAAGTAAGTGGTCGAAGTGAAATTACTGATTTTGATGAAGTTGTAAAACTAGACGTTGCTTATATGGACGGATGGACAATCTGGCGCGATATCAAAATATTATTGAAAACAATTAAAGTAGTAGTAATGAAGGATGGAGCAAAGTGATGGCTTTCTCCATTTCTTTTAATGGTGATTAAATGACAAAAACAGTTTATATCGTTGGTTCTAAGGGAATTCCAGCAAAATATGGTGGATTTGAGACCTTTGTTGAGAAGTTGACAGAGTTCCAACAAGACAAAGATATCCAATATTATGTAGCTTGTATGCGTGAAAATTCTGCTAAATCAGGAATTACAGCAGATACTTTCGAACATAACGGTGCTAAATGCTACAATATTGACGTCCCAAATATCGGGCCCGCACGTGCCATCGCTTATGACATCGCAGCTCTTAATAAGGCCATTGAGATTGCTAAGGAAAATAATGATCAAGCACCAATCTTCTATGTTTTGGCCTGCCGAATTGGTCCATTTATCTCAGGTATTAAAAAGAAAATCAAGGCTATCGGTGGTACCCTTATGGTTAACCCGGATGGTCATGAATGGCTTCGTGCAAAGTGGAGTCTTCCGGTTCGTAAGTATTGGAAAATTTCAGAGCAACTCATGGTTAAACATGCAGATCTCTTGATTTGTGATAGTAAAAACATTGAATCTTATATTCAAAATGATTATGCGAAGTATCGTCCTCAAACAACCTATATTGCCTATGGAACTGATACAACTAAATCTCGATTGACTAAGGTTGATGATAAGGTACGCACATGGTACTTCGAAAAGGGTGTTATTGAAAACAATTATTATCTTGTTGTAGGACGTTTTGTGCCTGAAAATAACTATGAGGCTATGATTCGTGGTTTTATGGCGTCTAGCTCCGATAAGGATTTTGTTCTCATTACCAATGTTGAAGAAAACAAATTTTACGACAAGTTGCGCCAGGAAACTGGTTTTGACAAGGATCCTCGTGTGAAGTTTGTCGGAACTGTTTATGACCAAGAATTGCTCAAGTACATTCGTGAGAATGCCTTTGCTTATTTCCATGGTCATGAGGTAGGTGGAACCAATCCATCACTTCTTGAGGCACTTGAGTCAACTAAGCTCAATCTCTTGTTGGATGTTGGCTTTAACCGTGAAGTCGGTGAAGATGGTGCTCTCTATTGGAAAAAAGACCAATTGGCAAGTGTCATTAATCAAGCTGAACAATTGGATGAACAAGCTATCGCAGACCTCAATCAAAAATCAAGTAAACGTATCGAAGAAGCCTTTACTTGGGAAAAAATTGTTACAGACTACGAGAAAGTATTTAAAGGATAGAAATGCAGAAAATTTTATATCTTCACGCTGGTGCCGAAATGTATGGTGCTGATAAGGTTTTGTTGGAGCTTATTAAAGGATTGGATAAAGAAGCCTTTGAGGCTCATGTCATTTTGCCCAACGATGGCGTCTTAGTGGGTGCATTGGAAAAGGTTGGTGCTAAGGTAAAAGTTATCGATTATCCAATCTTGCGCCGGAAGTATTTTAATCCTAAGGGAATTCTTGAGTATTTTGGCTCTTATAATCGTTATTCAAAGCAAATTGCTAAATATGCAAAGGAAAATGGCATTACTCTTATTCACAATAATACGACTGCGGTACTTGAGGGAATTTATCTCAAACGTAAGTTGAAACTTCCTTTGATTTGGCATGTTCACGAGATTATCGTCAAACCAAAAGCAATCTCTGATTTCATCAACTTTTTGATGGGGCGTTATGCTGATACGATTGTGACAGTTTCAAATGCTGTGGCCAACCACGTGAAGCAGTCTCGCTTTGTAAAAAATGACCAAGTTCAGGTCATCTATAATGGTGTTGACAATGCCGTCTATCATGAAATGGATGCCAGCGCAGTTCGTGACCAGTTTGGTATCGCACAGGATGCCTTGGTTATCGGAATGGTTGGTCGAGTGAATGCTTGGAAAGGTCAAGGCGATTTCTTGGAAGCAGTGACTCCAATCTTAAAGGCTAATCCAAAAGCAGTAGCCTTTCTGGCAGGGAGTGCTTTTGAAGGTGAAGAGTGGCGTGTTGATGAGCTGGAAAAGGCAATATCAGACTCACCAGTAGCTGGACAAATCAAGCGTATCAATTATTATAGTAAGACAACTGAGCTCTATAATATGTTTGATATCTTTGTCTTGCCAAGTACCAATCCAGATCCCCTACCAACCGTAGTTCTCGAATCAATGGCTTGTGGCAAACCTGTAGTCGGCTACCGTCATGGTGGTGTCTGTGAAATGGTTAAGGAGGGTGAAAACGGTCTTCTTGCCACACCAAATCAGCCTGCAGAATTGTCTAAGGCCATCCAAGAATTGGCTGATAACACTGAGAAGAGAGAGCAATTTGGCAAGGCCTCTGTTAAACGCCAAAAAGAACTCTTCTCATTACAAAGTTATATTCGTAATTTCTCAGAGCTATATAAGAAATAAAAAGAAGTTCTAAGAAGTACTAATATGAACAGTGAAACACTAAAAAATAAATTATAACCAATCGTTTATCCAATTATTAATTTTATTCCTAGACGAAGACTTAAGAATAAAAATTTTACGATCATTTGTGATAATTGTTGGGCTGGAAAAGTCTATCAGGAATTGGGCTTACCTTATCAAACACCATTTGTAGGGATGTTTGTCTTTTCTCCTGATTACATCAAGATGCTTAAGAATTTAAAACACTATTTGAGTGGTAGTATCTCTTTGACATTTGTTAAGGAATCGAAATACATCAAAGACTTTGATAATGCCTATCCTCTAGCACTTCTTGATGATATTGAACTTCATTTCCTGCATTACGCTGATGAAGAAGAAGCAACTCAAAAATGGAATCGTCGTTTAGAAAGAATACATTGGGATAATTTGTATTTCAAGTTCAATGATAATGATGCCTGTACTTACGAGCTGATGAAAGAGTTTGAAGAACTTCCATACAAGAGTAAGGTGATTTTCTCTTCGAAGAATTACAGTGATCTACCTTCATTGGTCCACTTTAAATCAGCTGAGAAGCAAGGACATGTTGGGATTGATTTAAAAACTTACCACCGCTATTTTAATGCTGTTACCTGGTTGAATAAGGGTGGTGAAGATTTAACATAAAATAAAAATTTAGGTGAAGAATCCATGAAACCACTTTTAACTGTTGTCATTCCAGTTTATAATGTCGAAAAGTATTTAAAACGTTGTGTAGAGAGCGTTCTTGTCCAAGAGTGGCATAATTATGATATTTTACTTGTAGATGACGGAAGTACTGATAGTTCTCCTCAAATCTGTGATGATTATGCTAAAGTTTATGACTTTATCTCAGTAATTCATAAAGAAAATGGAGGGCTTTCTGAAGCTCGCAATACAGGGATTTTACATGCAAAGGGTGACTATGTTTATTTCCCTGATTCTGATGACTGGCTTGAACCACAAACTTTTAAAGAATTAGCAGAGGTGTTGGAATCCCAAGAGTTTGATATCGTTTCTTTTAACCGTGAGTTTGTGAAGGGTGAAGAAGATCCTATAGTTTCAGATCCATTAGTAACTCAAGTGTTTGAAGGTAAAGATGCTTTTGTCCAAATGCTCAAGCATAGTTATATCACAGGTTTTGCCAACGACAAAATATATAAAAAGTCTCTATTTATTGATAATAATATTTCTTTTCCAAAAGGAAAATATTATGAAGATTTGGGAACCAATTACAAGCTTTTTCTTTCAGCCAAAAATGTCTTTGCTACCAATCAAAAGTATTATCACTATTTAATTGATAATCCCGATTCTATTACTCAGTCATGGAACGAGAAGAAATTTAGTGATATGTTTGGATTCTACAAAGAAGTTTTCTATTCTGACTTTGTTCGTTCACAATTAAATAAAGAAGAATTACAAATTTCGCAACTTTATTATGTAAACGGATTGGTTCATATATTAGCAAGTTTGTATAAATCTAAATTAGATAAACAATATATAGAAATTACGAATGAAGTGAAACAAGAATTGCTTAAGAATAGTGTTTCTCTTTCTCAAATGAAAGACCAACCAAATAAGTTGAAATATGTACTGTTTAGACTAAAATTGTTAAAACTAGCCTTCAGTATACAAAACGTTTTTTGATGTTATTTTAGGAGTCTAAATTGAAATACTCTGTTATTATTCCAGTTTATAATGTTGAGAAATACATTGACCGTTGTTTGAAAAGTATTATTTCTCAAAATTATGATGACTTGGAAATTATAGTGATAGACAATGGATCTACTGATAGTAGTGGCAGTATTTGCGATACTTATGCTAGTGAATACTCAAATATCTCAGTCTATCATATTGAAAACCACGGTGTTGGTTCGGCACGAAATTTTGGCTTGTCCAAAGCCAGGGGAGAGTTTATCTACTTCGTTGATAGTGACGATTATCTTGTTGGTAATCTCTTTGCTGATTTTGCAGATAAGCTAGTCTCAGATTTGGATTTGGTTGTTTTTAGTTATTATAATTCTTTTGAGGAAGATTTAACTGAGAAGAGCCGTACTGAAAAGTCACTTCCGTTTAAAGGGAGTTACGACAAGGATGGTTTTATCAAGATATTTAAAGAACTATTCTTATCGGATATGCTTTACACAGTTTGGAATAAGATATATCGCAGAGAATTTCTTCTTGAAAATAACCTTTCTTTTGAGCAGTATGAGTTAGGTGAAGATGTCCGCTTTAATCTTGATGTTTATCATAAAGTCAACAAGATTTATCTTTCTCAAGATTCTTACTACGTTTATGTCATTGGTAGAAAAGGTTCCGCCATGTCGGGCTATAACCCCAAACGTCTTCAGTATCAGCTTCAAGAGTTGAAGATGGTTGATAATCTACTTTCTGACTGGAATTTGGATAGTTTTGATTTTGATAATACTGTAAAAGCAAGAATACTGATGAGTAACATCTACAATATAACGAAACAGAATTTATCTGTAAATAGAAAAGTTAAGCTCGTTAAAGATACATGTGAGAGACAAGATATGGAGGATTTTATAAAGAATGATTCTTCTGCATTAAATCCACTCATAAAACTGTTGCTGAAATGTCGAATGTATGTTGTTTTGATTTATCTTAAAAAGATACAGATGGTATTACAACATTTATAAGAATAATTGAAAGGTATGGAAAGTACTTGTGAATAGCAGTCGCTTTATCTCAGAGAAAATCTATTTATTTACTCTTTTTATTTGGGTATTATTTGCATCTCTGGTAACTACAACTTATTTTGTAAGGGTGGATGGTTTTTTGTCACTCTATCGTATCTTGCTATATTTTACAATAGGTATGATTACGATAAAGGAACTCATTAATCTTCCTGATACCATAAATTATTTCAGATACCACTTGAAGGAATTAATAATTTTCCTATTATTTACCTTGACCATGTTAATTGTGTCAAAAAATCGAGATGGTCTTTCTGATATTAATGTTTTGCTGTTGGTTTTTTCAGCTAGGGATATAGAGTTCAAGAAGTTATTAGGGACCTTTTCTTTTGCTACCTTTTTAGTGCTATTTGTAACTATTTTAGCTAGTAAGATGGGCTTTATTTCTAACATGTTGATGAGTGCTGACAATGGTTATCGTTATAGTTTGGGATTTAACTATGTTTCCTTTGCTTCTCAACGTATGTTTTTTGCCCTATGTAGCTATCTTATGTTTAGAGGGAAGAAGGTTACTTATATAGAGTTGTTAGCTCTACTATTTGCTACGTTTTATATGTACCAACAGACCTCAACCTCAAGTCCACTTTATCTAAGTCTCTTGATTTTGACTTATGCTTTAATTAGTCTTAAGGTCTTTAAATTTGATTTTATAGATAGAAATGTTATAACAGCAAATCTTGCCAAATATGGTTTTATTATAGCATTGGCTATAATCCTCTATTTCTGTTTCTATTCAACTGGTGATTTATTCCATCTTGTTGACCAATTTACACATAATCGTCTAAGACTTAGTGTTCAAGGATTCCGAAACTTCGGAGTTTCCTTATTAGGTCGACCAATTTCATTTACAACCATGGACATCTTCGGTAATTTTTCAAGCAACTATAACTTTATTGATAGCTCGTTTGTGCAGTTACTCGTAATTGATGGATTGGCTGTTAGTGCATTTATGTTATTTGCTTTAACACGTGTCATGAATTATTTTGTGACTAATCGAAAAGATATTGTCCTTGCTTGCTTAGGTGTTATGATTATTCATGGCATGTTTGATCCGCAAATGCTTGTTCTTCGTTACTCACCTCTTATCTTATTGATTAGTCGACTCTTTGTGATGAAGACTGATAAAGATTTTTTGTAATTGAAACAGAGGTATATCATCAAGAAAGTCTAAACAGAGTCATATACATATGAAAGTTTTAAAAAATTACGCCTACAATCTTTCCTATCAATTACTGGTCATTGTTTTACCAATCATTACGACACCTTATGTTACTAGGATTTTTAGTTCTAAGGATTTAGGTACTTATGGTTACTTTAATTCGATTGTGACCTACTTTATTCTTTTGGCGACTTTAGGTGTTGCTAACTATGGTACTAAAGAGATTTCAGGACATCGAAAGGATATTCGTAAAAATTTCTGGGGTATTTATACCCTCCAATTGATTGCGACTATTTTGTCTCTTGTCTTGTATACATCATTATGTTTGTTCTTTCCTGGTATGCAAAATATGGTGGCTTATATCTTAGGATTAAGCTTGATATCGAAAGGAATGGATATTTCTTGGTTATTCCAAGGTTTGGAGGATTTTCGTCGTATTACCGCTAGGAATACAACGGTAAAGGTTTTAGGAGTTATTTCTATCTTCCTATTTGTGAAAACACCTGGTGATTTGTATCTCTATGTTTTCCTATTGACCTTCTTTGAATTGCTTGGGCAATTAAGTATGTGGTTACCAGCGAGACCTTACATTGGAGAACCACAATTTGATTTATCCTATGCTAAGAAACATCTTAAACCTGTTATTTTGCTGTTTCTCCCTCAGGTTGCCATTTCACTATACGTGACTTTGGATCGTACAATGTTGGGTGCCTTGTCATCGACAAATGATGTAGGGATTTATGATCAGGCTTTGAAAATAATTAATATTTTGTTGACGTTGGTGACTTCATTGGGAAGTGTAATGCTTCCAAGGGTATCTGGTCTTTTGTCTAGTGGAGACTATAGGGCTGTTAACAAGATGCATGAATTCTCTTTCTTGATTTATAATCTCGTCATTTTCCCAATTATTGCTGGTCTCTTGGTTGTCAATAAAGACTTTGTTAGTTTTTTCCTAGGAAAGGACTTCCAAGCAGCTAATATTGCCATTGCCATCATGGTCTTTAGGATGTTCTTTATTGGTTGGACAAATATTATGGGAATCCAGATTTTGATTCCACACAATAAACATCGTGAGTTTATGCTCTCTACGACTATTCCGGCTGTTGTCAGTGTTGGACTTAATCTCTTGTTAATTCCTCCATTTGGCTTTGTTGGGGCCTCAATTGTATCAGTTCTAACAGAGGCTTTGGTATGGTTCATTCAATTGTACTTCAGCCTTCCTTACCTCAAGGAAGTACCGATTCTTGAGTCTATGGCAAAAATTGTATGCGCATCTGCTATGATGTATGGCTTGTTGCTAAGTGCAAAACCATTCTTGCATTTTCCACCTACTTTAAATGTTCTTGTGTATGCAGTGCTTGGTGGCCTCATTTACCTTCTTGCTATTCTAGTTTTGAAAGTGGTAGATGTTAAAGAATTAAAAGAAATAATAGGAAAAAATTAGGAATGAAGAAAACACGGAATATAAACTTAGACTTGATAAAAGTAATTGCTTGTATAGGAGTTGTTTTGCTTCATACTATGATGCCAGGGTTTAAGGAAACAGGGCGATGGAATTACTCATCTTATTTATATTATCTAGGTACTTATTCAATTCCCTTGTTTTTTATGGTAAATGGTTATTTATTATTGGGTAAGAGCAAGATAACATATCCCTATATACTACATAAAATAAAATGGGTTCTAATAACAGTGTCTTCATGGACCGTTATCATTTGGTTTCTTAAAAGAGACTTCACAATTAATCCAATTAAAAAAATTTTGGCTTCTTTGATACAAAAGGGTTATTTCTTCCAATTTTGGTTTTTCGGCTCACTAGTACTTATTTATTTATGCTTGCCGATATTGAAGAAGTATTTACATTCAAAAAGAAGTTATTTATACTTTCTATCTGTATTAACAATTATTGGTTTGATTTTTGAATTGATAAATTTTTTGCTTCAAATGCCAGTGCAAATTTATGTTATACAGACGTTTAGATTATGGACTTGGTTCTTTTACTACATTTTAGGTGGTTTTGTAGCACAATTCAATATAGATAATTTAAAATCAATCTTTAAGGGATGGATGAAAATAGTTAGCATACTTTTGTTATTGATTTCACCGATAGTATTATTTTTCATAGCAAAAACTACTTATCATAATCTTTTTGTTGAATATTTTTATGACAATCTTTTGGTAAAAGTAATTAGTTTAGGACTATTTCTTACCTTATTGACGCTAACCATTGATGCTTCTAAACATAGAATGATCTACTTGTTATCAGTCCAAACGATGGGGGTATTTATTATACATACCTATGTTATGCAAATATGGCAAAAGTTGATAGGGTTTAACATAGAAGGTGCACACTTATTTTTTCCTGTTTTCACATTAGTGATTAGTTTTCTAATAAGTATGATATTAATGAAAATCCCTTATATCAATCGAATAGTTAAATTATAAAAAGGAGTTTATAATGTACGATTATCTTATAGTTGGTGCTGGTTTGTCTGGAGCAATCTTCGCACATGAAGCTACAAAACGTGGCAAAAAAGTAAAAGTGATTGACAAGCGTGATCACATCGGTGGCAATATCTACTGTGAAGATGTTGAAGGTATCAACGTTCACAAGTATGGTGCCCACATTTTCCATACCTCAAATAAAAAAGTTTGGGATTATGTCAACCAATTTGCTGAGTTTAATAACTATATCAACTCACCAATTGCTAACTACAAGGGCAGTCTTTACAACCTTCCATTTAACATGAATACATTTTATGCTATGTGGGGCACTAAGACTCCTCAAGAAGTTAAGGACAAGATTGCTGAGCAAACGGCTGATATGAAAGATGTTGAGCCTAAAAACTTGGAAGAACAAGCTATCAAGTTGATTGGCCCAGATATCTACGAAAAGTTGATTAAGGGATACACTGAAAAACAATGGGGACGTTCTGCCACAGACCTTCCACCATTTATCATCAAACGTCTCCCAGTCCGTTTGACTTTTGATAACAACTACTTTAATGACCGTTACCAAGGAATTCCGATCGGTGGTTACAATGTCATCATTGAAAATATGCTTGGAGATGTAGAAGTAGAGCTTGGAGTTGACTTCTTTGCCAATCGTGAAGAGCTTGAAGCTTCAGCTGAAAAAGTTGTCTTTACAGGAATGATTGACCAGTACTTTGATTATAAACATGGTGAGTTGGAGTATCGCAGTCTTCGTTTTGAACACGAAGTCTTGGATGAAGAAAATCATCAAGGAAATGCCGTGGTCAACTACACAGAGCGTGAGATTCCTTATACTCGTATTATTGAGCATAAGCACTTCGAGTATGGTACACAACCTAAGACAGTTATCACACGTGAATACCCAGCTGATTGGAAACGTGGAGATGAACCATACTACCCAATCAATGATGAAAAGAACAACGCCATGTTTGCTAAGTACCAAGAAGAAGCCGAGAAAAATGACAAGGTTATCTTCTGTGGACGTTTGGCAGACTATAAATACTACGACATGCACGTGGTTATTGAGCGTGCTCTAGAAGTCGTTGAGAAAGAATTTACTAAATGACACAAGAAAAAATTGATATCGTTGTTCTCTGGGTGGATGGAAGTGACCCAGAGTTTATCCATGAAAAACAGGCTGTGACTGCTCAAGTCTCAGATTTAAACCAAGAAATTGATGGAGAGCAACGTTATCGTGATTATGGCATTTTTAATTACTGGTTTCGAATGATTGAAAAGCATGCTCCTTGGGTAAATCATGTTTACTTAGTCACCAATGGACAAAAACCTGAATGGTTGGACTTGGAGCATCCAAAACTTAAATTGGTAACTCATAAGGAATTTATCCCTAAAGAGTATTTACCTACTTACAATTCAGCAGCAATTGAGCTTAATCTTCATCGTATCGAAGGCTTGTCGGAAAACTATCTCTATTTCAATGATGATATGTACTTGATTAGAGACAGTCGGCCTTCCGATTTTTATAAAAATGGTCAACCTAAACTTTTAGCTGTATATGATGCTTTGGTTCCTTGGTCACCATTTACGAATACATATCACAATAATGTTGAATTGATCTATCGTCATTTTCCTAATAAGAAGGCTTTGAAATCTTCACCTTGGAAATTCTTTAATTACCGTTATGGGTCCTTGATTTTGAAAAACCTGTTACTCTTGCCATGGGGACCTACGGGATATGTAAACCAGCATTTACCTGTTCCGATGAAAAAGAGTACCTTAGCACATTTGTGGGAAATTGAGGGACCAACATTAGATAAAACGTCACGAAATAAAATTAGAGACTATGGAGTAGACGTCAATCAATACATCTGTCAGCATTGGCAAATTGAAAGTAATCAGTTTTATCCTATGTCAAAGAATTTTGGAGAGTCGATAGATCTGAATCAAGTTGATAGGTTAGAGAGTATCTTTAAAGATAAACATAAAAAACTGCTTTGTGTGAATGATGATGTTGACTTTAAAGAGGAGAATATCCTTCGTTTTAAGGAAATCTTGAAAGAACGCTATCCTGAAAAATCAGCTTTTGAAAAATGAGAAATAAGAGATGAAATACTATTTAAAAGAAGAATTTTTACACGATAACAATGTTAAAAATGCCGGTAATAAGGCACGGAATGATGTTGAAGAAATTGTAAAGAGAGAAGGTTATCAAGCCTTGGTTCTTTCAGTTGATAATTGGTACGAGATGAGTACACTTAAAGCACAGCTTCATAAATCTAAGGCTTTTGATCAGGCCTTAAATGAACTAAAGCAAGGTGATGAGTTACTTATCCAGTTCCCAATGCTTCATCATAGCTTTTTCACAACACATCATGTAAAGAAAGCACAGAAAAAAGGCGTAAAAGTTAATTTTATTATCCACGATTTAGAAGCTCTTCGTTATATCAATGTTGAGAATTTCCCATTGAAGCATAAGATTCGCATTCAAATTCAAGAATCAGGTCTTCTTGGTGCTGCTGATGGTATCATTGCCCACAATCCAATTATGAAATCTGTTTTAGTGGATAAAGGGGTTGCAGAAGATAAGATTGTCAGTCTTGGTATTTTTGACTATTTGATTCCAAATTTCCAAGAGAAGACAGGTTTCACGAAGAATCAGCCAATTATTGTAGCTGGTAACTTGGCACAAGAAAAAGCTGGTTATCTTTACTCTCTTCCTGCAGAACCTGCTTATAACCTTTATGGTGTCGGCTTCGACGAAAGCAGAGCTCTTGAGAATGAGAACTACTTTGGTTCCTTCCTACCTGATGAGCTTCCTGCAGCTCTTGAGGGTGGTTTTGGGCTTGTCTGGGATGGCGACAGTGCTGAGACATGTAGTGGTGTTTTCGGCGAGTACCTTCGCTATAACAACTCTCACAAGGCGTCACTTTACTTGGCCTCAGGATTCCCGCTTGTCGTTTGGAAACAGTCAGCCTTATCTCATTTTGTGCTTGAGAACGGCTGTGGAATTGCAGTAGAGTCACTTCATGAATTGAAGGCGACAATTGACAATCTTTCAGATACTGATTACCAAGATTTGGTTGAAAACACCAAGCGTATCGGTAAAGGTATTCGTGATGGTCACTACCTACTTACTGCATTGAACAATTTAAAATAAGATAAAAAATCCTCATTTTAGTGAGGATTTTTTGCATTATTTGGAGACTTCAAACTGGTATTGGGTTCCTGGAACTTTTCCATTTGAATAGATTGCTTCAATATAGTCGTCATAAGTGATTGACTTGGATTTACCTGCTTTTACGAGCTCTGGATCACGCCATATATTTGGATCAGCAGCATTAGTATCACGCTTGGTGAGGTAGAGGTACTCAATATAGGTTCTATTGTCGACAAAGGCACCAGCAACCTTTTCCTTACCATTATCAGATCGCGTGTACATACGAGTCGTTCCACCACCATCTAGTAGGAAGGCAAGACGAATATTCGAGTAGCCTATATTTTTTAAAAGCTTATAGATGTCTTCGTGATTCAAGCCCTTATTGAGGGAGTTGTGGCCATAGGTTTGGATAATACGGATAATACCATCATAGGTCTCTACGTAAATGGAACGAGCATTTGGTTGGTCAGGATCACCTTTTTCCCAGGTTTTATCTACTTTTTTATCTTTAATGAGAATACCAAAGGCACCTGTATCCCAACCGTTGCTTCCCATGTGGGTAAACATTTTAGCTGTGTCGATATTTGGATAGGTTCCGGCAGTGATATTATTTTGATCATCTCCATATAGAAGGCCTGTTTTACCCAATTCGATTTCCTTTTGAGCGAAAGGACGATCTAGCCCTTCGTAAGACCAAAAACCAGAGTTAATAAGAGCAAGAGCTTCTCGTCGCTTAGCTTCGTACTTAATACTTTGCTCTGTGAGTTCAGGATTATTGTCTTCGGTTCTTCCTTTTTGTAGGACATACTTTCCGTCCTTCTTGAAGGAGAGAATCTGCATGTCTACATTTTTAATATTGCCTTTTTCAAGTAAGACAGACTGATCTAAGAGCTCTTTATTCTTTATGGTAAAGTTCAATCCATCCTTATTTGATGGCATGGAAAGCTTCTTAATATCTCGATTGTTGAAATAGATGGTGAGGTAGAGCAGTCCACCAACTATGGCACCTATCATTAGAAGAGAAAATAGTATTCTTAAAATATTCTTCAATTTCATACTATAATTATAAACAATCTAGGCTTACAAAACAATCCTAAGACCATTAAATATCCAAGAATAGTATCAGTTTTTCCTAGTATGGTACTGGTAAGCGTTTTCCAAAAGGGTTATAATAGGATAAGTTAGTCAAGGAGGTGCTTTATGACCATTAAGGTGATTGCATCAGATATGGATGGAACATTTTTAGACGATAAAGGGAGCTATGATAAGGAGCGTTTTAGTCAGATTTTGGATGCCATGGCTGCGCGTGATATGCACTTTGTTGTTGCCTCAGGTAATAGTATGAGTCGCCTTAAACCTATGTTTGCGGAGACTTTTGACCGCCTGCATTTTGTAGCCGAAAATGGTGGTCAGGTGGTTAGCTATGGCAAGCTTCTGTGTCAGGAGTTTATGGCATCAAATGATGTTGAAAACTTGCTAAGCTATTTTAATTATGATTTGTTAGATAAACCGACTATATTTAATGGGTCTAAATCTGCTTATATGCTATCAGGAACGAAACTACATTTTGGTAAAGAGATGATAACAGAAGAAGAGCAAGCCGCTATGGAAGCATCCATTCACCGTTTGAATAGGTTGGAGGATTTAGAGGATGATTTCATAAAGATCACCATGTTGCTGAGTCCTGAAGAGGCTAATCAGGTTTCGCAAGCCTTTAATCGTGATTTTGATGGTAATTTTGTCGCTGTTCCAAGCGGTTTTGGTGCAATTGACTTCATTCAAAAAGGCATGCACAAGGCTTGGGGGCTTAAGCAGCTTCTTAACCATTGGGACTTGAATGAGGCATATGTTATGGCTTTTGGTGATGGTGACAATGATATTGAGCTCCTGCGTATGGCTAGTCATTCTTATGCGATGGAAAATGCCAGCCCTGCTCTTTTGCAAGTGGCAGACCAAGTAGCACCGCATCATAAGGATCAAGGTGTCTTGACTATCTTAGAAGATTATTTAGGTTTATATTAAAAAAGGGTGGTAAAGTAATGAAATTATATTTAATGCGACATGGTGAGACATTATTTAATACACAAAAGCGTGTTCAGGGATGGTGTGACTCTCCCCTAACTGAAAATGGAATCTGTCAGGCAGAACAAGCTAAGCAGTACTTTGCGAAGAAAGGTATTTCTTTTGATGCTGTCTATTCATCTACGCAAGAGAGAGCAACTGACACGGCAAAGATTGTGGCGCCTGAGTACACTGTAACCCAGCTCAAGGGAATTAAAGAAATGAATTTTGGGTCTTTTGAAGCTCAACCAGAGCATCTCCTACCCAAACATCGTCCAGGTTCACGATCCTTTGAAGATCTCTTGGTCCCATACGGTGGCGAAGATATTCGCAAGGTTGGACAGAGGGTTTTAAAGACTGTATTAGAGAAAGCAGAAGAACACACTAAAGATGGTGCTGAGAATCTCCTATTTGTCAGTCATGGGGCGGCTTTATGGGGATTAATCATTACCATGGACTTAGCCTTTCCTGAAGGAGTACGTTTTGGGAATTGTAATATTTGTGTTTATGATTATAACCAAGGACAATTGGAGCTTCTTCAGGTGATTGATCCGATTTCTGGTTTAGAGGTAACATTATGAAAGAATTTTATTTAATGAGGCATGGGCAAACACGATTTAATGTTCAGCATAGGCTTCAGGGGGTCTGCGATGCCCCTTTGACGGAAGTCGGGATTGAACAGGCTAAAAAGGCTGGTCAGTATCTAGCCAAGCAAGAGCCAATTTTTGATCATGTCTTTACGTCAACCTCTGAGAGAGCTAGCGATACTCTAGAAATTGTGACAGGACGAACAGATTATGAAAGACTTAAAGGCCTTAAAGGACAGGATTTTGGAGCTTTTGAGGGCCAACCAGAATATCTTACCCCTAAAACCTTACCTGATGGCCAAGGCTATGGTGATTTCTTTGTTCAATTTGGTGGCGAGAGTACGAGCCAGGTCCGGGATCGTATGGAGTTGACGATTAGGGCCATCATGGAGAGTGTGGCCGATGGTTCTAAGTCCTTGCTGGTTAGTCATGGTCCATCTATTTTGCAATTCTGTAGACGTGTTTTAGATCCTGTTCCAGATATTCGTGGTCTTAAAAATTGTTGTATTTTACACTTTACTTATGATCAAGGTCAATTTGAACTGGTCTCAGTTTATAATCCAGTAGAAGAAGAGTATATCTATGGAGGTGAAGAATGACACGATTCTATTTAATGCGACATGGACAAACACTTTTTAACACACTCAATCGAATTCAAGGTTGGTGTGATTCCCCTTTGACTGAAAAAGGTCAGGAACAAGCTCGTCAGGTGCGTGACTATTTTGAAAAACATGGTTTGACTTTTGATCAGTATTATTGCACGACTACTGAAAGAGCTTCTGATACGCTTGAATTGGCTACTGGGCGTACTGATTATAAACGTGTTAAGGGTCTTAAAGAGTTTCACTTCGGTATTTTTGAGGGGCAACCGGAGTATCTTCATCCTAAAACTCAAATTCTGGGTCATTTCGGTGACCATTATGCGCAGTTTGGCGGGGAAAGTCAAGCCCAGTTTGTAGATCGAGTGGTAAATTGTGCGAGAGAGATTGTAGATAAACATCCTGATCAGTCTATTTTGGCTGTCAGTCACGCAGGAGCCTTGATGACTTTTCTTCATGCTGTGGAGCCAGATCAGGCGTTTGAGTCGTGTCCAGGCAATTGTGCCATCTTAGTTTTTGATTATGAAGGATCGGACTTTCACTTTGTCAAGCTGATTGATCCTTTAACGGACCAAGAGTTGGTGGAATTTTAGTGGCTTTCATGATCAAAGATAGTAAGAAACCCTTTCTTAGTGTATAATGGAAGGGTATTTTAAATTATGGAGTGCCTATGAAATTTACAAAAAATCAGTTCATTTGGTTGGCTGTCCTCTTTTTCAGCTGTTTCTTGATTTATACTTACTGGGAAACAGTTGTTTCAATTTGTAACACCATTTACGTTGCCAGTCAGCCCTTCCTGGTTGGAGCAGGGATTGCCTTTGTGGTAAATATCCTGATGTCTTTTTATGAGAAGCTGCTGGTCAAGTTTATACCATTTGGTTTTATCGCTAAAATCAAGCGTCCTATTGCTCTGCTCTCGGCATTGGGAACCATTGGTTTGGTTTTTACTTGGGTCGTGTTCACTGTTCTTCCTGATTTGATTGACAGTATCAACACCTTGATTAGTCAAGACCGCTCAGCTATTAATAACTTGATTAATTGGTTGCTTAAGAACAAATCCTTGCAGAAGGTCATCCAAGACCTGGGTGGTGTGACACAGGTTAGAGAACTAATCAATAGCTATAGTGCTCAGTTGCTTCAACAAATCATGAATGGTTTGTCGAGCTTCTTGACTTCTTTAACGAGTCTGCCATCAACCTTGATTAATCTTTTTATCAGTATTGTCTTTTCTTGTTATGTCTTAGCTGGAAAAGAGAAACTTGGGAATCAGGTCAATCGTTTGGTAGACGTCTATTTAGGACGTTATGGTAAGACTTTCCACTATGTAGTTGCTATTCTCAATAATCGATTCCGTAATTTCTTCGTCTATCAGTCGCTTGAGGCTTGTATTTTGGGGACCTTGTGTTATATTGGGATGCGTATCTTTAACTTCCCTTACGCAGCGACTATCTCTATCCTGATTGGTTTTTCAGCAATGATTCCAGTTGTGGGGGCTTATATTGGTGTGACGATTGGTACCATCTTGATTATGACACATTCTGTGACCTTGGCGCTTTTGTTTGTTGCCTACGTGGTTATTTTGCAGCAGTTTGAAGGGAATCTCATCTATCCTTATGTGGTCGGTGGATCTACCGGACTTCCTGGTATTTGGGTTATCTTCGCAATCACCATAGGTTCTGCCTTGGGTGGTATCTTAGGTATGTTGGTTTCTGTGCCAGTAGCCGCAACCCTATATCAGATTGTTAAAGATAATGTTGTTAGGCGAGAAGAAGCCAAAGCAGCAAATGCTCTTGAAAGTAATGACTAATTCAAACAGACTTCGGTCTGTTTTTTTCGTGCTATAGTATCAGATTTCAATAATATAGTATAAGTGTAATCGTTTTCCAAGTGTTATACTATTAGTAACTTGAACAATGCAAGGAGATAAACGATGACATATACATTTCCAAAAGATTTTCTCTGGGGTGGTGCAACAGCTGCCAACCAGTTTGAGGGTGCTTACAACCTAGATGGCAAAGGGTTGTCCGTACAGGATGTAACGCCAAAAGGCGGTGTTCCCTTTGAACCCGGGGCCTTGAATCCTTTGATTACTGACCAACCAACACTAGATAATTTAAAACTAGAAGGTATAGATTTCTATCACCGTTATAAAGAAGACATAGCACTTTTTGCAGAGATGGGCTTTAAGGTCTTCCGCATGTCAATTGCATGGACTCGTATCTTTCCAAATGGTGATGATGCCGAGCCAAATGAAGCAGGTCTAGCCTTCTACGATAAGGTTTTTGATGAATTGGCCAAATATGGCATCGAACCGCTTGTAACCTTGTCCCATTATGAAACACCACTCAACTTGGCGCGTGAGTACAATGGATGGACTAATCGTAAATTAATTGGTTTTTATGAGAATTATGTTCGTACAGTCTTCACACGTTATAAAGATAAGGTCAAATATTGGTTGACCTTTAATGAAGTGAACTCTGTTTTACACGCACCGTTCATGTCAGGCGGGATTGCAACTCCGATGGAAGAGCTCTCTAAACAGGATCTTTACCAAGCAGTTCACCATGAGTTAGTCGCTTCGGCTTCAGCAACCAAGATTGGTCATGAAATCAACCCTGACTTTAAGATTGGTTGTATGGTTCTTGCCATGCCAGCTTATGGAATGACAGCTAATCCTTTGGATCAGTTGGCTGTTCACGAGTTTGAAAATCAAAACTATCTCTTCTCAGATATCCATGCGCGTGGGAAATATCCAAACTATATTAAACGCTATTTCAAAGAGAATGGTATTGAAATACAATTTGCTCCAGGTGATGAAGAAATCTTGAAGAATACCGTTGATTTTATTTCATTCTCATATTATATGTCTGTGGCAACAGCACACAATCCGCAAGACTATAAGGTTGGAAAAGGCAACATTTTAGGTGGTGTCGAAAATCCCTACCTTGAAAAATCTGAATGGGGTTGGGCTATTGATCCAATAGGTCTTCGACTAGTTTTGAATGACTTTTATGATCGATATCAGTTGCCATTGTTTATCGTCGAAAATGGTTTGGGTGCTAAGGATGTACTTGTTGAAGGTCCAGAAGGTCCAACAGTTGAAGATGATTATCGTATTGATTACCTTCAAAAACACTTGATTCAAGTTGGCGAAGCCCTTCAAGATGGTGTAGAACTTTGGGGCTATACGACATGGGGGCCAATTGATTTGGTATCAGCTTCAACGGCTGAACTCAGTAAACGTTATGGCTTCATCTACGTTGATCGCAATGATGATGGTAGTGGTAGCTTGGCTCGTTATAAGAAAAAATCATTTGCTTGGTATAAGTCTGTTATCGAAAGTAATGGTGCAGCTCTTTACAAATAGAAAACCGGCAAGAATCTCAGCAAAAGCTTGAAATTCTTGCTTAGTATTTCACTACAACCCTGATAGATAAGCATTTGTATACTTATGCGCGACATTTAAGTATTTAGATACTAAATACAATCATCTGCGTTAATTAACATATTTTCTGAAAAAGTGGTAAAATAAAAGTGTGAAAACGTTCTTATATTTTCCGAAGAAGTAGCGAGTCTATCTCTTTGCTTTTCCTACTTAGATGGAGGTAACGATAATGAATGATTTGAAAAAAGTTCTCTTAGCTGGAATCGGGTTGACTGCTATGACAGTTGATAAGGCCGATAGCTTTGTCAAAGAATTGGTTGAAAAGGGGCGTTTGACTGTTGAAGAAGGTAAGGAACTGGAACAAGAGCTCAAACGTCAAAGTAAGGAAGAAGCTCAAGAATTTTTAGCGAAACTTGATGCTAAGAAATCTTCAGTTGAGTATGCGACTAAGGATGATGTGAAACGTCTTGAAGAAAAACTTGACGCTTTGCTCAGTCAAAATAAATAAAATGTAAGGAGTCTAAAATGGCTAGTAAACGATTGAGACATGTGTTGAAGGTTTTCTCGTCAGTTGGTCTCCTTTCTTATCGCGAAAAGCATCTTCCTCAAGACCAACAGACAACACCTGTCAAGCTACGCCAAGCCTTTGAGCAATTAGGACCTAGTTTTGTTAAAATTGGTCAAATCCTATCCACGCGCTCTGACCTTTTGCCAGAAAACTATATCAAAGAATTATCAAAGCTTCAGAGCTCAGTTCCTCCCTTGAATAAAGAGGAAGTCATGACTGTCATTAGGCGAGAATTACCTAATGAGCTTTCTGACAGTTTCCTTGATTTTTCGGAAGAGCCCTTAGCTTCTGGTTCTGTCGCTCAGACCCATAGAGCTAGATTATTGTTTGGTCAGGAAGTGATTGTAAAAATCCAGAGACCTGGTATTGATGAGGTCGTTAAGGAAGATATTCAGCTTCTCATTAAGCTTGCACGGCATATACCAAAGCATTTTATCCCCATGGTCGATGTTCAGGAGGTTTTGGAAAATCTGCGTGAAACCTTAATTAAGGAGCTAGATTTCAGGAATGAAGCAGAGGCCATGAAGTGCTTTAAGGCCAATAACAGGGCTATTGCTTGTCTAGGTGTCCCCGAGGTCTATGATACCTTCACGACACCTCACCTCATAGTCGAAGAGTACATCAATGGGATTCCGCTTAATCATTATAGCCAACTGGCTGAAGCTGGTTATGATCTGGAAGATGTGGGCAAGAAGCTTATGCTGTCATTTATCAAGCAAGTCTTCAAAGATGGCTATTTTCATGGTGACCCCCATCCTGGAAATCTCTTGGTACGTGATGGCAAGATTTATTTCATTGATTTTGGAATTATGGGTGAGTTGGAAGTGGGGATGCGTGCGTCCTTAAATGACATCCTGTACAGTTTTACCGCACAAGATGTTGATGGTATGACTAAGGCCATCTTGTCCGTTACACAATTTGATAATGGTCTTAATCGTGCAGTCCTAAGTCAAGATGTAGAGCAAATGTTAGGTCGTTATTCTGGTATTGACTTGGGAAGTCTCTCTATAACAGATTTGCTGCAGGATTTGATGGCTATTTTCCAGAAAAATCATCTTAAAGCCTCCTCTCAAATTACCATTTTGGAGAAGGCTTCGCTTCAAATTGAGGGGATTTTCCGAGAGTTAGCGCCAAATATGGATCTTATGACCCTGGCCAAGGATTACTTCCTAGAAAATATGGGACCTGACATGCTTAAGCAGGCCCTGAATAAAGAGAGTATCTTGATTGAACTCTTTTATCTGATTCGCAATGGGAAGAACATTCCACGTCGTCTGCATCAGCTCTTGGAGCAAATTTTAAACGGACGAATTGTGGTGAACCATGATTTTATTAACTTTTCGGGTCGAATTAAAGTTTTTGAGAAAATATTAAATAATCTGGTTTTAGCCTTATTGACATTGGGATTTCTACTTTCCGGTGCCCTTTTGGCTAATAAATCAGGTTTTGAAAATCTTGCCTGGCTATTTCTTGGACTTGGAACTTTTCTAGCTTTAATCACAGTAGTGCGTATAATATTTAAGAAAAAGGATAAAGTATGATTGAAACAACTAGGCCTGAGCTTGTGGCCTATCAAGAAGAGCGTTTAGCCAAATTTGTGAATGAAAATCAAAAGTTAGACAAAGGCCAAATCGTTTTTGCAGGGGACTCCATCACGGAGTTTTTTGCATTGAAAAAATATTTGGGTCGAGAGTTTCCCCTTGTAAACCGTGGGATTGCAGGAACAGACTCGGTTTGGCTTTTAGAACACCTTAAAGAGCAGGTCTTAGATTTAGAACCAAGTAAATTGGTGCTCTTGATTGGCATTAATGACATCGGAAGAGGTTACCCTATTCGAGATATTGTCACTCGTATTTCCGATATTATCATGACAGTTCGTCAGGAATCCCTCTTTACTGAGATCTATTTGCTGAGTGTCTTTCCAGTTAGTGAAGAATCACAGTATGCTTCTAAGGTTAAGATTCGAAATAATACGACTGTACGTGAGCTAAATCAACAATTAGCTGTCCTCCCCGGTGTGACCTATGTCGATTTTTTTGATTATCTTACTGATGACATGGGACAGTTAAATGACAACTATACAACGGATGGTTTGCACTTGAGTCCACAAGGTTATCAAGTCCTTGCGGAACCAATCATAAAGGAGATCTTAGAATGAAAGTTGGCTTAGTCCTCGAAGGCGGGGGGATGCGTGGCTTATATACGGCTGGTATATTAGATGCCTTTTTAGAAGCTGGAATTAAGGTGGATGGCGTTGTTTCGGTATCGGCTGGAGCACTTTTTGGTGTTAATTACCTTTCTAACCAGCCCCAAAGAGCCCTTCGCTACAACAAGCGTTTTATGGGAGACCGTCGCTATATGAGTTTCTGGTCATGGCTGACAACAGGTAACTTCGTTAATAAGGAATTCTCCTATTATAAGGTTCCCATGGAGTTGGACGTTTTTGATCAGGAGGCCTTTGCTGATTCAGGTGTTCCCTTCTATGTGGTCACTACAGATATTGAGACCGGAAAACCAGACTATATCAAGATTGACCATGTCTTTGAGCAAATGGAAGCCCTTCGTGCAAGTTCCGCCCTACCTCTGGTTTCTGAAATTGTCGAGTACAAGGGTAAACGCTACATGGATGGTGGTCTGTCTGATAGTCTCCCTATTGATTTTATGGAAAATTTGGGATTTGATAAACTCATTGTAGTTCTGACACGTCCTAAAGGCTACCGTAAACAGCCATCTAAAACGAGTAAGCGAATCTACAAGCTCTTTTATCGTAAGTATCCTGAGTTTGTCCAAGTGGCTTCGAATCGCCACCTCCACTACAATAAGAGTATTGAAAAGATAGAGGCTTTGGAAAAAACTGGCAATCTTTATGCTATCCATCCAGAACACGCACTTGAAGTTAGTCGTTTGGAGAAGGATCCTGAAAAGTTTGAAGCCATTTATCAAGAAGGATTGGATCAAATGCGTAATGATATGTCTAATCTCAAAACATTTCTTGGAGACAACTAAAAACGTGCTCAGTTGAGCACGTTCTTTTAGTTATTCATTTGTCTTGCTTGACGACGTTCTTTAACTTTTTGACGACGTCCTTTTTCATTAAGGTAAATCAAGTAGAGGAGTCCAACTGGGACAAGACATAGCAACCAGAAATAAACTGGGAGTTGGCTCTTATCTGTTGTTTTAGTAGCCTTTTTATCTTTCTGGTTACTTCCAAAATCGAACCATCCCTTAACTTTAGTTGCCTTAACAGAAGTAGCTTTGATATTAGGTGACACTGTCTTCAGACCATTATCAATGACAATGTGATCATCTTTAACAGAGATTTTAGGCTCTTTACCTTTTTTAACGGTGGCATAGACGTCTTTTTCGACATTATATTTTTTACCGTCGATTTCTTGTTCACCCTTGCTAAGAACTTTCTTGTAAGAGAAGTCTTTGTACATCTTCTCAACGAGAGCATTACCAAAGGTATGACGAATCTCTTCACCTGTTTGGTCAGACCAATCACCAGAACCCATGATGACAGCAATCATACGTTGATCACCACGCTTGATGGTATCAATATAGTTGAAAGCACCTTCTGGGCTAGATCCTGTCTTCAACCCATCAACCCCATCAATTCCGTATTTGGCACCTGGAATAGAGTAGTTGTAGGTTTCAAAGGTTTCCTCGTAAGGTGTTCCCTTTTTAACTGTGACAACAGGTTTGCTAGTGTACTTGAGAATTTCTGGGTATTTCTTGATGAAGTTATAGGTCATGATAGCCAAATCACGCGCAGTAGTTTGGTTGGTTTGGTTGTTATCATAACGTTGAGGACTGTAGTAACCTTTGAAGGCAACAGCAACGGCACCAGAAGCGTTGAACCATTTGGTATTGGTCATCCCTAGCTCTTTAGATTTCTCATTCATCATGTCTAGCCATTTATCAGGATCATTATTGGTCAAGTAGTTGGCTAGCATCACGGTTGTAACGTTAGAGGAAGGCACCGCTGTCATAGTGATGAGTTCTGAAACGGTATAATCAACACCCGCAACAATCTTGTTGTTTGAAATTTCGTAAATATCGGCAATAGCTTGGTCGGTTGGAGTAGCTGTGATAACAGTATCTTCAGAAATCTCTCCTTTAGACATAGCTTCAAAGACCAAATAAAGTGTCATGGCCTTAGACATAGAAGCAGGGTCACGCACCTCATCAGCATTTTCTTCCCAGAGGACATCTCCGGTATTTCCATCGATTAAGAGGGTTGATTTTGGGCGATAGGCCTCAGTGGCTTCAGTATAACCAGCAGCGCGTGTGATATCCATCAATTCGTCTGCACTAGACAAACTCGGTGCTAGGGCTAGACAAGCTGCTAAAAGGATGGCAACAATTTTCTTTTTCACAATGTGTCTCCTTTAATATCTATGGGGTTCTGTAGCTGCCAGAACCTATTTTTATCTATTAATATCATTTGCCTGTCAAAACCCTAAATTCGGTAGTGACAAACATCTTCATTATAACATATAAAAGTTAGAGTTTTCCTAACATTTAGTATTTTAATGTAATTTTTAGAATCGATTGAATGTTACACAAAATCTATTTGAAAGCAGAAAAAAACGAGCTTGCTTGCTCGTTACTTTTCATCTTTTATCCTTGTGACTTGGTGGTAAATCATGAACCAGGTTTCATTTCGACGCCAGATACTAGTGTGGAAATTTCCTCCCAACTCATAACTAATTAATTTCGTTTTTTGACTAACAGATGTCATCTTGAAGCTGTCAAAATTATTGAGAAGTGGTTGGTGATTGGCAATGACTTCTTCACGATTGTGGTGGTGACCATTTTCATCGATTAAGTAGAAGTCTGGTGCTAGGAGATTTTCATAGTCAGGAATTTTTGACAGAATAATCTTTTCATTGCGAGAGAGTTTGTGAAGGACATTGCCATAAATTTCATCTTCGGGAATAGCAGCTGGTTCTACATGGACGTCAGTGTCATAGACAGAGAAACGCTTGCTGAGAACCTCTTCAATTTGTTCAGTAATGGCATGACTCTCGTAAACAGAGAGGTCAGGATTCATTTCAACCACAATATCAAGATAGACGTTGCTACCATAAGAACGGCCACGCTGCTTTTTAACCTTAGTGACTTTTGGAATCTCAAGAATCGCTTTCTCATAGGATTTGAGGTTTCTCTCATCGAAACCGTCTGACAAACTAAAGGTTGCTTCCATGAAGATATCATAGGCTGTCTTTAGAATGAAGGAGGTAATGATAATAGCTGTAATATAGTCAATAATCGTGAGGTTGAAGGATGCTGCAACAATGGCGATTGACGTTCCAATAGAAGTTACGGCATCGGAGAGATTATCCTTAGCAGCCGCAATCAAAGCGCTAGATTTCAGCTTTTTGGCAAGTCCTTTATTGTATAAGTAAACGCCACACATGACGATAGCAGAAAGAACTCCGACGGTTGCACCAAGGGGATCGACTACAGTTTCCTCTCTTAGAAAAATCTTTCGGACTGTTTGAATTAGGACTTGGAAGCCCACCACGAACATGATAAAGGAAGTGACTAGGCTTGATAAGTCTTCAATCTTCCAATGACCAAACCTATGATCTGCATCAGCAGGTTGACTAGCTAGGTGCAATCCAATGAGTAGGGCCACGTTCCCTAAAATATCTGACAAGTTATTGAAACCATCGGCAATCAAAGAGCTAGAATTTAAAAAGTGTCCAGCTAGAAGTTTTGCAATGGTAAGAAGAAGGTAGGCAGCGATGCTGACAATGGGACCTCGTCTGGCTGCTCTTAAATTTTCATACGTAGTCATAGGGTTACCTTTTCTGTTAAAATACAAGTTTAAATTATAGCATAAAACTATAACGAGTTAAAGGTTGTAAGCCCTTTAAACTTGTGGAGTAATGTATTTTTAAAACTTGATAGGAAATGCTTCGTAATCATGGTGCTTTTTCAGTATTTTCCGAATATTCCCTACAAATTATGGTATAATTTAGGGTGTAAAACAGTCTAAAAAGAGGTTTTTATGGAACATTCGACATGGCACGAGCTTCTGAAAGAGGAACTGCCTGACCATTATTTTTCAAAGATAAATCAGTTTATGGACCAGGTTTATAGCCAGGGGACGGTTTATCCGCCGCGTGACAAGGTTTTTAATGCCTTGTTGGAGACTCCGTTTGAAGAAGTGCGGGTGGTAATCCTTGGTCAGGACCCTTATCATGGGCCTCATCAAGCACAGGGACTTTCCTTCTCGGTACCTGATAGCCTTCCAGCTCCCCCGTCTTTGAAAAATATTCTCAAGGAATTAGAGGAAGATTTAGGTCCTAGATCCTTTCATGATTTAACGTCATGGGCCGAGCAGGGGGTGCTTTTGCTTAATGCCTGTCTAACAGTTCCAGCAGGTCAAGCAAATGGGCATGCTGGTCAGGTTTGGGAACCTTTTACAGATGCTGTGATTAAGGTTCTCAATCAAAAGGATACTCCTGTTGTCTTTATACTTTGGGGTGGCTATGCTCGTAAGAAGAAGGCACTAGTGACTAACTCTAAACATGCCATTATTGAGAGTGCCCATCCGAGTCCCTTGTCGGCCTATCGTGGTTTTTTTGGCAGCAAGCCATTTTCAAAAGCCAATGCCTACCTTGTATCTCAAGGCCAATCTCCAATTGATTGGTTGAAGTAAAATAGAAAGTTGGAAGATTATGTTACTGATTAAAAATGGTCGTGTTGTAGACCCTAAGTCTGGTTTGGATACGCAAGCTGATGTTCTTGTTGATGGTAAAAAAGTTGTTAAGATTGCTGAAAATATCGAAGATGGAGATGCTCAAGTCATCGATGCGACTGGTCTTGTGGTTGCTCCTGGCTTGGTGGATATCCATGTTCACTTCCGTGAGCCAGGTCAAACTCATAAGGAAGACATTCATACTGGAGCCTTGGCAGCAGCTGCTGGTGGTTTTACAACAGTTGTAATGATGGCTAACACTAATCCAACGATTTCAGATAAGGAAACCTTGGAGGAGGTCTTGACTTCGGCATCTAAGGAAAATATCCATGTTAAGTCTGTTGCGACTATTACTAAGAATTTTGATGGTGAAAACCTCACTGATTTCAAGGGTTTGCTTGAAGCCGGTGCTGTCGGATTCTCAGATGATGGTATTCCATTGACCAATGCTGGTATTGTCAAAAAAGCCATGGAGCTAGCTAAGGAGAATAATACCTTCATCAGCCTTCACGAGGAGGATCCTGATCTAAATGGTATTCTCGGTTTCAATGAAAATATTGCTAAAAAAGAATTTCATATTTGTGGGGCAACTGGCGTAGCTGAGTACAGTATGATTGCGCGTGATGCCATGATTGCTTATGATACACAAGCCCATGTTCATATTCAACACTTGTCAAAAGCTGAATCTGTAAAAGTCGTTGAGTTTGCTCAAAAACTTGGAGCACAAGTCACTGCTGAAGTAGCACCCCAACATTTCTCTAAGACTGAAGACCTTTTGCTTTCAAAAGGTGCTAATGCCAAGATGAACCCACCACTTCGTTTGGAATCAGACCGTCAAGCCGTTATTGAAGGTTTAAAATCAGGAGTAATCTCAGTCATTGCTACGGACCACGCGCCACACCACGCAGATGAAAAGAATGTGGCTGATGTGACTAAAGCACCATCAGGAATGACAGGACTTGAAACATCACTCTCTCTTGGCTTGACTTACTTGGTTGAGGCGGGTCATTTAAGCTTGACTGAACTTTTGAAAGTGATGACTAGCAACCCATCTGATCTTTATGGTTTCGATGCCGGTTATTTGGTTGAAAATGGACCAGCAGACCTTGTTATCTTTGCAGATAAGGAAAAACGTCAAGTGACAGCAGACTTTAAGTCTAAAGCAGCCAATTCACCATTTGTAGGCGAAGAGCTTACTGGAAGTGTTAAATACACTATCTGTGATGGTGAAATTGTCTATCAAGCCTAGTCATAAGAGAAGAGAGGTAAAACGCTTATGTTTCAATCTCGATATTTAAAG
Organism: Streptococcus sp. SS4; assembly: GCF_030440125.1. Taxonomy (NCBI): domain Bacteria; kingdom Bacillati; phylum Bacillota; class Bacilli; order Lactobacillales; family Streptococcaceae; genus Streptococcus; species Streptococcus sp. SS4. Next base: position 83,264 of record NZ_JAQFJM010000008.1, on the reverse strand, counting down.
ATTGACTGATATGTAAGGAGTGACTGATGAAAAAAGGACTGCTTTGGTTAGGACTAGTCTTAGCTATGATACTAACGATTGGAGCTTGTGACATCGCTAAAGCCAGTGATAGCGATAATGAGGTGTCGTATAGCATTCCAAGTTATAAGGGACACTTGGCTATTCACGAGGATGGCGGAGCGACCTTTACCCAAGAAGTGACTTATGATTTTTCAAGTTCTTATAATGGTCAGTACGTGACATTAGGCAGTGTAAAACCACTTCCAAAAGGTTTTAATATTGAAGAAAATCCAACTGTCACAGTCTCTGATAAAGCTGAAAAAATAACCACAGAAAATGGTGTGGAAACTGTCTTTACGAAAAGACAGATACGTGTGGAATCAGAAAAACTCAAAGACGGTATCAAACTAAAGGTCTATAATCCTGGGGCTTATGATAAAGTGGTTCTTAAGGTGACTTGGCAAATCAAGCACATGTTAGACCTCTATTCTGATGTGGCTGTCCTCAATTGGTTTCCGATTTCCGATTGGGATAAGTCAATTGGTCATGTTGATTTTACTGTTGATGGTTTAGATTCCAATAAGGGTGAGCTTTATGCTCATGCAGGATTCTTTCAAAAAAATCCTCAGGTTCAAAGGACGGATGAAGGCTATAATATTCAGTTTGATAATTTTCCTGCAAAGGGAAAACTCGAACTTCATGCTTATTGGCCTATGACAGCAAGTCTAAAATCTAAAAATTCCACTAATATCATCGATAGTTCAGCTAAAGATAAATTCCTAAAACAGGAAAATGATATTGTGAGAAATAGAAAGATTTATCACATCATTTTCTATGGTCTTTTTCCAGGACTTCTCCTCGTCTTGTTTGTTATAGCAATCGTTTTATATAGTTCAGTCTTGAGAAGCACGAGACCACCACGTTTCCCAAAGGATAGTAGACTTTATGACATTCCTCAAAATCTAGCTCCTCTTGTTCTTGCTCAGAACGTCTACAACCAACGATTTGACATTAGTGGTCTGAATAGTGTGACTTACCCAATATCCTTTAACCATATGGTTCAAGCGACGATACTGGATCTTATAGATAGAGGAAACTTATCCTTTAGTCAATCAACGGAAGAGCCAATTCTTGAATTTGTTAAAAGGGATGGTTTAGCTGATTTTGAATTAGCTTTTATTGAGATGCTTTTTGATGGTCAAACTCAAGTCAAAGAGAAAGATATGTTCTCACGATACTATATTAACGAAGATGAAATTGAAAGTCAGTATAAAAAAGCTAAAAATAGGACAGAAAGAGATAAGCTTCGTTCTATAGGTAGAAATATTAGAAGTCTGTTTTTAGAAGATGCTACAAGGGTTACCGAAGGTGTCGAAAGGCAAGAAAAGCAACTCGGACTACCAAGCCTATATAGGCAACTTACTTCTTCAGAAACTCATTTATCTTCAGTGGCGAACAACATATTTGTATTCCTCTACATACTTATTGCGATTGGTTTCTTCCTTCTCTCAATTGGTTTCTCCTCTAATTTATCCTTGTTATATTTACTCTTTTTCTTCCCAGTTATTACCATGCATCTTATTTATCGTTTTCAAATCAATGGGCGGGCAAACGGATGCCTTGTTCCAGAAAACTCAGATATTTATTATCAATGGCATAGTTTTAACAACATGATTAAGAGTATTGGGCAGTTTAATCAAGCGGAATTACAATCCATTGTTTTATGGAATCGTATTCTAGTTTATGCGACACTTTATGGAGAGGCCAAGAAAGTCAGTGATGTTCTGAAACGTTACAACATTCACCTTAGCAATCCATCTTTAGACGCTTTTACTTATTCACCTGTATCTTTTGCAATGCTATACAATTCAACTGCATTGCAAAACTATGTTTCTGCTTCAGATACCGTAAGTAACTTCTCTATTAACTCAAGTAGTGGTAGTGGAGGCTTTAGTGGCGGTGGCTTCTCTGGGGGCGGAGGAGGCGGTGGCGGCGGTGCCTTCTAAACCCCACCTATCCATCGTAGAATATTAGCAGAAAACGTCACTCAGGTTTGTAAACTGGGTGTCCTTGTTTAGCACGAGGATTATCTGGTTTACCTCCTCTCATTTCAAGATATTTTAGTAAGAAGATATATGAGGTTGCAAAAAAAGAGCCATTGGCTCTTTTTCTTATCGTTTAATAACCAGGTTCAAAGATTTCAATAATTTGAGTCAGATAACCTGCATGTAAACCGATACGATAGTCAACATTTGGCAAACTCTTTACTAAATCATTCAGTTCTTTATCTTTGCTAACCTTATCAGCCAAAACTGGTAATTCAACAACAAGGAGTTGTGAGTGATCTAGTTGAAGGTAACTACTATTGACCTTGACATCAGGACGAAGTAGTTTAAATATCGCTCTTTCCGAAGCTTGGAGCAGTTGATATAAATCGAGGTCAGATAAAGGAATCTCACCAAACTGAGGACTGATGTTTATAGCAATATCAATATGAGCAGCTCGCATTTCTAAAATGCGGTTAGAGAGGAAACTAGATATTATTGGATTGCTAAGCCTATCTAAGTTTTCTTGAGTCTCTGGATTACCAATGCTAGCATTGTCCGTTTTATAAATCTCAAGTAGACTAGTAGCTTTGGCAGTATCTTCATTTTCCAAGGCAAGAGAAACCTCCTTGAGATTTTTCTTGAATAAGTCGAAGGACGTTTGCTTTTGCATAATAATCTGGATAAAGGATTTGCTATAGTTAGTCATAGTACCCAACAATTTATGACGTTCTTTGTTCAGTCTATCGATAGATTGTTGGTGGACAGCCTGGTTCCAATTGTAAAAATCCCATAGTAGTAGGGCAATATAGAGAACTAAGATAACAGAACTATTAGGACTGACCTTGAAAACTATTTCAAATAAATTTTTAGGGTCATTTGCTGTTGGAAGAATACTGTTAAGACCATGGATAACAGTAAAGAAGACATAATAGACAGCTAGGAAGGCAGTGCTTCGCAACCAGTTACGTCTAGCCCAAGCTTCGTCAAGACTACTCATCTGATTTAGGTCTACAGCGAAGATTTTAAGCATTAGGTAAATGATTAATGGTGCTAAGATGTAGGTCAAGATATGTAAGTTAGTGTTGAGGGTAACATCACCTTTGATATGTAAGACGTGAGGGATAATGACAATTGAAAGTAGTCGTGTTGCCATATCAAAAAGGATAGTTGGATAAAAAGCGTAAAGCAATCGATGATAGAAAGAACGCTCTTTGACAAGGGCCAAATCGGCAACAAGGAAGAAAAGCGGGTCCACAACGATTTTTACGAGACTAAAATAGGACGCTGCAGCTACATAGGACAAAAATAGAAGTAAAAGGTGTCCTCGTAGTGGCTTAATCTTAGACATAGTCTGGTAGAGGTACCAAATAGAAATGAAACTAACGGCCTGTAAGAGAGGATTGATAATATTAGTAATCATTGTAACCTCCTTTAGTCATGTCAATTTCAATTTGTAAGCGATAAATCCCAGCACGTGTATTTGAAACAATGTTAACGTTTGAATAAGTAGATAGAATAGTATTGACGCGTTTTAGTTCAGGATCAGAGAAATCAGATGTAATAGCTGAATCTTCTTTAGTGCTTGAACTTTCAACGACAAAGTGTTGACTATCCTCATCCTTAAAATAAGCATAGCTAAGGTATTTCTGTTCACTATCTTGTGCTTGGTCAATGACATGATCCAAGATAGTTGATAGGACATATACCCAGTCTAAAGGATAAATAGGATAGACGGTAATAGGTTCTGGGACCTCCATACTAACCCAAACATCCAGTTCTTTTGCCTTTAGAAATTTAGCTTCAAAGAGTACCTGTAAATCTGGCAGTTTAATATTTTCTAGTTTGTCTCGATAAAAATGATCAATCTTCTTATCTAGCGGATTCGGTGTCAGCAAGTAGTCAATTAACTCATGAGCTTCCTCATTTTGTTGAAAACGGATGATATCGTAGAGGTTTTCAGCTTCGTCTTTGATGAAGAGCTCTTGGCTAGTCTTTTTCTGGTACCAGGTATTGATGTTCTGACTTGATTTTTGAAGAAGGAGAGAATGTTCCTCTTGGGCTGCTTGTGTTTGAGCATTGAGGTCTTTTCTATAGAGATTAACCTGCTTAGATAGAATCAGAGCCGTAATGATAAGAAAGGCAATGGTAAAGTGAATGTCTGTTGAAACGAGTTCAGAAGCAAAGTAAATAAAGGCTAAGCTACAAAGAGCGACAGACGTTGACCTGTACCATGGTCTTGCTTTATCAATTTGCATCATTCGAGAGTAGTCCACCTGAAGAAGGGCACTTTGTGCAAACCAAAGTAAAAAAGCAAGAAAGAGAATAAAGGGACCAGCAAAATAATAATCCAAGACTGCAGGGAAAAAAATTGGAATAATCAGGAAAATGACCAATCTTACCATTAAGGCAAAGGTGAAAGGTATGAAGAAAGTCTCCAAAATGGTATGTCTTAGATTTTTGTAGGATTTGGCAGCTAGAAAGAGTACAAGTGCAATAAAACCGGATTTTGGATAAAACATGCCAAAATAACTAGAGGCAAAAATTGCTATACCAGCTAAAATAATAATCCAGTATCTAAGCGGCCTTTGCGTGGTCACCTTGAAGATAATAATTTGTAAAATAAAAGCTATACATGCCGTAAGCCCGTGAATTATGACATCACTCAATATCAAATATTCTCCTATTCGGGTAAAATCTATATAATCATACCATTATACCATATCGCAAACAAAAAGAGCATACGAATTGACTATAAGTGATAAGGATGTAAGGCTTTTCATTTTTCAAGCATATTTCTTGCTCATTAAGTTTTTTTAACCTATCCTAGATGTATAGAAAAATTTCGATAGAGGAGATCGATATGGTAAAACTTTCTAAAGAGACACATCTTGAGATGTTCACTAAAATGGAACGTATTCGTGAATTTGATTCACGTATTAATAAATTGGTTCGTCGTGGTTTTGTTCAAGGAATGACTCACTTTTCAGTTGGTGAGGAAGCAGCCAACGTTGGGGCTGTTCAACACTTGAGCTATGACGATATCTTCTTTTCAAATCACCGTGGTCACGGACAATCTATTGCCCAAGACATGGATTTGAATAAAATGATGGCGGAGCTTGCAGGTAAGGCGACAGGTGTTTCTAAGGGCCGTGGTGGTTCTATGCACTTGGCTGACTTTGAAAAAGGTAACTACGGAACTAACGGTATTGTTGGTGGTGGTTATGCTCTTGCAGTAGGTGCGGCTCTCACTCAGCAATACAAAGAAACAGGAAACATTGTTGTGGCCTTTTCAGGAGATGGTGCAACTAACGAAGGTTCATTCCATGAGTCAGTCAATATGGCAGCTACTTGGAAATTACCTGTTGTCTTCTTTATCATCAATAACCGTTATGGTATCTCAATGGATATCCATAAAGCTACAAATACACCTCACCTTTATACACGTGCGGAAGCTTATGGTATTCCTGGTTTCTACTGTGAAGATGGTAACGATGTTTTGGCTGTATACGAAACAATGGGCAAGGCTGTTGAGCATGTCCGTGGTGGCAACGGTCCCGCGATCGTTGAGGTAGAATCTTACCGTTGGTTTGGTCACTCAACTGCTGATGCAGGTGTTTACCGTACTAAGGAAGAAGTTGACGAGTGGAAGAACAATAACGACCCAATTATTAAATACCGTGACTATCTCGTTTCTGAAAATATCGCAAGCGCTGAAGAGTTAGATGCTATCCAAAGCCAAGTCAAGGCTGAGGTTGATGCAGCTTATGAGTTCGCCCAAAATAGCCCAGATCCAGAACTTTCAGTTGCCTTTGAAGATGTATGGGTAGACTAAAGAGAAAGGTTGAGGAATACAAGTATGAGTGAAACAAAATTGATGGCCTTGCGTGAGGCAGTAAACCTTGCTATGAGCGAGGAAATGCGTAAAGACGAAAACATCTTCCTTATGGGTGAAGATGTTGGTATCTATGGTGGTGACTTCGGTACATCAGTTGGGATGTTGGCAGAGTTTGGTGAAAAACGTGTTAAAGATACACCAATTTCAGAGGCAGCTATCGCTGGTGCAGCTGTTGGCTCTGCCATCACAGGTCTTCGTCCAATCGTTGACTTGACTTTCATGGACTTCATCACGATTGCCCTTGATGCTATCGTTAATAATGGTGCAAAAAACAACTACATGTTTGGTGGTGGTTTGAAGACTCCTGTAACCTTCCGTGTAGCTTCTGGTTCAGGGATTGGTTCTGCGGCACAGCACTCACAATCTCTCGAGTCATGGTTGACTCACATTCCAGGGATTAAAGTGGTTGCTCCAGGTAATGCAAACGACGCTAAAGGTCTTTTGAAATCTGCTATTCAGGACAATAACATTGTTATCTTCATGGAACCAAAAGCACTTTACGGTAAGAAAGAGGAAGTGACTCAAGATCCTGATTTCTACATTCCACTTGGAAAAGGTGAAATCAAGCGTGAAGGGACAGACCTTACTATTGTCACATATGGTCGTATGTTGGAACGTGTTCTTAAGGCTGCTGAAGAAGTGGCTGAACAAGGTATTAACGTTGAGGTCGTTGACCCACGTACGCTTATCCCACTTGATAAGGAATTGATTTTCGAGTCAGTTAAGAAGACTGGTAAACTGATGTTGGTCAATGATGCATATAAGACTGGTGGATTCATCGGTGAGATTGCTGCTATGGTTACTGAAAGTGAAGCATTTGATTACCTTGACCACCCAATTGTACGTTTGGCAAGTGAAGATGTGCCTGTACCTTATGCGCGTGTCTTGGAACAAGCAGTTCTTCCAGATGTTGAAAAGATTAAGGCTGCTATTATCAAGATGGCCAATAAAGGAAACTAACTTTCTAGCGACGGTTAAGTGATATGTCTCGCTAGTAAAATCTGTTTCTTGTTTTAACTGTGAGAGTATCGGAAAATATAATTTAAAGTAGAAAGGAGAGGGCGTTAAAGCGTTTGAGTTGATTTGAACTCGAACGAAATGCTTCGGAATTTAGATAGTTTTACTTGTGTGCAAGCACACTAACGTAAAACTCCTAAAATTCTGTCGCATTTTAGCGTTCTTAGTATCATAAAATATGGCTTTTGAGATTATTATGCCTAAACTTGGTGTGGACATGCAGGAAGGTGAAATCATCGAGTGGAAGAAACAAGAGGGTGATGTGGTTAATGAGGGGGATATCCTTCTTGAAATCATGTCAGATAAAACGAACATGGAACTTGAAGCAGAAGATTCTGGTGTTCTTTTGAAGATTACCCGTCAAGCTGGTGAAACAGTTCCAGTTACTGAGGTTATCGGTTATATTGGAGCAGAAGGTGAAGTTGTGGGCGATAATGCTGCGACCGCACCGGCTGCAGAAGCTGCTCCGCAAGTTGAAGAAGTTGCTACTGTGGAAGCACCTGTAGTGGCAGCACAAGCCCAAGCCCCTGTCGTACACGAAGGTGGCAAAGTACGTGCAACACCTAAAGCACGTAAAGTAGCGCGTGAGTTGGGGATTGACCTCGCTCAAGTTCCAGGAACTGGAGCAAAAGGTCGTGTTCATGCTGATGACGTTGAGAACTTTAAGGGTGCTCAACCTAAGGCAACTCCGTTGGCACGTAAGATTGCAGCGGACCTTGGTATTGATTTAGCTACCGTATCTGGAACAGGCTTTGGTGGTAAGATTACCAAGGAAGATGTCCTTGCAATCAGTGCCTCAGCTCAAGTTAAGGAAGCTGCAGCTGCACCTGTGATTGAAGCTAAGCCAGAAAAAGTCTTGCCAGAAGGTGTGGAAGTTATCCCAATGTCTGCTATGCGTAAGGCTATCTCTAAGGGAATGACGCATTCTTACTTAACTGCGCCAACCTTCACCCTTAACTATGACGTAGACATGACTAACCTTATGGCTCTTCGTAAGCAAGTCCTTGATCCAATCATGAATAAGACTGGCATGAAGGTAACCTTCACTGATTTGATTGGTTTGGCAGTTGTGCGTACCCTTATGAAAGAGGAACACCGTTACCTCAATGCATCCTTGATTGATGATGCGCAAAATATCGAATTACACAAATTTGTTAATCTCGGTATTGCCGTTGGTCTCGATGATGGCTTGATTGTACCGGTCGTTCATGGTGCAGATAAGATGAGTTTGTCTGACTTTGTGGTGGCCTCTAAGGATGTCATCAAGAAAGCTCAGGCTGGTAAATTGAAGGCGGCAGAAATGTCAGGTTCTACTTTCTCTATCACTAACTTGGGAATGTTCGGAACCAAGTCATTCAATCCAATCATTAATCAACCAAACTCAGCCATCCTTGGTGTTTCAGCAACTATTCAGACACCGGTTGTTATTGATGGTGAAGTTGTCGTACGTCCAATCATGGGTCTATGCTTGACTATTGACCACCGTATTGTAGATGGTATGAATGGTGCCAAATTCATGGTTGATTTAAAACATTTGATTGAAAATCCAATGGAATTGTTAATTTAAGTAAAAAAATATCTGAAAACTGAAGTTTTAAATAGAAAGGAGAGGGCGAACCAGAGGGTGTAACTGAACCCGAGCGGAAAGCTTGGAAAATAGACCGTCCGTCTACGTCAGCAGGCTGACGTGTCGGACGCCTAATTTTCAGTCGCTTTCTGGTCGCTCTTGGTATCTTATAAATGGCTTTTGAGATTATTATGCCTAAGCTTGGTGTGGACATGCAGGAAGGTGAAATCATCGAGTGGAAGAAACAAGAGGGTGATGTGGTTAATGAGGGGGATATCCTTCTTGAAATCATGTCAGATAAAACGAACATGGAACTTGAAGCAGAAGATTCTGGTGTTCTATTGAAGATTACCCGTCAGGCTGGTGAAACTGTACCAGTTACTGAGGTTATTGGTTATATTGGAGCAGAGGGCGAAGTTGTGGCTGATAATGCAGCCAGTGCACCTGTTGCAGAAGCAACTGCTCAATTAGAATCTGCTGGTCTTGAAGTTCCTAAAGCTCCTGCCCCAGCTGCTCCAGCAGCTACTGCAGAAAAAGCACCACTTGCTGATAATGAGTACGATATTATTGTTGTCGGTGGTGGTCCTGCTGGTTACTATTCTGCCATTCGTGGGGCACAACTTGGTGGTAAGGTTGCTATCATTGAAAAATCTGAATTTGGTGGAACATGTTTGAATAAAGGATGTATTCCAACTAAGACCTACCTTAAAAATGCAGAAATCCTTGATGGGCTTAAGATTGCTGCAGGTCGTGGTATCAACCTAGCGTCAACAAACTACACTATCGATATGGATAAGACTGTTGACTTTAAGAACTCTGTTGTTAAGACACTTACTGGTGGTGTTCAAGGTCTTTTGAAGGCTAACAAGGTTACTATTTTCAATGGTCTTGGTCAAGTAAACCCAGATAAGACAGTTACTATTGGTTCAGAAACAATCAAGGGACGTAATATTATCCTTGCGACTGGATCAAAAGTTTCACGTATCAATATCCCTGGAATTGAGTCACAACTTGTGATGACATCAGATGATATCCTTGACTTGCGTGAATTACCTAAATCACTTGCTGTTATGGGTGGTGGTGTCGTTGGTATCGAACTTGGTCTTGTTTATGCTTCATACGGTGTAGAAGTAACTGTTGTTGAGATGGCTGACCGCATTATTCCTGCTATGGATAAAGAAGTGTCACTTGAACTTCAAAAAATCCTTGCTAAGAAGGGTATGAAGATCATGACATCTGTCGGAGTTTCTGAGATTGTAGAAGCTAACAACCAATTGACCCTTAAACTCAATAATGGTGAAGAGATTGTAGCTGATCGCGCCCTTCTTTCAATCGGTCGTGTTCCTCAGTTGGATGGTCTTGAAAATCTTAACCTTGAATTAGACCGTGGTCGTATCAAAGTGAATGCTTATCAAGAAACATCAATCCCTGGTATCTATGCACCGGGTGATGTAAACGGAACTAAGATGCTTGCTCACGCTGCTTACCGTATGGGTGAAGTTGCAGCTGAAAATGCTATGCATGGTAACGTTCGTAAGGCTCACCTTGACTACACACCTGCAGCTGTTTACACACACCCAGAAGTCGCAATGTGTGGTCTTACTGAAGAAGATGCACGCGCTAAATATGGTGATGTCCTCATTGGTAAATCAAGCTTTGCTGGTAATGGACGTGCTATTGCTTCAAACGAAGCTCAAGGTTTTGTTAAAGTCGTTGCAGATACGAAGTACCATGAAATCCTTGGTGTTCATATCATTGGACCGGCTGCAGCTGAATTGATTAACGAAGCGTCAACAATTATGGAAAATGAATTGACTGTAGATGAGCTCTTGCAATCTATCCACGGTCACCCAACCTTCTCTGAAAACATGTACGAAGCCTTTGCTGACGTACTTGGAGAAGCAATCCATAACCCACCAAAGCGTAAATAAGGATAAATTAAATTCTCGGACAAAGGTTCGGGAATTTTTTCATACATTTTCATTTGTATTTATTTGAAAAAATCGTTACGGATTTTCAATAGTTTTGTAGAAACATACGAATAATAAGTTAAAGAGTTTTCTATCAAAAGAGAAAGTTTATTTATAATTTTATAATATTTCTATTTTATTTAGAAATTTTTTAATAATAACCTTTCCACGAGAGTTTTTCTGTGGTAAAATGGTTCAAGTATTACAAATGCAAAAGGAAAGTTAAATGCGAACGAAAGATTTTATATACTATGCCAGTGCGGCTGTTCTCTTGGCTGTAACTACTCAGGTTGCTCAAGCAGACGAAGTGGCGACACAAACGCCTTCTATTACTGAAGGAAATCAGTATCAACCTGCAACAGCGGCTGAGATTTTTGGTGGAGAAGCAGCCTTACCTGTAACTCCTAGTTCAACGGTTTCAGCACCCGCAGCTTCGAGTGAAGTGGCAAAAGCTAGTGCTCCAGCGGTATCTACGTCTCCTGCTTCACAGAGTTCCGAGGCTGCAACGGCAACGGCATCAACTTCGGTAGCTAACTCTACTGTTACTGCAACATCAAATTCAGTTGCGACTTCTGTAGTAAGTTCAGACAGTGGAACTGCTTCTACAAGTGCGACAAGTTCAGAAATGTCAAATAGCACTGTAGCAACACCTGCTAAATTAACGAATTCTACGGATGTTCCTTCGCCAACCCTTAAGGTGCAACCGAAGACTTTTATCGATGTCAGCAGCCATAATGGTGAAATCAGTGTAGATGACTATCGTGCTCTTGCACGCCAAGGTGTTGGTGGTGTCGTTGTCAAGTTGACTGAGGATACTTGGTACAACAACCCTAAAGCACCATCACAAGTTCGTAATGCTCAAATTGCCGGTCTTCAAGTATCTACCTATCATTTTTCTCGATACACAACAGAGGAAGAAGCACGTGCAGAGGCTCGTTTCTACATTCAAGCTGCACAAAACCTTAACCTTCCAAAGAGTACTGTTATGGTTAATGATTTCGAAGACTCTAAGATGCTTCCAAATATCAACCGTAACACTCAAGCATGGGTTAACGAAATGCATAAGCATGGCTACAACAACTTGATGTTCTACACAAGTGCTAGCTGGTTGGATGAGAATAATCTAGGCTACCGTGGACCTGTCTCAACCTCTCAATTTGGGATTGAAAATTTCTGGGTTGCACAGTACCCATCATCAACTCTTACAGCAACGAGTGCCAAAAATATGCGCTATAATGCCAAAACTGGTGCATGGCAGTTTTCAGCTACGGCTAATCTCTTGCCAAGTAAACATGTCTTCGACCACAGCGTGGATTATACAGGACGTTTCACAGCTAATGCTAGTGCTGAGGTTGATGCAACTCAAGGCAATTTGAGTGGAACCATTTCTATTGTCAACAATAATCCAACTGTTGGTAGCTTTGATGTAGTCATCTCTAATGTCAAAGCACCAAATGGTGTTGAAACGGTCTCTGTTCCAATTTGGTCAGAAATTAATGGTCAAGATGACATTATCTGGTATACGGCTAACCGTCAAAATAATGGAACTTATACAGTAAACGTTAAGGCTTCAGCTCATAAAAACTCGACAGGGCTTTATAATATCCACCTTTATTATGTTCAAAAAGATGGTCAATTGACGGGTGTTGGTGGAACAACTACTCAAGTTTTCATTGGTAAGACACCTGAGCAGTTGAAACCTAAAGCAAGTTTTGCTATTGAAAACAATAATGCTAAGGCTGGAACTTTTGATGCCGTTATCACTAATATCTCAGCACCACTAGGTGTTAAAGAAGTTTTGGTGCCATCATGGAGTCTTGAAAATGGCCAAGACGACCTTATTTGGCATAAGGCGACTAAGCAAACTGATGGCAGCTATCGTGTAACCATTAAGGCAAGTGAGCATAAGGGCACTAAAGGAAATTACCGTGCCGATGCTTATATCGAGGATAACTCTAACAATCGCCATTATATTGCTGAAAAAGTAGTGGCTGTTGATTATGCTCGACCAAGTGGTGTCCTTACGATTGAAAACAACAATACTGCAGCAGGCACTTTTGATGCAGTTGTTCGTAACATTGTTGCTCCTACAGGTTTGAAAGAAGTTCTTGTTCCTTCATGGAGTTTAGCTGGTGGTCAAGACGACCTTATCTGGCATAAGGCAACTCGTCAAGCCGATGGTTCTTACCGAGTGACTATCAAAGCAACGGATCATAAGAATTCAACTGGTAAATACCGTGCCGATGCCTACCTTGTAGATGACTCTAACAAACGTTTCTACCTTACTGAAAAAGTGGTAGAAGTTTCTCAAACTCGTCCTAGTGCAAGCCTCTTTATTGAAAATAATAATGCTGATTTAGGTACTTTTGACGCTGTTATTCGCAATATCGTAGCACCAAATGGGGTTAAGGAAGTCTTAGTTCCATCATGGAGCTTGGTTAACGGACAAGATGATCTGGTTTGGCACAAAGCTAGTCGCCAATCTGATGGTAGCTACCGTGTTACTATTAAGGCAAGTGAGCATAAGAATTCCCTAGGAAATTACCGTGCTGACCTTTATATCGTAGATAATGCCAACCAACGTCATTATGTCACTGAAACAATTGTAGACGTAAAACATAATAAGCCAGTCGGTACTATTTCAGTAGTTAATAATAATAAAGACACTGGAACTTTTGATGTCATTATCAGTGATGTTTATAGTCCTAAAGGTGTTCGTACTGTTCAAGTACCTATTTGGTCTGAAAAAGACGGACAAGATGATATTCGTTGGTATGAAGCAACACGTCAAGCTAATGGCACTTATACGGTAAATGTTCAAGCTACTAACCATAAAAACTCAACAGGCTTGTACAATGTTCATTTGTACTACATTTTAAATGATGGGTCACAAGTTGGTGTTGGCGGTACAACGACAACTCTTGAATTCCGTAATGCTAAGACTAAAACGCAAACCTATATCACTAATGTTAACTCAGAAGCAGGTAGTTTTACAGTTGTAGTTGATCAAGCGCCACAAGGACGTCAGATTAAGAATATCCGTGTAGCTGTATGGTCAGAAAGCAACCAAGGAAACCTTTCTTGGTACAATACGGCACCTACTGGAACACATACTGAAATCAATGTATCGACTGTTAATCATAAGAATCTCATTGGTAACTATACGACTCATGTTTATGTAGACTATGTAGACAATACTGTAGACGGATTCAACCTTGGTGAGACAGCTCTTGCTCCACGTAATCGTCGTGTTGAGCCTCAGACGACTTATTATTCTCAACGTGATCCTCGTTGGGCTTCTAAGTGGTATGGTGTCAGCAATATGGATCAGTCAGGCTGTGTTCCAACATCACTTGCCATGACCTTTACAGATATCTTGGGAACTGTAATTGCACCAACGACAGTTGCGGATTATTTGTACTACAATACAAATTCATTCAATAAAACATCAGTTGCTGGTACAGACGCGGATGGTATTGTATTAGCAAGTAAAAATTGGGGTCTCAATAGCAACGTGCTTTCAAGCATTGCTAACATTGCTTCAGCTTTGATGTCAGGCCAACATGTTCTGGCAGCAGTAGGAGCAAGCCAATTTATCAATTATCCTTACACGCATGAAATCGTGCTTCATGGCTATGATAATGGTAAAACTTATGTTCGTGATCCATTTAACGCCAATAACAATGGATGGTATTCATTGGATTACATTCATGGTGTTCAGAGTAGAGATGCAATGGATACTAAGCTTGGTGCACCATTCTTCTCTGTCTTTGCTTAATCTATCAATCAAAGGTCTTTAGAAGGAAACTTCTAAGGGCTTTTTTAGTGTTGATTTTTGATAGTTATGTTGTTATTTACCTATTTTCATAATATTATATACAGGATTGAAATCTTATATTTATAGGTTTTTACGTTATTATTTTGGATTGTGTTAGTACTATTAGCATAGAAATTACTTAAAATTTTATCATTTTTGTAGTTTTTTTAGAGAATTATCACTTTTCCTCTATTCGTAAGATATTTTCTATGGTAAAATGGGTGACGTATTAAAAAGTGTCAAAGGAAAGTTAAATGCGAACAAAAGATTTTATCTACTATGCTAGTGCAGCTGTCCTCATGGCGGTGACCACTCAGGTAGCCAGTGCGGATGAGGTAGCCACTCAAATGCCTACAGTTACTGAAGGGAACCAATATCAACCTGCGACTGCAGCAGATATTTTTGGTGATGGAGCAGTTCTTGCACAAGAGTCACCAGCAGCAAGACCAAGTTTAACTGTTGCGGAAACATCTACAGCCACAAGTGAAGTAACAAACTCAAGTGCTCCACAAGTCAGTCAAGCGAGCTCAACAACGGTTGTAGCATCTGAATCAAGAGGAGTTGCATCTGAATCTGTAGTTCAGCCGAACACGGTAGAGAGTTCTGAAAATGCTAGGGTATCGACTGCTTCTGAGGTTTCAAGTGAGGTTGTAGCTGAACCTGCTAAATTGACTCATGCTTCAGGTTCATCTAATGATACTGATGTTTTAAAACCGAAGGCTAGCTTCTCAATTGAGAACAACAACAAGGTAACTGGTACCTTTGATGCGGTGGTTCGAGATATTGTTGCACCATTGGGTGTTAAAGAGGTTCTTATCCCATCTTGGAGTCTAGCTAATGGTCAAGATGATTTGATTTGGCATAAGGCAGCTAAGCAGCACAGGGAATCGAAACTTATTATTACCAACCTTATGCAGAATACCCATCACGCATTAATGCGACCTACCATGCTAATCCGACTCGTTTGAGTATGAGTGACACTTTGGCCAATGCCATCCAGTCCAGCCTTATTAATGCGACTGGCGCTCAGAATCAGGGCGTGAAACGTCAAACCTTTGCAGTCTTGCGTGAAACGACAGCGCCAGCAGTTCTCCTTGAACTTGGCTTCTTGTCAAATCCTCAAGAAGCAGCCCGTTTGAATACCTCTGCTTATCAAGAGACTTTAGCTAACGCAATTGTGGCAGGGATTAAGCGTTATTATTCTGTTTATAACTAATAGATTGAGAGAATTTTATAGTTCTCTCTTTTTTTATTTTAAAGGAGCGAAAACGCTTGCATAAATCTAATCTAAATGGTATATTAAAAAACATGAAAACGTTAACAAAAGGAGTTAGTATGAAAAGAAATACTCAAGCTAATGATGAAAAAGTTCTTCGTTATAGCCTTCGCAAGTACAAGTTAGGGTTGGCTTCTGTAACCATTGGAGCTGTTTTTTTGAGCTTTGCTGCTACTCATGGAGTCAAGGCGGAAGAAGTAGTGTCAACACCTGCCTCAAGTACACAGGTAGAATCAGCTGATTCTAGTCTTACCACCAGTGGTCTAGTAACTGAAACGCCAACAGCTCCTCTAACAGCTGAGAATGCTACAGTGTCCAAGGAAAATGAGCCAGTTTCTCTTCCAGCAGAAAATACTAGCCGTACTGAGCCTACCAAGCTAACTGAAACTAGCGAAAACACGCCAAAAACAGTAAGTACTAATAATAGTCAAGCTCTCACTAATGCATCTGAGGAACCTATTGCTGAGGGGACTATTCGCTTGCATTTCCAAGAGTTGCCAAGTCAGGATAAGGCATCACTTGGGCTTTGGACTTGGGATGATGTGGAGACGCCATCATCTCAGAAAGGTGCTTGGCCAACAGGAGCAACCTCATTTGCAGAAGCCAAACAGGATAATTATGGTGTTTACTTGGATGTGAAGCTGTCTTCAACACCTAAAAAGCTTAGTTTCTTGATTAATAATGCTGCTGGAACGAACCTTTCAGGGGATAAAGCAGTAGAAATTCTTAGTCCTCAAATGAATGAGGCTTGGATTGACAAGGATTTTCAAGTTTACAGTTATCAACCTATCCCTCAAGATCACGTTCGTATCAATTATTTCCGTACGGATGGCGACTATAGTAATAAGTCTGTATGGTATTGGGGAGATGTAAAGGATGCCCCAAGTAATTGGCCTGATGGTGTTAATTTTCAACCAAATGGTAAGTATGGTGCCTATTTAGACATTCCGCTAACCGAGGCTGCTAAATCTATCGGATTTTTACTCTTAGATGAGAGCAAAATAGGAGATGATGTGAAAATTCAACCAAATGATTATAAATTTAGTGACTTGAAAAAAACTCGTCAGCTTTTCGTACGAGATACTGATACGACAGTCTACACCAACCCTTATTTTGTTAAGGATGTGCGTTTGACTGGAGCTCAGCAGCTTAGTCCAAGCCAAATCGAACTTAGCTTCACCAATTTAGAAGATGTTTCATCTGAGGATATTCTCAAAGACCTAAAGGTGACAGACAAGGATGGTAACAGTGCAACTCTTAAACAGCTTGAGTTGGATGCTAAACGCAAAAAAGCTACATTAACAGGTGATTTTGCTGCGGAAAATCTGCCTTACAAGGTCACTTTGGGCAATGATAGTTTTAAAACGTCTGAGAGTTGGCAATTGAAGGATGCGCTCTACAGTTACGATGGTGAATTGGGTGCCCGTCTTCAAGAGAATGGTACTAAGGCACATGTGACACTTTGGTCACCAAGTGCAGATCAAGTAGATATCATTGTCTATGATAAGAATAATCAAGACATGGTTCTTGCTGAACATGCTCTAAGCAAAGGACCTCGAGGGACTTGGCAAGCTGACTTGCTTGCGACTGATCTTGGTTTGGAAAACTTAACAGGTTATTTCTATCAATATCGCATTAAACGTGGTGAACAGTCTGTAATTGTTTTGGATCCTTATGCTAAGTCTTTGGCTGCTTGGAATAGTGACGATGCCAGCAAGGGACCTGAACACAAGATTGCCAAGGCTGCCTTTGTAGATCCTGCTAATTATGGACCAAGAGATCTTGACTACGCTAAGATTCCAAACTTTAAATCTCGAGAAGATGCCATCATTTATGAGGCTCATGTCCGAGATTTCACCTCTGATAAGGCTATCTCAGCTGAATTGAAACACCAGTTTGGGACTTTTGCAGCCTTTGCAGAGCGTTTGGATTATCTTAAAGATCTCGGTGTTACCCATATTCAGCTTTTACCAGTATTAAGTTACTATTTTGTCAATGAAATGCAAAATGGGAAGCGTTTGGATGCCTATGCATCAAGTGATAGTAACTACAACTGGGGCTATGATCCACAAAACTATTTCTCTTTGACAGGTATGTATTCTGAAAACCCAAGTGAACCAGCTAAACGTATCGAAGAATTCAAGAATTTAGTTGCTGCTATTCATGCCCACGGTATGGGCGTTATCTTGGATGTAGTCTATAATCATACAGCCAAGACAGCTATTTTTGAAGACCTTGAGCCAAATTATTATCACTTTATGGATGCTGATGGTACTCCTCGTTCGAGTTTTGGAGGGGGTCGTCTAGGCACGACTCACTATATGAGTCGTCGTGTCTTGGTTGATTCGATTGCTTATCTTACTAAGGAGTACAAGGTGGATGGTTTCCGTTTTGATATGATGGGTGACCATGATGCTGAAAGTATCGAGCAAGCTTATCATGCTGCACGTGCCCTTAATCCAAACCTTATTATGCTTGGTGAGGGCTGGGTGACTTATACTGGCGATGAAAATAGCCCTGTTCAGCCTGCCGATCAGTCTTGGATGAAAGATACAGATACCGTAGCTGTATTTTCAGACGATATTCGAAATACCCTCAAATCGGGTTATCCAAACGAGGGGACACCTGCCTTTATCACAGGTGGCAAACGTGATATTAATAAGGTCTTTGACAATATCAAGGCACAACCAACTAACTTCGAGGCTGATTCTCCAGGTGATGTGATTCAATATATTGCTGCTCACGATAATTTGACCCTTTTTGATATTATTGCCCAATCAATCAAGAAGGATCCAAGCAAGCCTGAGAATAATGCTGAAATTCATCGTCGCTTGCGTCTAGGAAACCTCATGGTCTTGACTGCTCAGGGAACACCATTTATTCACTCTGGTCAGGAATACGGCCGCACCAAACAGTTCCGTGATCCTGCCTACCGTTATCCTGTGTCTGAGGACAAGGTGCCGAATAAGTCACATCTCTTAGTGGATGAAAAGGGCAATCCATTTGACTATCCTTACTTTATCCATGATTCTTATGATTCTAGTGATGCCGTCAATCATTTTGATTGGACTAAGGCAACTGATAGTCAGGCATTCCCAGAAAATACGAAAACACGTGCCTTTACCAAAGGGTTAATCGCCTTACGTAAGTCGACAGATGCCTTCAATTTCAAATCAAAAGCAGATGTAGATGCACGTCTAACGCTATTGACAGTTCCTGATCAGGACAATGTCGCTCAAGAAGATTTGGTATTGGGATACCAAACTGTTGCTTCGAATGGAGAACGTTACCTTGTCTATGTCAATGCTGATAGCAAGGCTCGTCAGTTTGATTTGAGCAAGATTACAAATGGTCTATCTTATATGGTTTTGGCAGATGGCAGTCAAGTCAATTTATCCGGAATTAGTGAGTTATCAGGTGTGACAATCAACAATCACATCTTGACCTTGGATCCACTAACAGCGACTATTATTCGTTTGACTAATGCTCAGACGCCAACTGAGGCAGTAGATCAGCCTTCTGAAAAGACCGGGTCATTTGGTGGTAAAGATACTGAGGCAACTAAAGCAAATGTCAAGGCTTCAGGTAAAGAGGACCTTGTTGGAGATGCTGAACTTGTTAATCGTGACAATGGTCAGGCTAAGACTGAAGCTAGTCGTCAGACTGATAAGCAACTGCCATCTACTGGTGAAAAGACAAATAGTGGACTCTTTGTAGCAGGTCTTCTAAGCATTCTTAGTCTAGGATTCCTTCGAAAACGACGGATGAAATAAATAAGTGACAACAGGTTATTTCCTGTTGTTTTCTTTTATTTAGAATCATTCTTATCTGCTCTTTAGAATAGTTCTTAAATAGCCTAAAACCGTTGACAGTGCTGGTTTCTTCTGTTAGTTTAGATATGTTCTCTTACATACGAGAGATCATTATTGACTTATCATCGTTCGTTCTTTATTAATATTAAAACGACGATTCACATATATAACGACAAATGTCGAACACTATCTTGAAAATAGGAGACATTCATGAAAAAACTTAGCAAACTTGGTGTTGTTCTTTTGGCATCAGGACTTTTATTGACGGCTTGTGCCAAATCTGGTAATTCAAGTCATTCAAGTTTAACTAGCTCAAAACTCACAGCCAGTGAGCAAAAGCAATTGAAGCAGGCCACAAGTGATTATAAGACTTTCGTAGAAGGCGAAATTGATCAGCTTTTGAAAGATACTGAGGGATTCAGTGAAACCCTCAAGTCAGGAAATCTTGAAGAAGCTAAGAAACAATACCCATTGATTCGTATGGCTTACGAGCGTTCAGAGCCGATTGCAGAAAGCTTTGGTGAGTCTGACGTGAAAATCGACTACCGTTTGGTTGATTACATGGACGAAAATAAATCAGAAGACGGTTGGTCAGGGTTCCACCGTATCGAACGTATCATGTGGCAAGACAACACGACAGAGGGTACAGATGCCTATGTAGATCAATTGGTTAACGATATTAAGGAACTCAAGGCTAAAATTGCAACTGTTAAAGTTACTCCAGATATCATGTTGACAGGTGCTGTTGACCTTCTGAACGAAGTAGCAACTCAAAAGATTACAGGTGAAGAAGAGGTCTTCTCACACACTGATCTTTACGACTTCCGTGCCAATATTGAAGGGGCAGAAAAAATCTTTGAACTCTTCAAACCGTTGATTCAGAAGAAAGATGCTAAACTTGTTAAGACTCTGGAAACTGAATTCAAGAATGTGAATGGTCTTTTGGACAAACACATGACTGATGAGAAAAACTATAAGTCTTATACAGATTTGAGTGAGACAGATACTAAGGAATTGGCCGAAGCTGTAACTAAACTTGGTGAACCATTATCACAAATGGGTGTTATCCTAGATGGGAAATAAGAAAAATGACTGACGAAAAATTTTTAGATCAAAAAATGGACCGTCGTGAATTTCTTAAAAAAGCAGGTATTGGAGGGGCTGGGCTTGCGCTTGGTCTTTCTGGTGCATCTGCTTTTTTCGCTAATCAGGATAGTTCAAGTAAAAAGGCTTATGATGGTGATGAAGATATTAGCTTCTTTGGCAAGCACCAGGCTGGGATTACGACTCCTATGCAGAAGGCTTGCTACTTGGTGGTACTAGATCTTCATACAACCGATAAAAAAGAAGTCATCCAGCTTTTTAAAGACTGGACAGATTATAGTAGTAAATTGGTCGAAGGAGAGTTAGTCAAAAAAGACGGTTCTAATGCCCTCTTGCCTCCTACGGATACAGGCGAAACGGTGGGACTCAATCCCTATCGCCTGAGTCTGACTTTTGGAGTTTCGGCTGACTTTCTTAAAAAACTTGGTTTAGAATCCAAACGTCCTAAGCTCTTCCGTGATTTGCCTCCATTTCCTAAGGAGCAGTTGCAGGACAAGTATACGGGTGGTGATATCGTGATTCAAGCCTGTGCGGACGATGAACAAGTAGCTTTCCACGCTGTCCGCAATCTGATTCGTAAAGGTCGTAATAAAATCACCATGAAGTGGAGCAAATCAGGGTTTGCAGCTATCGGAGACCGCAAGGAAACGCCTCGAAATCTTTTTGGTTTCAAGGACGGTACTGCCAATGTTACGACAGAAAAGGAATTCAACAAGGTTGTCTGGACTGATAGTCAAGATTGGATGAAGGGTGGTTCTTATATGGCTCTTCGTCTGGTACAGATGCATTTGGAGACTTGGGATCGTACCAACTTGCAGGAACAGGAAAACACCTTTGGTCGTTACAAGGAATCAGGCGCTCCCTTTGGTAAGAAAGATGAGTTTGACGAAGTAGATTTGTCAAAATTACCAGTCGATTCGCATGTGCGTTTGGCTAAAGAAGTAGACCTTCCTATCTTACGTCGTTCATATTCTTATTCAGATGGCATTGATGAGAGAACTGGCCAGTTTGATTCAGGTTTGATTTTCATTGCCTACCAGAAGGATCCAGACCGTTTTGTTAAAATTCAGACCAATCTTGGTGCTGTAGACAAGATGAACGAGTACATCACCCATATCGGAAGTGGGCTCTTTGCTTGCTTTGCTGGCGTGGAGAAAGGAGGCTACCTTGGTCAAGCACTCTTTGAATAAACTCCTCGTTTTGCTTGGGCTTTTAGCCTTATTCTGGACCTATCCGGTAGCTGCTGAATCATATAGTGACCTCTATATCAAAATTACAGATGCCACAACAGCTGTTCAAAATAAAGATCAAACAAAAGCTAAGGAATTGGTTGCTGAGATTAAGACTGATTTCGAAACAAAAGAAAATCACGATTCTAAGGCAGGTAAAAAAGTTAGCAAAGCTCTTGATATTAAGGGTGACGTGACAGAAGAGGACCTAACCTCCATTTCGTCAGCCCTTCTTAAATTTGAGAAAGAGCAAAATCCTGTTGATTTAGATGCCGAAAAGGAAAAACTTGAAACACGCCTAGAGCCTTATTTCAAAAACTTACAGGATGCCATTACGGCCAAAGACCTGACTGCAACACGCAAAACTTACAGTGAATTAAATAATGCTTGGACGCGAAATGAAGCTGTTGTCCGTGACCACAGTACTGCCTACTACGGCAAGATTGAGACGGCCATTTCACTTTTGCGAAGTAGCATTGAGACGGAGCCTACTGATTTCACCAGCATCCAGTCATCTTATGATGATCTCAAGGGTGGGATTGATGACTTTATCAAGGGTGTCCCTCTTGATAGCACAAGCTCAAGTTTAACCCTAAAAGATGGTATTAAGCTCTTGGAAAAGGCTCTAGGTCAATTCCAAGCAGGTGATGAAAAAACGGCTGCGGCAACTATGAAGAAGTTCATCACTATCTGGCCAACCATTGAAGGCGATGTAAGCACAACTAATCCAAGCCTTTATACGCGCGTGGAAAGTGAAACACCTGTTATAATGGTTAAGGGAAAAGAAAAAGCTTACCAAGACAAACTGCAAGCCTTGATCACAGACCTATCTGCTATTGATACAAGTGCTTCTTATAATGCCTTTGATGCCATGTTGATTCTCTTACGTGAAGGGGTTGAAGCCCTCCTCATTGTTATGGCCCTTGTGACAACTCTTAAGGCAGCCAAGATGCGTAAGGGACTCAAATGGGTTTATGGTGGAGCCATTGCTGGTGTTCTTGCTAGCGCAGTTATAGCTGTTATCTTACAAGTTGTCTTTCCAGCTGTGACCTCGGGGGCTAACCGTGAAATTATTGAAGGTGGCGTTGGTATCTTTGCAGTTGCGATGATGATTCTGATTGGAATCTGGCTCCATAGCAAGTCTTCAGTCAAACAGTGGAATGATTTTATGGACCGCCAGATGAAGACAGTGACGGCTACTGGAAGCTTTGTGTCCATGTTTGCACTCAGTTTCTTGGCTGTCTTCCGTGAAGGTGCCGAGACTATTCTTTTCTATGTCGGTATTGTCCCATGTATCACGACAGCTAATTTCTTGATTGGTATTGCTTCAGCCATTGCAGTTCTTGTTATCATTGCTGTGGCTATGACTAAAGCGAGTCACTATATTAAACCGCACCGCATTTTCTTTATTTTGACTTGGTTGATTTATGCCTTGGCCTTCAAGATGCTCGGTGTCAGTGTTCATGCCCTTCAGTTGACTAATATGATGTCTAATCATTTGATTAGTGGTTTCCCAACCATTGATTGGGCTGGTATCTATCCAAGCTGGGAAGTCTTGATTCCACAACTTATCTTTATTGCTATTATTGCCTTTGTGACGGTGAAACAGCATGGTAAGAAATAAGGATGAGATGACAATTGTTGAGCATCTGGTGGAATTTCGGAGACGTTTCATTGCAGTAGTGTTGTGCTTTTTCCTAGTTTTTTGTATTACTCTGTTGTTTGCTGGGCAACTCTATGCTTATCTAACCAGAGGATTTGACAAGCCTTTATTAGTTCTAGGGCCTAACGATATTCTTTGGATTTACATTAACTTGGCTAGTCTCATGGCTTTTACGGTCACTTTGCCTTTCACCACCTACCAGATTTGGCAGTTTGTGAAACCAGGTTTGAGGGACAATGAAGCGCGTGCTATCTTTGCTTATATCCCAGCAACTTTTGTCTGTTTTGTATTGGGTTTGGCTTTTGGTTATTATTTTGTTAGTCCTGCTATCTTAGAAGTGCTTTTAAAACTAGGCGAAGGGCTCTTTAATACACAAATTACAGCACAGAACTACCTTAGTTTCTTACTGCATACGACAGTGCCTTTGGCTGTTCTCTTTGAACTTCCCGTAGTTGTGAGTTTTTTGACATCTATCGGCATAATAACACCAGTTTTTCTGACACACTATAGACGCTATGCTTACTTTATTCTCTTAGTTTTGGCGGTCATTCTAACACCAGCTGACTTTATCAGTGACCTGGCCATGACGGCACCCTTAATCTTGCTTTATGAAGTTAGCGTAACTCTAAGTAAGCTCATTTATAAACGTAAACAAAGAAAATATAAAGATAAATAGAAAGGAAATCTCATGGGAATTCTACGTGATATCGGAGCCCCAGGACTTATCATTATTGTCCTAGGAGCCCTCCTCATATTTGGTCCTAAACGCTTGCCAGAACTTGGCCAATCCATCGGTAAAATGCTAGCCGAATTTAAAGCAGCTGTAAATAAGACTGATGAAGATAAAAAGGATCAAGAGACTGGGAAGAAAGACTAGTTCCTAGATACTCTATTTTCTTGACAATTCTAAGCTTTTATGACATAATACACCTGTATTGAATAGTAAGTCTATATCATAGGCAAGAAAAGACCCCAAGCTAACTTCCACATAAGCTCGGGGTCTTTTTTAGCACTATCTATCCTTGTTTAACCACTTGTCGATCAGACGAAGGATAACACCGACCACAATAGGTCCGATGATAGTTTTGAATAGTAAATCCATCATAGGCAAACTCACCTCCCTTCGTAGGCGGTGTCGAGGTGCCAAGGGATATTATATCATAGATTGAGAGAGTTGTTTAGTGAGTCTCAGGAAGTAAAAGTTAGAAGGTAGTTTAATCATGCCATACAAAAAAATCAGCCCTCTTGAGCTGATTTTTTTATCTTACAAACTGATACGTTTTTCTGTCTCAGCGTCGAAGAAATGACCTTTTGCAACGCTGAAAGTAAGATTTACTTTTTCACCTGGATTGTGGAAGTCACGCGCATCAACACGGGCAGCAAATTCAGTTCCTCCAAGTTTTAGGTAAAGCATTGTTTCTGCACCAAGAAGCTCTGAAACGACGACTTCAGCATCTATATTGGCATCTGGATATACTTCTTGAACGATTGGACGGCTTGAAACATCTTCAGGACGGATACCAAAGATAACTTCTTTGCCTTGATAACCTGTTTCTTTCAAGATTTTAGCTTGACCTTCAGAAATTGCAATATCCAAGCCTTCAGAGTTAGTGATACGGTTGCCATCAACCTTAACATTGAAGAAGTTCATAGCAGGACTTCCGATAAATCCAGCAACAAATTTGTTGGCTGGTTCATTGTAAAGTTCCTGAGGTGTACCAATTTGTTCGATACGACCGATAGTACCAGAACCATCAGGATTTTTAGTAGAACTCATGATAACGATACGGTCAGCAAGAGTCATAGCTTCTGTTTGGTCGTGGGTAACGTAGATAGTAGTTGCACCAATATTACGAGTAATTTTAGCAATTTCAGCACGCATGGTCACACGAAGCTTAGCATCCAAGTTTGAGAGAGGTTCATCCATAAGGAAGACTTTAGCATCACGAACGATAGCACGTCCCATAGCTACACGTTGACGTTGACCACCAGATAGGTCTGCAGGCTTACGATCTAAGAACTCAGTCAAACCAAGGCTAGCAGCAGCTTCACGCACACGTTTGTCGATATCGTCTTTTTTATATTTACGAAGTTTAAGACCAAAGGCCATATTTTCATAAACAGTCATGTGAGGGTAAAGTGCATAGTTTTGGAATACCATGGCAATGTCACGATCTTTTGGTGATTTGTCATTAACCACTTCACCATCGATATAGAGTTTACCTTCTGTGATTTCTTCGAGACCAGCAACCATACGGAGAGTTGTTGATTTACCACATCCTGAAGGACCTACGAAAACGATGAATTCCTTGTCTTTGATATCGATACTGAAATCTTCGACAGAGTAGTGAGTTGCATTTGGGTATTTTTTGTAAATTTTATCCAGTTTAAGAGTTGTCATATCATTTATCCTTTATTATTTAACTGATCCGCCGGTTACACCTTCAACATAGTATTTCTGCATGAAGATAAAGAGAAGGGTGATTGGGATGGCGATGATAATAGCACCTGCGGTAAATGGAAGGAACCATTCATTGATAGCGTCTTGGTTAAGCATTTGATAGAGTCCAAGGGCAACCGTATATTTATCTTTAACGTCACCGAGGATAACAGATGCAAAGATGAAGTCTACCCAAGGTCCCATGAAGGCCATGAGGGCAGTGTAGACGATGATTGGTTTAGAAAGTGGCAAGGTAATCTTAGTGAAGATTTGAAGACGAGTTGCGCCATCAATCATTGCTGATTCATCCAATGAGTAAGGAATGGTATCAAAGAAACCTTTCGCAATGTAGAAACCTAGTGCAGCCCCAGCAGAATAAACCAAAACCAAAGATGTCAAGGTTTGTGTCAAATTGAGGGCCTTCAAAATGTAGTAGACCGCGATCATTGACATGAATCCAGGGAACATGTTAAGCACAAGTGCCAACTTCAAGAAGCCATTTCTGTGTTTGAATTTAATACGACTAAGTGAGTAGGCCATCCCAACGGTAATCAAAGTTGAGAGGATACATGTACATGTGGCAACGATGAAGGTATTGATGAACCATTTTCCAAATGGATAAGCATCGCTGGTAAACAGTTTAATGTAGTTATTAAAAGTGTAAGTCTTAGGGAAGAAGTAAGGAACCGCATTAGCTCCTTCACCACGGAAACTTGTAAGGAAGATCCAAATAATAGGAATCAACCAGATAACAGCTAGAACTGTCAATAGAATATAAGTACCAGTTAGGTAAAGATTTTTCTTACGTTTCATTATTTAGCAGCCCCTTCCTTGAATGAAGATGATCTTGTGTAGGCCAAGAGACTGAATGTTGCAGAGATGGCGAAAATCAAGATACCGATAACAGATGCCAAGTTGTAGTCTTTAGCGCTAACAGTCAGTTTGTAGAGCCAAGTTACCAAGAGGTCAGTTGAACCCGCTTGATAGTATTCAGAGTTAGTAGGTCCACCACCAGTAAGGAAGTAGATAACGTTGAAGTTATTGATATTACCGATGAATTGTTGAATCAATGATGGTGCCATGATCAAGAGAATTTGTGGGAAAGTGATGCTCTTGAAGATTTGGAATTTGCTTGCTCCATCAATTTCAGCAGCTTCAATCTGCTCAGTTGGCAAGTTCATGATGATACCAGTTGCGACCAACATTGTGAACGGAATACCAATCCACATATTAACAAAGATAATAGAGAACTTAGCCCAGAGAGGATCAGTCAAGAATGGAATAGGCCCATTAGTGAGATGCAAGGTTTGAAGCAAACCATTTAAAGGACCATGGTCATTAAGGAAGTTACGCATCAAAAGAAGGGATACGAACTGAGGAACGGCGATAGTGATAACAAAGAGTGTACGCCATACTTTCTTGAATTTAAGCCCCTTAGTGTTGAGCAAGAGAGCAAGGACAATACCGAAGAAGAAAGTTGTTGCTGTTGCAGCAACTGCCCAAATCAAGGTCCATGTCAAAAGTGGGAAGAAAGTACCAGCCATACGACCTTGCAAAACTTCACCAAAACTTGAGAAACCAACCCAGTCAAAGAGTGATTTAGGTGCTGGGTGATTGTGGTCAAAGTTAGTAAAGGCCAAACAGATCATGTAGATCAAAGGCAAGATTGTGAAGAGCAAAACTCCAATCAATGGTATAGTCATAAGTCCCATGTGGAAACGACCATCGGCCAAGGTCTTGAAGTCTTCGACAAAGTTAGGAACTTTACGTCCAGACTGTTTGAGAGCCATGAGATGACGAGCACTCTTAAGGTTACACCAGTAAATATAAGCGAAGACTGCACAGAAGATCAGTGAAGCAAGTCCAAAAATCAACAAGAGCATAGAGTTATCTCCAGCGACCTGAACAGTAAGCTTAACCCCATTAACTTCTTTAACGGCCTCACCTTGTTCTTGAGTCCCTAAGGTAATCATACCTTTAAGTGCAGGGATGATTTGGATAACGAAGGCTACTAAGAAGGCAATCTCAGAAAGGAGGAAGAGCAAGCCCTTGGTGAACTGTTTGTTGACCAAGTTTGCCAATCCCATTACCAGAAAGGACAATTTGACATCCCATGTACCTTCTTTGAAGACCTGGCGCATAGGAGTTGTGTCGTAGATTGTTTGTGACATAGATATCTCCTCAGATAAATGATTAATTAGTGATAGATAAAGAGGCTAGGAACCTGACCTGCCTCTTTACCTTCTCATAGTTAGGATTCTTATTTAGCTGCTGCCAAATCTTTATCAAATTGTTGTAATTTAGTAAGGAATTGGTCTTCCTTGATTTTACCGTTATATGCATCACTCATAAGAGCAGCACTTTCAGTCCAGAAGACTGACATTTGACTAAGTTTAGGCATAACAGTTGTGTACTGATCAGATGAACCCATAGTGATTACAGCTTGTGCAAGAGCATCCTTTTGAACAGCTTCAGAAGCTTGAACTTCTTTGTTAGCTGGGATGATGTGACGGTCTTCATTAGTGAATTGGTTATTTTGACTGTCTTTGCTTGTCAAAGCTTGTGCCAATTGGTAAGAAGCAGCGATACGTTCTGCGTTACCTTTAGATGGTGTTTGGTTAACTGCGTAAAGTTTAACACCCATGAAGGCTTTTTGTTGAACGTCTTGACCACCGATATTAACTGTTGGGTAAACAGCAACACCAAGATTGTCTTTACCAACAGCTTTAGCAGCTGCAGCGTAGTCCCATGGTCCTGATTGGAAAGCATCAACAGAACCATCTTCGAATTTAGCCATCATGTTAGCTGAATCGACATTGACAAATCCTTTATTGTCTTTTTGAGCTGCGATGAATTTAAGAACATTCACACCAGCCTCGTTACCCCAGTTAGTACCTTTCACATCTTCACCGTTAGGACCAAAGAGTGTGTCACCAACTGAAAGGAAGAGAGGAGCAGTTACATAAGCATTAACTTCTTTCAAGTTGCTACCAAATTTAGCTTTAGAAGTGATTGTTTCATATGATTTCACATCTTCTTCATTAAGTTTAGATTTGTTGTAGTATGTAACTTGAGTTTCGATACCGTATGGGAAGGCGTAAGTTTTACCTTTGTATTGAGCACCTACAGCAGCTTGTTCAGTATCTTGCTCAGCAATTTCTTTTGAGTATTGCTCTGGGATTTCTTGGATAGCTCCAGCGTCTACCAATTTACCGAGTTGGTCATGTGGAAGTGAGAAGACATCTGCAGCAGTAGAAGCATCCTTAGTCAAGTTTTCTTGAGCATTTGGATCTTCCATTTCAACCATATCAACTTTGTAACCAGATTTCTTTTCAAACTGTGCTACTGTATCTGAGTAAGATTTCTTAGCACCAGTTGGTACCCAAAGTTTCAAAGTCTTGCTATCTGAGCTTGAGCTCTTGCTTGAGTTTGACCCACAAGCCACCAAGAGCGACCCAGCCACGAGAAGTCCAGCACTACCAAGTAATACCTTTTGCCATTTTTTCATTTCTATTTCCTCCAGAAATTTAGTTTACGATAACCATTATGCAATCGCTTTCATCGTTTGTCAAGTATTTTATAAAAAAAATTATTTTTTTTGCAAACGATTGCATAAAACACCTATCTAGTTTATAATTGTTCTTATATTTTACGACTATATAGAAAATTTTATGAGAATGAGAGGGACATAATGGCTACAATTAAAGATGTTGCTAAGAAGGCTGGAGTCAGCCCATCAACGGTAAGTAGGACATTAAAAGATAACTCGGCTATATCAGAAGAAACAAAAATTAAAGTAAGAGCAGCTATGGAAGAATTAGGTTATGTACCAAACTCAGCAGCACAAATGTTGGCAACAGGCTTAACTCATAGTTTAGGTGTTGTTCTTCCTCCCTTAACAGACCGTGAAAATATCAGCCAGCCCTTCTATATGGAGATTTTAACAGCAATCAATGAAGAGGCTAGTTGTCATTCTCAGGTCGTTAGTATTGCTACGGGTGCTACTCTAGAGGAATTAGTCAAGCAAGTTGAGCTCATGCATCGCCAAAAACGGGCAGATGGCTTTATAATTCTCTATTCAGAAAAGAAAGATCCGGTTAAAGATTACTTATTAAAACAAAAAGTACCTTTTGTAGTGGTTGGAGCAGCAGTGGATAATGAAAATAAAGTAACCTATATTGATAATGATAATAAGGAATTAGGTCATGAAGCTGTGAACTACTTACAGGCAAAAGGTCACCGAAAGATTGGTTTTGTCACAGACGATTTATTTGGGCAAGTAGGACAGGAACGTTATCAAGGGTATCAGGAAGTGGCAGACAATCTAAATTTGGATGTCTTACCTGAACTTGTATTTTCAGCTCGAACAATCGAGACTTTTAAAAAGGAATTGGAAAGATTTTCTCCGACAGCTTTGATTGTTAAGGATGACCTTATTGCCCTTCGTCTCATTCAATGGTTAAACAACCAAGGATTTAGAGTTCCTGAAGATTATGCCATTATTTCTTTCAATAATTCGACTTTTGCTGAAATCATGCATCCTTTCTTGACCACATTTGACATTAATATTCAGGCACTAGCTAAAGAAAGTGTTCAAAACCTTCTTGGGATTCTTAAAGCGACTAAGATTAAGTCGCAAAAAGTCATTATTCCATTTAAACTTATAGAAAGAGAAAGCGTCTGAACTTATCCCTAATAGGTTAAGGAGCATCCAAGTAGTTGGTTAGAAAAACAGCCGGCTACTTTTTTCGTTTAAAAAGAAACCTATTTTTCGAATTCAATAGAAATAAAGATTTAAGAAAATACTCCCGTAATGTAAGCGCTTGTTTTACGAACTTTATTTTAAAGAGCTATAAATTTTTTATTTTTTTGTTAAAAATTCTTGACTAATGCAAACGTTTGCATTATAATAATAAGTGTAAAAAATAATTTGAGGTAAACGTTATGAACAAACGAGCAAGCGGTGTTTTGATGCACATCACATCACTTCCAGGTGACTACGGGATCGGATCTTTCGGTCAAGCAGCCTATGACTTTGTTGATTTCTTAAAAGAAACAAAACAAACTTACTGGCAGATTTTGCCACTTACTACAACAAGTTATGGGGATTCACCTTACCAATCATTCTCAGCGGTAGCAGGAAATACACACTTTATCGATTTGGATTTCCTTATTCGTGACAAATTTTTAACTAAAGCTGATGTTAAAAACGCTGACTTTGGGTCAGATCCTGAGTTTATTGACTATGCTAAAGTTTACGAAGCACGTCGTCCAATTCTTGAAAAAGCAGTTAAAGCAATTTTAGCAGATAAGAAAGAAACTAAAAGATTCGAATCTTTTAAAACTAAAAATGCTAACTGGTTAGCTGATTATGCTGATTTCATGGCTATCAAAGAACACTTCGATAACAAAGCACTTCAAGATTGGGATGATAAAAAAGCAGTTAAACGCGATGAAGCAACTCTTGAGAAACTTCGCAAAGAACTTGCTGATGTTATCACATATCACCAAGTAGTACAATACCTCTTCTTTAGCCAATGGGCAGAACTAAAAGCTTATGCTAACAAAAATGGTATTCAAATCATCGGTGACATGCCAATCTACATTTCAGCTGATAGTGTTGAAGTTTGGACTCAACCACATCTCTTCAAACTAGACGCTGAATGTAAACCGCGTTACATTGCAGGAGTTCCACCTGATAACTTCTCAGCAACTGGTCAACTTTGGGGTAACCCAATCTATGCTTGGGATAAACACAAAGCAGAAAATTATGCTTGGTGGGTATTCCGTATTCAAGAATCATTTAAACTTTATGATTACTTGCGTATTGACCACTTCAAAGGGTTCTCTGACTTCTGGGAAATTCCTGGAGGAGATGAAACTGCTGAAAATGGTGAATGGGTTCCTGGACCTGGTTATGACCTTTTCAAAGTGGTTAAAGAAGAATTGGGTGATCTTAAAATCATTGCCGAAGACCTTGGTAACATTGATGATAAGACACGTAAACTTCTTGCAGACTGTGGTTACCCTGGAATGAAGATTGTTCAATTTGGATTCTACGATACTACTGGAAATAGCATTGACATTCCACACGTATACACACAACATTCAGTTGCCTACACAGGTACACATGATAACGAAGTAATCAACGGTTGGTACGACAACTTGACGCAAGAGCAACGTGATTATACTGATGCATACATCAACCGTCGTCAAGGTGAACCAATCACACGTGCTCTTCTTCGCACCCTCTTTGCTACTGTAAGCAACACAGCTATTGCGACTATGCAGGATATCCTTGATAAACCTGAAAATAGCCGTACAAACTTCCCTAACACAGTTGGTCAAAACTGGAAATGGCGTATGCTTCCAGGTGAAATTACTGTCGACAAGAAAGAATTTTTGACAGACATTACAGAAAGATATAATCGAGGTAATAACTAAAATGGCTACATTTACACAATATGTTGAAGCAAAAAACAAAAATCTTAAGGACCTTTCAAACGAAGGAATCTACTATCTTTTGTTGGAATTCGTAAAAGAAGCAGCTGCTCCAAAACCTAAAAACGATAGCAAACGTAAAGTTTACTATATCTCAGCTGAATTCTTGATCGGTAAACTTTTGTCTAACAACTTGATCAACTTGGGTATCTACAAAGATGTTAAGGCTGAATTGGATGCTGCTGGTAAATCAATCAGCGAAATTGAAGACGTTGAACCAGAACCATCTCTTGGTAACGGTGGTTTGGGACGTTTGGCTTCATGTTTCATCGATTCTATGTCAACACTTGGCATCAACGGTGAAGGTGTTGGTCTTAACTACCACTGTGGTCTCTTCAAACAAGTCTTCAAAGATAACAAACAAGATGCAGAACCAAACTACTGGATTGAAGATCAATCATGGTTGGTACCAACTGATATCTCTTACGATGTTCCATTCAAAAACTTTACTTTGAAATCTCGTTTGGACCGTTTGGATATCTTGGGTTATAAGAAAGAAACTAAGAACTACCTTAACCTCTTTGATATCAATGGTGTGGACTACGGTTTGATTGATAAAGGAATCACTTTTGATCAAGACGAAATCCAAAAGAACTTGACACTTTTCCTTTACCCAGATGACTCAACTCGTAAAGGTGAGCTCTTGCGTATCTACCAACAATACTTCATGGTATCAAATGCTGCTCAACTTTTGATTGACGAAGCTATCGAACGTGGATCTAACCTTCATGATCTTCCAGATTACGCTTACGTACAAATCAATGATACTCACCCATCAATGGTAATTCCAGAATTGATCCGTCTTTTGACAGAAAAACATGGATTTGAATTTGATGAAGCAGTAGCAATCGTAAGCAAAATGGTTGGTTACACAAACCACACTATCTTGGCTGAAGCCCTTGAAAAATGGCCTCTTGACTACCTTGAAGAAGTTGTTCCACACCTTGTTGTTATCATCAAGAAATTGGATGCTATCATTCGTGAAAAATTCGAAGATCCACGTGTTCAAATCATTGACAAAGACAAACGTGTTCACATGGCACACATGGATATCCACTTCTCTACAAGCGTTAACGGTGTAGCAGCACTTCACACAGAAATCCTTAAATCTTCTGAGTTGAAACCATTCTACGACCTTTACCCAGAACGCTTCAACAACAAAACAAACGGTATTACATTCCGTCGTTGGTTGGAATTCTCAAACCAAGAACTTGCTGATTACATCAAAGAATTGATTGGCGATGGTTACCTTACTGACGCAACTCAATTGGAAAAATTGGCTGCCTTTGCAGATGATCCAGCAGTTCACAAACGTTTGGCTGAAATCAAATATGATAACAAGTTGTCACTTAAACGTTATCTTAAAGCCAACAAAGGTATCGATCTTGATGAAAACTCAATCATTGATACTCAAATCAAACGTTTCCACGAATACAAACGTCAACAAATGAACGCTTTGTATGTCATCCACAAATACTTGGAAATCAAAAAAGGAAACCTTCCAAAACGTAAAATCACTATCATCTTTGGTGGTAAAGCAGCTCCTGCCTACGTTATTGCTCAAGACATCATCCACTTGATCTTGTCACTTTCTGAACTCATCAACAATGATCCAGAAGTAAGCAAATACCTCAACGTTCACTTGGTTGAAAACTACAACGTAACAGTTGCTGAACACCTTATTCCAGCAACAGATATCTCAGAACAAATCTCATTGGCTTCTAAAGAAGCTTCAGGTACAGGTAACATGAAATTCATGCTTAACGGTGCCCTCACTCTTGGTACAATGGACGGTGCCAACGTTGAGATTGCTGAATTGGTAGGACCAGAAAACATCTTCACGTTCGGTAAAGACTCTGATACAATCATCGACCTTTACGAAAAAGAAGGTTATGTATCACGTGATTACTACGAAAAAGATGCTAACATCAAAGCAGCTGTTGACTTTATCGTAAGTGAAGACCTCGTTAAAGTTGGAGATAAAGAACGCTTGGAACGTCTCCAAAAAGAACTTATCTCTAAAGACTGGTTCATGACTTTGATTGACTTGGCTGAATACATCGACAAGAAAGAAGAAGTATACGCAGCTTACGAAGATCAAGATGCATGGAACAAAAAAGTTGTTTACAACATCGCTGAAGCAGGATTCTTCTCATCTGACCGTACAATCGAACAGTATGACAAAGACATCTGGCACACAAAATAAAAATCTAGTTGCATAGAAGGAAACAAGATCAGAAATGGTCTTGTTTTTTTGCATGAAAAAAACACAGCTAATTTAGATAGTTAGCTGTGTTTACATAAATTTAATTCTGTCAGTTATATTAATGATTCAATATATCATTAATATATGCTTCTTTATTTGATGCATCATAAGTTTTAGATGTTGAGTATTTTAGATAATGGATTTGATCTTTTGCAGTTCTGGATTCTTCTTGTAGGTATGAATCTGTTATGGTAATTTTAAAATTCTCGCTCTTACCTGTTAAATCAAGGCTTAGTGGAAAATTTTTAAATTCATCTGAGTAAAAAGCCATTTTATAAAAGTTGTATCTGTCACCTCTAAATGAATTTAAGTGAGGGAATTGTATATGGTAGATGCCATTCCAATAATTTCCATACTCTCTAATTTCGTAGTCATCGAAAAATTCCTGGATTCTTTCTTTGTTAGCAAAATCTTTATCAAAAGTAACAAAGGGAGTTTGCCAATCCCATAATGGAATTTTGCCTTCATTTCCATAGATAAAATAACTTTGCATTATTCCTGATTTAGGATTTTTCAACTTAAAGTGGTATTTACTGACGCCTTCTTTGACAGCTCCAGTTTGATATAGGGTATCGCCAGGAACTATCAAAAAGAGAAAATCCCTTAGATATAATTCGAAGTCGGTATCCATTGTTTTATCATGTAATCCTGGGAAACGCTGAATCATTTGTCTGTAATTCTCCGCATTAGAAAACCATTCTTTATCAAAGCCTGGACCGACTTCAAAAACTTTATGATCGAAATAGTTTTGATATTCTTCATAATGGTTTTCAGTAGAGGTCACCTGTCCAAAAGGTAAAGTCATATTGGTATTATCTGTAAAAGTAATATGTAAGAAAAGTCTTCGGGGATCAATTCCTTTATCAATATAATGGCCGACCTTATAGGTAGACAAATCATCTGGAAAATCGTCTTTTCCGAAGTGTAGAACCTCAATCTCAATATCTTTGACAACTTTTCTTTGAGGTATTATCTTCTTGACACTGTAATGATAAGCCTTGTAATAGTAATTCTCCTTATCATAGAGGTAAGGCTTATAAGCTCTTTGGTAGGCATTATAGAGAAAAATTCCAAGGGTTACAAAAAGAAGCAGAGCTAAGGCTATTTTGAACTTTTTATTTATTTTATTAGTTAGCCTTGAGAAAAAGAGACTCAATTTACTAGGATTTTGTATCATGTCAAAACTCCCCATATATTTTATACTATTATATCATGAAAATCCTTATACTTAAGGCGTCTTCGTGTACTTTGTCTCCGATTTCCTTTATAATATAAGTATCACATTACAAGAGGAGACCTCATGAAATATATCGTAAATACATCAAATGATCCTGCCTATAATATTGCTTTGGAAGCCTATGCTTTTCGTGAATTGGTGAATGAAGATGAATTGTTCATTCTTTGGATTAACCGTCCAGCTATCATTGTTGGTAAACACCAAAATACCATTCAAGAGATTAACAAAGAATATACAGATGCTCATGGTATCAAGGTTGTTCGCCGTTTGTCTGGTGGTGGCGCTGTTTATCACGATTTGAATAACCTGAACTATACCATCATCTCTAATAAGGCAGATGAAGGTGCTTTTGACTTTAAGACTTTCTCTCAACCTGTAATCGCCACACTTGCTGATTTGGGAGTTAAGGCTGAATTTACTGGTCGTAATGACCTTGAAATCGATGGTAAAAAGTTCTGTGGAAATGCTCAAGCTTACTATAAAGGTCGTATGATGCACCATGGGTGCTTGCTTTTTGACGTTGATATGTCGGTTCTTGGTCAAGCCCTTAAAGTCAGCAAAGACAAAATCGAATCAAAAGGCGTTAAATCTGTACGTGCTCGTGTGACCAACATCGTCGACGAATTGCCAGAAAAAATCACTGTAAATGAATTCTCAGATAAAATCTTGGAAAAAATGAAAGAATTCTACCCAGAAATGACAGAATATGTACTTTCTGAAAGCGAATTGGCTAAGATTCAGGATTCTTATGAGAAACAATTCAATACATGGGATTGGACTTACGGACAGTCACCAGAATACACAGTAGAACGTAATGTTCGTTACCCAGCTGGTAAGATCTCAACCTATGCCAACGTTGAAAATTCAATCATTAAATCTGTTAAGATTTACGGAGATTTCTTTGGTATCGGAGATGTATCAGATATTGAAGAATTGTTGGTTGGTGTACCTTACGAGTACGAAGATGTCTTGGCAAAACTTAAAACTATTGACACAACACATTATTTCTCACGTATGACAACCGAGGAGGTTGCAAAAGCTATTGTAGCTTAATCATTGTTTGAACAATCTGGAAAACTCCAGGTTGTTTTTTCTTGGGAAAAATCTTTCAGAGCGAAATAACGATATAGATATTTTCGCATTGGTTCTGGAAGTTAGTATCTGATTGATCTAGTGTGGTATTTTATATATTCAGATAGTAAACCTATAAAGACTCTAAGAGAAAACATCCTATAACATCTTTCCGAAAAACTGTAATTTTCTTGAAAGAAAGATAAGGGTGTGATATACTTCTATTAAGTAATTTTGGAGAAAAAATAAATGAAACGTGAACTCTTACTCGAAAAAATTGAAGAATACAAATCTCTAATGCCCTGGTTTGTTCTGGAGTATTATCAGTCTAAACTATCGGTTCCATATTCTTTTACGACCTTATACGAATACCTTAAGGAATATAAACGCTTTTTTGACTGGTTGACTGACTCAGGTATTTCAGATGCTCATGATATTGTCTCAATCGACATCAAAACTCTGGAAAATCTAACTAAAAAAGACATGGAGTCATTTGTGCTCTATCTACGTGAACGTCCGTCCTTAAATACCTATTCCAAGAAACAGGGAGTTTCGCAAACAACCATTAACCGTACGCTTTCAGCTCTATCTAGTCTCTATAAGTATTTAACTGAGGAGGTCGAGGGTCCTGACGGTGAGCCATATTTCTATCGTAACGTCATGAAAAAAGTTTCAACTAAGAAAAAGAAAGAAACCTTGGCTGCACGTGCTGAGAATATCAAACAGAAACTCTTTCTAGGCGATGAAACCATGGAATTTCTTGATTATGTCGAAAATGAATATGAAGTTAAGCTCTCAAATCGCGCAAAATCTTCGTTTTACAAGAATAAAGAACGTGATTTAGCGATAATAGCCTTGCTACTGGCTTCAGGGGTTCGACTTTCTGAAGCTGTTAACCTGGACCTTAAAGATATCAATCTGAAAATGATGGTCATTGATGTTACTCGAAAAGGTGGCAAACGAGACTCAGTTAATGTAGCAAGTTTTGCAAAACCTTATCTTGAAAATTATCTTAGTATCCGTGATAAACGCTATAAGGCTGAAAAGCAAGACCTTGCCCTATTTTTAACGGAATATCGAGGGGTTCCAAACCGTATTGATGCTTCAAGTATCGAAAAAATGGTTGCCAAATATTCTCAGGATTTCAAGATACGTGTGACTCCCCATAAACTACGACACACTCTGGCAACACGTCTTTATGATGCTACCAAGTCTCAAGTTTTAGTTAGCCACCAACTTGGCCATGCTTCCACTCAGGTTACTGATCTTTATACTCATATCGTCAATGATGAGCAAAAAAATGCTCTAGATAATTTATAATTACCCTAGTCTAACCATTCCTATTTGGAGTGGTTATTTCTTAGTTTACATAAATTTAATTATGCTAAAAGTATTTTATGATCATACATAAACATAACTAAATTTATGTAAAATATTACACACAAAAAACAAACTCTCCTCCATGGAAAGCTTGTTTTACTTATTAATAATCTTTAAGGGCAGATTCAACGGCTGCTTTTTCTTTTTCAATCAAGTTTACTCGTGCGGCAATTGTCTTAATTCCCATCAAGATATTACGTTCTAAGGCTTTATCACTTGTTTGTGGCTCGAAGAAAGCAATATATTGATCAAGACGTTCTTGCGTTTTAAAGATTCCTGCTGGGATATTAACAAAGCTATCAAAGCTCATATCACCACCTAGGGCTGCCTTAATCCAATCCCAGTTATCTTTCGCCCAGTTCCAAACGGTTGCTTGTGCAAATGATTTGCTGAGGAAATTCATATACCATAGGTACAAGTCTTGAGGTTTAACGACATGTTTGTCTTTAAGCTGACCTAGCACGTAGTCGAGACCTTCTTGGTTTTTAAGGTATGAAACTGCTTGAGTCAATTGACGACGGAAATTACTATCATTTGTTGTTACATATGCATTGACATAGTCTTCAACAAGAGTTAGACTGTTTTCTTGTTTCATTTGGTTAATGAGAACGAGACCACGGACACTTGCAGGGATGCTTTCAATGTTCTCTTTATGAGCTTGGAAAACACTTGCGGCCGCAAGGACTGCTGGTTGATAGTCTGCTTGAATCAAGTAGCTAAGAGCTGTTTGACGAACCATTTCGTCTTCATCTGATTCTCCACCTTTGGCATCGAAACCAAGACGCTCAAAGTCGTTTTGGAATTGACGACGTACTAAAGCCTTGTAATGCACTTCTGTTTCTGTATCCTCATCGATAAAGCGTTTCAAACCAGCGAGGATTTGAGACTTAGCTTGAGCAATCAAGAAGCTTTCTTCTTTTTCGACAAGATCAAGAAGAGCGACTAGGCTTGCATACGAGATACGGCCACTTTCAGCAAGAAGACGGCGTTCTTGCAAAATCTGAAGTTTACTTACAGTATCAAGGTTAGCAAATTCCTCTAAGAGTTGGTCCAAGAGTTCACCTTGATAATCTGTGATGTAATGTGCTGTATTTGCTGTATTAAGGCGAAGAGCTCCTTTATTTTCAGCAGCAAGCTTGTTATAATTTGGAATCTCAATACGCTCTTCTGAGAGTGTGTCTGGGAGACCCTTCCAGTTTGTGTTCAATGGAATCTCCCAAAGACGCCCTTTATCTTCATGTTCACCAATGAAGAATTGTTTTTGACTAAGAATAAGAGTGTCATCAACAACTTCTGCACTAACAACAGGGTAACCTGGTTGCTCCAACCAAGTATCCATGAAACTAGAGACATCTTTACCAGAAGCATCAGAGAGTGCATTCCAGAGGTCACGTCCAATAGTGTTGTTGTACTGGTGTTTTTCGAAGTAAGCTTTAAGTCCTTTGGCAAAGGCTTCATCGCCTAACCAACGGCGAAGCATATGCATGAGACGGCTACCCTTAGCATAAACGATAGCACTATCAAAGAGGGTATTAATCTCATCTGGGTGATTAACTTCCATGTGGACTGACTGAACACCATCTGTAGCATCACGTTGGAGGGCATGAGGCACACCAGTTGTTTGGAAATCTTCAAAGATATTCCAGCTAGGCTCAATGGCATCTACTGAAACATACTCCATCATATTGGCAAAGCTTTCGTTAAGCCAGAGATCATCCCACCATTTCATTGTAACAAGGTTACCGAACCATTGGTGAGCCAATTCGTGGGCAACCACAAGGGCTACTTGTTGACGACTTGCAGCTGAGCTATTTTCATCTACAAGAAGGTAAACTTCACGATAGGTAACAAGTCCCCAGTTTTCCATGGCACCTGCTGAGAAGTCAGGAAGTGCGAGATGGTATGACAATGGGATAGGATACTTGACTTGGAAGTAGTTTTCGTAGAAATCAATGACACGAACGGCAATATCAAGGGCAAAGTCAACGCTGTTTTCAGCTTGTGCAACTGTAGCGAAGACACCAACTTCAGTACCGTTTTGTGTTTTCGCTGTCTTACCTTGAAGAGCTCCAAAACCAAAGGCAAGGAGGTATGTAGACATACGAGGGGTTGTCTCAAAAGTCCAAACCCCAGTCTCTTCACGCAAATGGCTATTGATTTCAGGCATATTTGACAAAGCGATATCGCCTTCTTCAGCATCAAATTTCAATGAGAAATCAAAAGTAGCTTTAGCTTCTGGTTCATCAACAGATGGGAAGGCTTCACGCGCAAAATGAGATTCAAACTGCGTTGAAATAATTTCTTTTTTCTCACCATTGTAGGTGTAATATGATGGGTAAATCCCTGTCATATTATCTGTAATACGACCAGAGAATTCAATGACAAGCGTCAAAACACCGGTCTCTGGAAGTTCAATATGGAAGGCTTCGTTAGCATCATCCATTTGGAAGTTTAACGATTCATTATCCAAGAGAACGGAACTAATGGTAAGGTCTTTTTGGTGAAGGGAGATATGGTTATCAAGGGCTTCACCTGTAATGGCAACATTCCCTGTAAAGGTCTTTTCAGAACGATTAATGTCCAAGAAAAGATTGTAATTTTCAGGGATGAAACTTTCGATAAAACGAGCAACAGATGCTGTCATACGTATATACTCCTAATCTAACTTTTCGCATCGAAACAGACTGACAAATGTTTCGATATTAGACTCTTTTACAAAAGAAAAGGGTCTGAATTATTCAATACAAACCCATTATAACATAGATTGGAAGCTTTGCCTATAGTTCAATGATTTTACCAGATTTGAGGTAGACAACCCACTCGCAGAGATTGCGGGCATAGTCACCGATACGTTCCAAATACATAAGTACTTGGAAATATTCTTTGGCAGCGAAGGCGGCATCAGGATTCTTACGAACACCTTCTACTGTCATGGCTTGAATATCACGGAAATAGTTATCAATGATTTCATCTGAAGCTGCGATTTCATAAGCGCGTCGTTCGTCACTGTTCAAGTAAACATCTAGAGCATCTTCGACCATGTGGCGGACTGCTTTCCCCATTTTCTTGATTTCAGCTTCAA
This sequence comes from Streptococcus sp. SS4, assembly GCF_030440125.1. Taxonomy (NCBI): domain Bacteria; kingdom Bacillati; phylum Bacillota; class Bacilli; order Lactobacillales; family Streptococcaceae; genus Streptococcus; species Streptococcus sp. SS4. The sequence continues at coordinate 41,889 of NZ_JAQFJM010000008.1, read as the reverse complement.
TTTCAGTTAGACGCTCTTCACCTTTAATGCGGATGGTTGCTTTAGCGATAGCAACGGCATGGTCACCCATACGCTCAACGTCGCTAGATGCTTTAAGTGCGGTGATAACTGTACGCAAATCACTTGATACAGGTTGCTGTAGAGCAATAATTTCAAGTGATTTTTTCTCAAGTTTGGTTTCGTAGTTATTGACGATTTCGTCATTTTCAATGACTTCTTTAGCCAAATCACGGTCATGGCTGATAAAGGCACGTACAGCTTTCTTAAGCTGAGCTGCAACCTCTGTACCCATAGCGTAAAATTGGTTGTGGAGTTTTTCTAATTCTTCTTCGAAGGGAGTTCGTAACATCATAATTTTTTTAGTAATCTGTCCTTTCTTAACCGAATTTACCGGTAATATAATCTTCAGTTTCTTTATGTTGTGGATTTAGGAACATGTCTTTCGTTGATGAATACTCGATGAGTTCTCCATCAAGGAAAAAGGCTGTTCGTTGTGAGATACGACTTGCCTGCTGCATAGAACGAGTGACTAGCAACAAGGTGTATTGTTCTTTAAGGTTATAGAGGGTTTCCTCAATCTTACCAGCGGATATAGGGTCGAGGGCCGACGTTGGTTCGTCAAGAAGGATAACCTTTGGAGATGTGGCTAGTACTCGTGCAATACAGACACGTTGTTGTTGCCCTCCTGAAAGTCCAAGTGCTGAGTCATGGAGACGGTCTTTAACCTCTTCCCAGATTGAAGCACCCTTTAGTGATTCTTCTACTGCTTGATCAAGAACAGCCTTATCTTTGATACCATTGATACGAAGGCCATAAACCACGTTTTCATAGATTGACATTGGAAAAGGATTGGGTTGTTGGAAGACCATTCCGATTTCTTTACGGAGTTCAACGGTATCTGTTCGAGGACTGTAGACATTGTGACCGTTGTATGAAACAGCACCAGTAAGTGTCCATTCGGGATTTAAATCTCCCATTCGGTTGATAGAACGGAGTAGGGTTGATTTCCCGGATCCTGAAGGACCGATAAGGGCCGTGATTTCATTTGGATAGAAATCCATTGTCACATTATTGAGGGCTTTTTTCTTATTGAAATACACCGATAAATCATTAATTGAAATGATTGGTTCAGTCATAAGTGCTCCTTTCTATCCAAAGCGTCCTGATACATAGTCACTGGTTGACTGTAGGGCAGCATCTTGGAAGATTTTCTTGGTTTCATCATATTCGATAAGATCACCAAGGTAGAAGAATGCTGTATAATCACTAGCACGCGCTGCTTGTTGCATATTGTGCGTCACGATGATAATAGAGTAATCTTCCTTAAGTTCAAACATGGTCTCTTCGAGCTGCATAGTAGCTACAGGGTCCAATGAAGCTGCAGGTTCGTCCATGAGGAGAATCTGCGGTTTCACGGCAATAGCTCTTGCAATACAAAGACGTTGTTGCTGACCACCTGAGAGGGTAAAGGCAGATTTATGAAGGTCATCTTTAACTTGATCCCAAAGTCCAGCTTGCTTAAGTGATGTTTCAACAATCTCGTCCAAGGTTTGCTTATCTCTTACACCTTTACGTTCGTGAGCAAAGGTGATATTTCTGTAAATAGACTTGGCGAATGGATTTGGACGTTGGAAAACCATTCCAATATGTTTACGCATTTCATAAACATTGATATTACTTGCGTTAACATCGACTCCTTGATAAAGGATTTGTCCAGTAACCTTAGCAATATCAATCGTATCATTCATACGGTTTAGACTACGAAGAAAAGTTGATTTACCGCATCCTGAAGGCCCAATAAGAGCTGTGATTTTATTTTTCTCGAATTGCATGTCAATACCTTTGATGGCTTCTTTTTGACCATAGTAGACATGCAAGTCTTTTGTTTCAAGAGCGAGCTCCTTCTCTGGGAAGGTGATAATATGACGCTCGTCCCAATTGTATTTTGTCATGATAACTCCTTTAAGCGGATGTTAATTTCTTATGGAGGTAAGCTCCCAAACGACGTGCACCAAAGTTGAAAATCAGAATGAAAATCAAGAGTACTGCTGCTGAACCAGCAGATACTGCAGTGGCGTCAGGTGTCGTACCTTCTGAGTTGACCTTCCAGATGTGAACAGCAAGTGTCTCTGCTTGGCGGAAAATCGAAATTGGACTAGAGATGCTAAGCGGATTCCAGTCGCTCCAGTTAAGTGCTGGTGCAGATTGACCTGCTGTATAGATAAGCGCTGCTGCTTCTCCGAAAATACGACCAGAAGCAAGAACGATACCAGTAACAATACCAGGTAAGGCTTCTGGAACAACAACGTGACAGATAGTTTCCCATCGAGACAAACCTAGAGCTAGGCCAGCTTCACGTTGGGTATGGTGAACGGTTCTTAAGCTATCTTCAACCGTACGAGTCATTTGTGGCAAGTTAAAGACAGTTAAGGCCAAGGCACCTGATAGGATTGAAAATCCATACTGAAATTGAACAACGAAAATTAAATAACCGAAGAGTCCGACCACCACTGAAGGTAGTGAAGATAGGATTTCAATACAGGTACGGACAAAGTTGGTAAGTCGTCCTTTTTTAGCATATTCTGATAAGAAGATGCCAGCTCCCATTGAAAGAGGCACAGAAATAATCAAAGTAATAACCAATAGGAAGAATGAGTTGTAGAGTTGAACCCCAATTCCTCCACCAGCTTTGTAGGATGATGATCGACTAGTCAAGAAAGACCAGCTGATATGTGGTATCCCGCGAACCAAGATATAGAGAATCAAGGCTGCCAGGATTGTTACAATAATGCCAGCAATCACATAGAGCGTGCTGATGGCAATTTTATCAATTTTTTTAGCGTTCATAATTTCTCTTTCTCTCACGGGTAATGAATTTCACCAACATATTGAAACCAAGACTCATCAATAAGAGCACCAAGGCGAGAGACCAAAGGACATTGTTTGAAACAGTACCCATGACTGTATTCCCGATTCCCATAGTCAAGACAGATGTCAATGTTGCTGCTGGTGTCGTTAAAGAAGTTGGAATCACGGCGGAATTTCCGACAACCATTTGGATGGCCAGAGCTTCACCAAAGGCACGGGCCATACCAAAGATAACGGCCGTGAAGATACCTGGTTTAGCCGCATTAAGTGTCACACGCCAAATCGTTTGCCAGCGTGTAGCTCCCATGGCCAGACTAGCTTCACGATAGTGACGAGGCACTGCACGAAGTGTATCTGTTGTCATAAAGGTTACGGTTGGTAGAATCATGACGAACAAGACAAAGGTACCTGAAAGAATACCAAAACCTGTTCCACCAAAAATTAAGCGAACAAATGGAACCACGACTTGGAGACCAATAAATCCATAAACAACGGATGGAATTCCGACCAAAAGTTCAATAGCAGGTTGTAGGAATTTAGCCCCTTTAGGAGAAATCTCAGTCATAAAGATGGCTGCTCCAATGGCAAATGGGGTTGCAACCAAGGCTGAAAGCAAAGTCACTACGAATGATCCCAAAATCATTGGTAGAGCCCCGAATTTGCCTTCAGATGGTGACCAATCACCACTAAAGAGAAACTCGACCAAGCTAACTTTATTGACAAAGAAAGTCGCCAGCCCTTTTTGAGCAACGAAAAGTAAAATCATCGCCACGATGAAAACAATCAAGGCCAGGCAAAGGAAAGTGATTGTTTTACCAAACTTCTCGAGGCGTGAATTTTTAGAGGGTGATGTTAATTGTTTCACCAATTCTTCATTTTTCATGCTTACTCCTCACTCTTCTTTGAGACTTTACCATCAGCATCCTTGGTAACTTTCATGCTATGGATGGAAATGTAACCCATTTTTGCGACGACGTTTTCTTGGACTTCGTCACTCATCATGTAATCTAAGAATTGTTTGGTATAGCTATCCGGTTTTCCCTTGGTATACATATGTTCGTAGGACCAAATCGGCCAATCGTTAGTTGCAACATTTTCAGCTTTGGGTTCAAATCCATTTAACTTCAATGTTTTAACAGAATCATCAAGGTAAGCAAATGATAGGTATGAAATAGCACCTGGTGTCTGAGCAACAATTGACTTAACCATACCGTTAGAATCTTGCTCTTGGGTACGGATTGGTGATTTACCATCCATAATCACTGCATCGAAAGTTGCGCGTGATCCTGAGCTAGCTGCCCGGTTAATAATAGTAATCTCTAGGTCTTTACCACCAAGCTGTTTCCAGTTTGTGATTTCACCAGTGAAAATCTTACGCAGTTGTTCTGTTGTCAAGTTATCTACAGAGACTTCTTTGTTTGTAATAACTGCAATCCCGGCAACAGCAACTTGAAAGTCGACAAGCTTACTAGCATCAATTCCCGATTTTTCCTCGGCAAAAAGGTCACTGTTACCAATTTGAACGGCACCGGATTGTACTTGAGAAAGTCCGGTACCAGAACCGCCCCCCTGAACGTTAACGATATTGTCAGGGTTCTTTTCAGCGAACCCATCTGCTGCCGCCTCCACTAAGGGTTGAAGGGCCGTAGAACCAACTGCTGTAATGGACTGGCCACGGTCAATCCAAGAGGCACAGCCAGTTAAAACCAGCATGGCCATTGCCAGTGACAGAATCACTGCAAGGACTTTTGTTTTTTTCATTTTTGTCCTCCGACATTTTGTAACATAAGTAAGAAAGTGTCTCATAGATATGCTGTTAAAAGACACCTATCTAATTATAACAAGTATAGGATAACTAAGTCATATTAAAGTTTGGTTACAGGTTTTTAAATGTGAAATCTTAATCCTTTAGGATAGTAGTTTTTAACCGTATTTCCAACAACTTTAGCAAACCCAAAACCATTGCCGTCCACTAAAAGCTGATACCAACCGTTAGGATGTGTTTGATCTAGAGTAACCACATTACCTGAAACGTATTGGGCAAACTGGTCTTGACTTAGCTCTATACTTGAAACAACTTCATCAGATGTTAAAGTAATTCCAAGAGCAAAACTTGGTTCGAAACGTTTTTTCTTGAAGACACCAAGATGCAAACCGTTACGAGCGATTTTAACTTTAGAAAGGTCTGGGAGCCCTTTTGGAAGCAGGTAGAGATTGTCCCCAAAAACTTGCAGTAAACCATCCAGTCTAGTTTTAAGGTGTTTTTTTGCAAAATCTTCCCAAAGTTGCTTCTGCTCCTTGTTTAGGTTAGATTTTCCCTCTTTGATACGTGTTTGCTCAGGCACGCGCTTATCCTGGAATTTTGCCACAAACTGGCCTTCACCTTTGAAATGGTGTGGATACATTCGAGCTGTTTCTGGAAAATCAATTCCATCACTCATGCCATTCAATTTAGGCATTGCCACCAATTCAAGATCAGGATTATTTTCTAAAATCCAAGCAACAACACCTTCATTTTCCTCAGGAGACCAGGTGCAGGTTGAGTAGATCAATTGTCCACCAGGAGCGAGCATTTTCAAACCGTCTGATAAGATGTCCTTCTGTAATTGTGCCAGTTCACTAGGATACTCCTTATGCCAATATTGGATTGCATCAGGATCCTTACGAAACATTCCTTCTCCTGAACATGGTCCATCAAAGACAATCGTATCAAAATAATTTTTGAAAACTTTGGCTAGTTTATCAGCTGACGTATTTGTCACAATAACATTTCTCGCTCCAAAACGCTCAATATTTTCAACCAGAATTTTGCTACGCTTTGGATTGATTTCATTGCTGACCAACAGTCCTGTATTATCTAGGTAACTAAGAAGATGAGTAGACTTTCCGCCTGGAGCAGCTGCCAAGTCTAAGACACGACTTCTCTTGGCAGGAGCTGCTACTTGAGCAACCATTTGAGCAGCTGGTTCCTGAGAATATACCAAACCAGTTGCATGATCGGCAGATTTTCCAGAAATTTTACCGTAATGGCCCCAAGGTGTTTCAGGAATGGCATTAGGAAAGTCCTTCTGTTGCTTTTTAAGAGGGTTGGTACGGTAGGCGGACACGGCTTCTTGGTCAAAAGATGCAAAGAAGTCCTTCGCTTCATCTCCAAGGAGCTTATTATATTTTTCTATAAAGTCTAATGGAAATTGCATAGTTTCCTTTCTATCAAAAAACTGGACTAACCAAGAGAACTTGCTGTTCTGATTTGTCCAGTATGGTTTTGTGTTTCAAATTAATTTTCTGAGCCCATAATATGCTTGATTTCTTCAAGTCTGTCTTTAGGGACAAGCATCACAGCTTGACGACTAAAATAATCCAATGGTTCTCCAGTAATGGTCTCAAGGTGATAACCCAATTTTTCTCCCATAATACTTGCTGCGGCATAGTCCCATGGGTAAATAACTGAAAAGTAAGCTAAAATTTGACCAGATAGGACTTTTGACATGCTTAAACCAGCACCACCGTAGACACGAACGCCCAAGGTCTTATCAATAAGGTCTTTTAAGCCGTGAAAATTTTTAGCATACATAGCTCCATTGCTAGCGACTAGGCAACGGTCTAAAGGTCGGTTTTTATATGCTGGAAGCAACTTGTCATTACAATACACATCAAACTGACCACCACCATAGAAAAGTTGATCAGCCATGACGTTATAAATGAGGCCAAATTTTCCTTGCCCCTCTTCATAGTAGGCAATCATAACACAAAAATTATCTTGTTGGACAATAAAATTGACCGTTCCATCAATAGGATCCAAGACCCAGACATTTCCATCTTTGATATTATGAACCAAGCCATTTTCTTCAGCGAAAATATTGTCTGAAGGGAAGGAGGATTTAATACGTGCCACGAGTAAATCTTGTGTTTGTTTGTCAATATTAGTTACTAAATCATCAAAAGCCGTCTTTTCTTCGACCGTGATAGTTTTACTTAAACTTTCTTTAATAAAAGCACCGGCTTCTTTGATGATTTCTTTGGCGAAAATCAGTTTATTTTCCAAGTGATACAAATCCTTTATCTTTTGCTTTAGCAGCTTTGACAGCTTGATAGGTTGAAAAACCGCTAGCTTCTTCAAAGGCCTTGTCTAGTTGTTTTTCAGGCGCTTTGCCTGGAACAACGGTTTTAAATGCCGTATAGGCTTGCAAGAGTTGGTCACGGTCAACCTTGCTCTCGTATGCTTTTTCTACCTGACTCAAAAAATGAAGCACTGTGGTAATTTCCTCAGTGCTCCATGATGGATCGAGTGGGTAGGAATAATTTCCTTTAGTCATTGTTACCCTCAATTTCAGCTCGAATGGTCGCTTGGCGCAATTCTTGCTTTCTATAATCACGAGGCAAAAAGGCACGAATTTCATCTTCGTTGAAACCAATTTGCATGCGTTTGGTGTCCATAATGATAGGTCGACGAAGAAGATTTGGGTATTCAGAAATCAATTGAATGAGTTCCTTGATGGTCAAATCATCCACATCGATATTCAGCTTCTGAAAGACTTTTGAACGAGTTGAAATGATATCTTCAGTACCATTTTCCGTGTAAGACAAAATCTTCATTAACTCATCGTGAGTTAATGGGCTCGTGATAATATTGTGTTCGTCAAAAGCAACTTCATGATTGGTCAACCAGGCTCGTGCTTTCCTACAGCTAGTGCAGCTAGGTGATAAAAATAAAGTTACCACGCAAACACCCCTTTCACTTTAACATTCCTAATCATTATACATTATTTGATTAGTTTTGGCTACGCTTTCTTAAAATTTTTCCGCGATTTTTTTATCAGCCTCCAGTTGAGCACATAGTTCATCGATATTATTGAACTTAATCATATCACGGATATAATCCAGCCAAAAAACTTCAATTGTCTTTCCATAAATATCGCCTTCAAAATCAAAGATATTGGCTTCAAGACGAAGTTCTGTTCCCCCAAAGGTAACGTTTTTTCCTAGGCTAGTCATGGAACGATAACGTTTGCCATCAATTACAACTTCGGCGACATAGACACCGTCAGCTGGTAGAAAAGTCCTATCAATAGGTGCTAAATTTGCTGTTGGAAAACCAATGGTACGTCCACGGGCATCACCATGCACCACAATGCCACGTGTAGAGAATTCATGGCCAAGGAGTTTATTGGCTTCTTTAACCTTGCCTTCTCGTATTAATTGACGCACACGTGTTGACGAAATCTTTTCACCATCGCTTTGTTGCTCCTCAATGACATGAACATTACCAGAAAAATTACGGGCAAGATAGTCCGCATCTGTTCGATGATGTCCAAATTTGTAATCAAAGCCCACAACAACCTCTTGGGCTTTTAGACGTTTAATATAACGAGCAATGAAATCGTCTGAACTTGTTCGAGCAAAATCACTATTGAAATCTGTTAAATAAAGCTGATCAGTACCATAGGCTTTAAAAAGATCACAACGTCTCTGAGGTGCTGTGATATGAAGGAGGAGATCATCCGTATACCTTTGAAAAGTCAATTGAGGGCTCTCATTAAAGGTAAGGACAGTTACTTCAAGCTGTTTTTCATCAGCAATCTGGCGCGCCTTATCAAAAAGGACCTTATGACCACGGTGAAGAGCATCGAAATACCCTAAGACAAGAACCGTTTCTTTTTCCTGATGGATATCTTTATAATCGTTAATAGAAGTTATTTTCATTGACTTAATACTTTTCTAGGTTTATAAACTTGATTTCGCTTTTCCATGATGGCTAGAACCTTGTCTCCTAAAAAGGCCGCAACTAAGGGTTCTTGGCTATCGATAGTAATAAAGCGACCAAATGAAATTTCTTTAGCATCATCCTCAGTGACTTGAACAGCTGGTAGGTCCTGAACACCAAATTCGATGGGAAGGAGGAAGGAAGTATCCCCCGCTTCTACCATTTCTGTAATTTGTGAGAGAGTTAGTGCCTTATCTAAGGTTAGACCAGCTGAGGCTGTTCGACGAAGAGCAGACATATGACTCGCGTATCCGAGTTTTGCACCCAAATCGACAGATAAAGTACGGACATAAGTCCCCTTGCTACAAGCAACACGGAAGGTGAATTTTGCGGTGTTGTTTTCCAATTCAATAGGAGAGGTACGGACAAATTCGGAAATTGTCACTTGACGTTGTGGACGCTCTACTTCTTCTCCAGCGCGTGCGTACTCATAAAGTTTCTTTCCGTTGACCTTAACTGCTGAATACATAGGAGGGATTTGTGTGATTTCGCCCTCAAAACTAGTCATGACTTTGTCAACTGTTTCTTCATCTAGCTCTGTAACTGGAGTTGTTTGAACGACATCTCCACTAGCATCCTCGGTAGTTGTCGAAAAGCCAATGGTAATTTCTCCTTCATAGACCTTTCCTGCTTCAGTCATGTATTCAATGACACGAGTCGCTTTTCCAACCGCTATAGGTAAAACACCGGTAACATCTGGATCAAGAGTTCCGCAGTGCCCAATTTTTTTCTCATGTAATATTTTGCGTAGTTTAAATACAGCATCATGACTGGTCATTCCAGCCTCTTTTTTTAGATTAATAATTCCTGAAATCATACTTTTAATTATATCAAAAGCAATCCTAAAGAGCTAGGTAGAAACATAAAGAGGCAGAGAGCAAAGTCTCTAACCTCTTGAGTATTATAGTCATAAGCAATCGCAAAACTGCTAGCTTTTTAATCAATATCTCTTTTAAGATCGCTTTCCAGTTCAAAGAAGGCTTGAATATCTTGCACATACTCTAGGACACCCTGAAAGTCTCCCTTGTCATCTCTAACAGCTGCATAGGTAACATAAACGAATTTCTCTAAACGTTCAGATTTGAACCACATTGGAACTTGGTCACGCTCCCCACTCTTCAGTAATTCAAAGATTTTCTTGACCTTGTCAAGCACTTTTGGCGGATGACAAAGTTCAACGTTTCGTCCAATTTGGCTAGGTGTTCGTTTAAAAACCATTTCATTGGCGGGAACATTATCATTATAGTACTGGAAAATATCGTCTTTATTGACGAAAGTGATTTCCAAAGGAAGATGGTTGAGAATGAGATTGGCCTGCTCCACAGAAAGATAACCATTGCCAAAAGGCTGAGTCGTTTCTCTATCTACGACAGTTTCAGTTTTTGGTTTTGGAGTGAAGCTGATGGTGAACTGCCCTTCGGGAGTGTCAATAATTCGGGTATTGTCCAGATGTTCGTCACTACTTAGTTCAGATTGTTCTTGCGATGTATCAGCATTTACCTCCTCAAAACGTTCACGCTTAGGTTTCCAGACAGCTGTAGGTTTTATTATTGCATAGCCATAGGCATCGCTTTCTTCGGCAATCGAAAGCCAATCGTCTTGGGTGAAGGTTTCAAGCAGAATCATAAGTAAGATAGCCTCTTCTTTGAAAATCATGGCTTCAAACTCTTCTGAGAATGCTTCGAAAGACTTTGAAAATTCTTCTAAATCAGTATCTGGAAGTTCTTTTAGTTTAGCTTCTGCCGCTCTAAAAAGTTTTCGGATGTCATCGTCTACTCCCCACATCACTTTTGGAGGGGAGTCATGGCCGTAACGCTCCATTATTGGAAAGAAAAGCTTTTCTTTACGCGTATAATGATTATGGAATTGACCAAGTAGAGTCATCTGATGCTTAAGTCCATTGAACAAGTCAGATTTAAAATCTTCATTTTCAGGCTTACTAATATTTTCTATGATACGTCGGATACGGAGAATAGCTGAACGTAGGGCTAAATTCTCTTGTTTAAACACATAGACAGGGTGGCCCTCTTGATCAGTGTCTGCCACTTCCACATCTGCAATAGCACCTTTAAAGAGATTTGCGTGGACATTACAGAGGCTCATTACGTCTTCAAAGGTAACCCCATCTTCTGATGACATCAATTCATGCTCCATCATAGAGATTTCGAGGGCAGATACTCCCTTGAAGTGTTGATTGAAGCGCTCTTGAACACTCTCAGGACTGGCTCCATGGTGCAAATCAAGTAGAATTTCTTTGAGTATTTGAATACGATTATCTTCCATATCAGTCACCAATTACGTCATAACCATTGAACAGCAAGGTTTGCTTAATTTTTTCTAAGGGAATATTTGCTAACTTAGATCCAGCCTTTAGACTTGTTACCTTACCGACAGTATTTAGCATAGCTGGGTTAGACAAGGGCTTGAAACCGAGATCAATCAGTAATTCCTTAACCTCTGGATGCTCTTTAATGATTGTTGCAACAGGTTGTGATAAATCTATAGTGTTGGTAGTCATAATGACCTCCTATTAACATATTTACTACTTCCATTATACACGAGAATAATGAAAAAAAAACCAACAAATCTTAGTTTGCTGGCTTTTGATTAATTTCCAAATAGAGCTTCTGTGACATTATGCTGGATATTTTCCCACTCCTGCTCTGCCCTCACCATCTTACGGTGGTAATCAGCACGCCCACGCAAGTAGGCAGCAATTTGATAATCTTGCTTCACAATTGGTATCTCAGGAATTTTGATATCCAAGAGGTCAGCTGTCGACAAATTTAGGACAGCCTTTCCCTTATCAGCATAGTCTAAATAGGCACGACCAATCTCTGTCTCAAGGAAAAACTTGATGTAGAAACCACGGAGTTTCTCTTTGGGACGAAGCACTGTGATGTTTGATGAAGCGACAACTTCTCGCTTGCCCTGATCTTCGAAAACAGCAACTTTCTGAACCGTTCCCTTAGATGCAATAAGAACATCACCGTCTTCTAAGAGAAATCGTAAAAGTTTGCGTCGTTCCTCAGAAAACGTTTTAAGGTCATCGTAGGCAATGCCGTTGGGTGTCATATCCGATAGATTAATGACAGCAAATTCGCCAGGTTCTGCCTTAGCAGGAACAGCTTTTCCTTTAAATTGATCGACAACATCGCCTAAACGAACAAGTTTGTCTGTATTAGCTTCGTAATCGATAATCAGTTGAGGTCTTTCTTTTTCAGACATTGAATCTCCTTTTATATTTTACTATCCATATTGAGTATTGCTATACAATAATAGCAAGAAGCTAATACTTTTGCAAGTAAAAACTGTAAGAAAGGCAAAACAAAAAAGAGACCTGAGCCTCATTTTATAAGCTTTTAACCGCTGCTACTGCTGCTTCATAATTTGGATCAGTATTGATATTGTCCAAATATTCGACATAAGTAATCTTATTGTCAGCATCTGCCACTAAAACTGCACGTGCTAACAAGTGCCATTCTTCAATGAGGACACCATAATCTTTACCGAAACTATTATCATAGTAGTCAGAAAGCATGATGGCATTTTCAAGTCCTTCAGCACCACACCAACGAGCTTGTGCAAATGGTAGGTCCACTGAAATAGTAATAACTACTGTATCGTCTAATTCTGACAATTCCTTATTAAAGGTACGTGTTTGAGTTGAACAGATACCAGTATCGATTGATGGAACGATAGAGATAACTTTTTTCTTTCCATCGAATTCTAAAAGTGATTTTTTCGTCAAATCAGTTGTGGTCAAGTTAAAGTCACGCAAGGTATCTCCAACTTGAAGTTGTTTGTCTTCTGCTACTGTAACTGGTTTTCCAATAAATGTTGGCATGTTAGTCCTCCAATACTTTTTTAACTATTGTACTGTAAATATAGCGATAAGCCTAAGCATTTGTTTAGAATTTTTCAAACAGTAGTCTAATTTTTTCAGCAATAACTGCATTAATTGCAGGAATAACCTCATCCGCAAAGTTTTTTAGGTAGGGATAATCACCAATTTGCACTCCATATATAGCATTTTTGAAAAGAGAAATATCATTTTGATCATTTCCAAAAGCTACAAAGGCTTTACCAAAGTGGTTTAAAACAGTACTAGCCTTGGTCACACCTTTAGGATTAATGTAAAGACACCTTTCGATATCATGATAACTAAGGTCTAAACATTCCAGTTTGTTTAGATTAAAGATAAGGTCTTCACGTATATCTTCATGCTCTACAAGTGGCATAACAACTTTGATAGGCTCATTAAGTTCATGAACAGGCAAAATCCTTGCTTTGTTTAATGGATCAACATTTGAAAGAAAAGGGATTTGCTCAGGATTTTGAATAGCATAATTAAAGGTATCATCAATAAAATAAGGGAGATTATAAGTATCACAGTAGCTAACAATCGTTCTTAGAGCAGGAGAAGGTATTGTGTATTGTGATACTAAGTGTTCATCTTGAAAGACTTCACCACCGTCTAAGCCTACTACTGTCAGCTTTCTCAATTCTCCTTCTAAAATACTAAGACAGTCTCTGTAAGAACGTGCTGTTGCAAAAATAATTTCATGCCCGTATTTTGGTGCAGTTAAAAGAACCTTTTGTAGGTCTTTTGACATGGTCATACCATCAAAACATAGGGTTCCATCCAAATCAAAAACAAATTTCATAGGGATAGTATAACAAAAAACCAGCTAAAGAGCTGGCTAAATCATTTTGTATTGAAATACTTAGATTTTATCAAGAGCTAGTTTTAAATCTTCAATCAAATCATCTGCGTTTTCCAAACCAACTGAGATACGAATTTGATTTGGAGTGACACCACAAGCTAGTAAATCAGCTTCTGCCAATTGTTGGTGAGTTGTTGTTGCAGGGTGCACCACCAAAGATTTTGCATCAGCAACGTTAGCTAAATCTGAGAAGATTTCAAGATTATCAATTACGGTACGTGCTTCGTCTTGTCCACCTTTAACATGGAAAGTGAAAATAGAACCTGGACCTTTAGGGAAGTATTTTTGTGCCAAGTCATAGTAAGGACTTGATGGTAATCCAGGATAGTTAACCTTTTCAACTTTTGGATGATTTTCTAAAAAGTCTACGATTTTTTTTGTATTTTCGACGTGACGTTCGACACGAAGTGAAAGTGTTTCAAGTCCTTGCAAGAGCAAGAAAGCATTGAAAGGTGCTAAGGCAGCCCCTGTGTCACGCAAAAGTTGTGTACGAAGGGCAGTTACAAATGCTGCTGGACCAACATCACGCGTATAGCTGATATTGTGGTAAGATGGGTCCTCGTCAACCAACTGTGGGAATTTGCCTGAAGCTTCCCAGTCAAATTTACCAGAATCGACGATAAGACCTCCAATAGTTGTTCCATGTCCACCGATAAACTTAGTTGCAGAATGAACCACGATATCTACACCATGGGAGATAACATTGATGAGATATGGAGTTCCAAAAGTATTGTCAGCAACCAATGGAATCTTATGATTGTGAGCAATCACAGCAATTTTTTCAAAATCAGGAATATTGATAAGCGGATTTCCCAAAGACTCAATCAAGACAAGCTTGGTATTATCTTTGATTGCAGCTTCAATTTCTTCAGGATTGTCAACATCTACAAAAGTTGTTGTGATTCCATAGCGTGGAAGGGTTTCTTTTAAGAGATTGAATGTCCCACCATAGAGGGTTGTCGCAGCAACAACATGATCACCAGCATGTGCCAAACCAAGGATAGCATAGGTGATTGCAGCCATACCTGATGCCGTAGCCAAGGCCCCAACACCACCTTCGAGGGCTGCAATACGTTCTTCAAGTACTGCTACTGTTGGATTGGTAATACGTGTGTAAATATTACCAGGCTTTCTAAGGGCAAAGAGATCTTCACCTTCTTGAGCGTCGTCAAAAACATATGAAGTGGTTTGGTAAATTGGAACAGCACGTGATTTTGTTTCCTTGTCAGGTGTTTGTCCAGCGTGTAATTGTAAGGTTTCAAATGAAAATTCTCGTGACATATGGGTGTCCTCCAAAACAAAAGTTGCCTTCATTCTACACCCAGAAAAGCTAGCTGTCTAATAGAAATTTTTTATCAATGTGATAGGGAGGGCTTATAAAAAGGACCTTTCGGTCCCTTTCTATTTCTTCACAATAGGTGCTACGCTTGCTAAGACTTTTTTAAGTCCAACTTCTGGGAATTTTATCTTAAGTTCCTGTGTCTTGCCACTTCCAGTGACTTCTAGGACGGTACCATCTCCCCATTTCTTGTGGTGAGCGATATCTCCGATTTCCCAATCAGTAGCTGAGTTGCCTGAGTCTGAAGCCTTACCAAAAGGTAGTCCCCCAGTGGCTTTTGAAAATGGCTGAGCACCAGTATGTCTTTGCGGCTGTGCATTTGCTTTTCTAGTCTGAAGCGCTTGTTGTAAACTCATGCCCTGACCAAATTGTGTAGGCTCTTCCTTTGTAAAACGAACACCAAATGATGAATTGGCTGGACGTGCTAGACCTTGATATTGTAATAAATCATCTGAAATTTCACGTAAGAAACGGCTAGGACGATTATAGCTAGTCTTACCAAAAAGCGTACGCGTATTAGCGTTGGTAAGGAAGAGAATCTCTTCCGCCCGAGTGATACCTACGTAAGCCAAACGACGCTCTTCTTCGAGTTCATCTGGCTCTTCTGAGGCACGTGACAAAGGGAAGACTCCCTCTTCCATACCAATTAGGAAGACAACTGGGAATTCAAGCCCTTTGGCAGCATGGAGAGTCATCAAGGTTACCTCTGCTGCTTCCATATCACCATCGTCCGTATCAGCAATTAAAGCTAAATCGTTTAAGAAACGGCCTAAACGATCAATACCTGTCTCGTCTTCCGTACCATCGGTGTTGGTTTCGTCAAAATTCTTAGTAACAGACATGAATTCTTCGATATTTTCAATGCGCGCTTGACTTTCAAGTGTTTGTTGCATCGAAAGAGCATCCAGATAACCAGACTTATCCAAAACAGCCTCTACAGCTTCAGTGATGCTTAGCCCATCTAGCTGGTCGCGTAGGTTCAGAATCATGTTAGCAAAATTGTAAACGCCCTGAGCTACTTTCCCCTTAATAGGAGACAAGATAATATTAGCTGAAGCATCTAGGAGGCTCATGTTTTGCTCATAGGCAAAGTTACGAATCTTTTCTAGTGTCCCAGGCCCAACTCCACGTTTAGGTTCATTAACGACACGTTCAAAGCTAATATTATCAGCAGGATTGGCAATCAAGTTCAAGTAAGAAATGACATCACGAATTTCTTTACGGCTATAGAACTTTGTTCCTCCAACCATGGTATATGGAATATTAGACTTGAGTAAAGCTTCTTCAATGGTACGAGACTGAGCATTGGTACGGTAAAGTACAGCGAAATCCTTGAAGTTCTTACCTTCTTCACGAATAATGTTATCAATAGTTGAAGCAACAAAAACAGCTTCATCACGCTCGTCATTAGCACGGTAATAAACAATTTGTTCACCGTCATCATTTTGAGTCCAAAGTTTCTTAGGACGGCGGTTACGGTTGTTCTTGATAACTTCGTTGGCTGCTTGGAGTATTTTCTTGGTTGAACGGTAGTTTTCCTCCAAGAGGACAACCCTAGCTTCAGGATAGTCCTTCTCAAAATCAAGGATGTTCTGCATGTCAGCCCCACGCCAACCGTAGATTGATTGGTCAGCATCACCCACGACACAGATATTCTTGAAGCGAGATGCTAAGAGTTTTACCAACTGATACTGAGCATGGTTGGTATCTTGATATTCATCCACGTGAATATACTGATAACGCTGCTGATAATAAGCGAGCACATCGGGATTTTTGTCAAAGA
Organism: Streptococcus sp. SS4; assembly: GCF_030440125.1. Classification (NCBI taxonomy): domain Bacteria; kingdom Bacillati; phylum Bacillota; class Bacilli; order Lactobacillales; family Streptococcaceae; genus Streptococcus; species Streptococcus sp. SS4. The sequence goes on along the minus strand of NZ_JAQFJM010000008.1, from coordinate 25,408 downwards.
GACGCAGAGTCATCATAATCAAATCGTCGAAATCCATGGCTTCACTACGACGGAGCTCTTCCTGATAGGCTTTGTAACATTTAGCAACGATTTGAGTATACATGTCACCAGCTTGGTGCTCATAAGCCACTTCATCCAAGAGGTCATTTTTTGCGTTGGAAATCGTCCCTAAGATGGCACGTTCATTCCACTTCTTAGGATCAAGATTAAGATTCTTGAGAATACGTTTCATCAAAGTACGTTGTTCACCAGGATCCACGATAGTAAAGTTTCGATTGTAGCCAATATGGTCCGCTTCACGACGAAGGATTCGCACGCACATACTATGGAAGGTCGCAATCAAGGTTTCTGAAGTTGCTGGGTTTAAAGCCATAGCACGCTCACGCATCTCACGAGCTGCCTTATTGGTAAAGGTAATGGCCAAAATATTCCAAGGATTGATCATTTTTTCGTCGATAAGGTAGGCAATTCGGTGGGTAAGTACACGTGTCTTCCCTGATCCTGCACCTGCCATAATCAACAAAGGACCTTCAGTCGTTTGGACGGCTTCGGCCTGTTTGTCATTCATACCAGTTAATAATGGGTTCATCATATTCTCCATTCTCAAAAATAAGCTCTACTATTTTATCATTTTTTGGATGAAAATGCAGACTCTATTCATAATGAGTGTGAAATAACTTTAGCAAATAATCGTTTGTTTTTATTGGGAGGTTGTTTGCTTAAAATGATTGTTATTCCAAACTTTTCTAGATTTTGGTGAAAGGCATTCTTAAGTGTAATATTCGGTTTTTTATAGTTTTGATGAAAATTAGTGTTGACACTGTTCGGTTTTTTCGATAAGATAGAACCACAATAAAATAAGAACCGAGTGATGTCATCAGGAAGACTGGTGATTGACGGACTTCTGGAGAGATCTTGAAGCAGCCTTAGCTGTAAACAAGACACCGAAGGGGCAAGGGGTAACAACCGAAACTCTCAGGTAAAAGGACAGAAAGCATCGCAAGTTTTTAACTTGTATTAATAGCTTTGTATTCTCAGAGGTCTGGTTAAGCCAAACCTCTTTTTTGACGTCTCGGTTAAAGGAGATTGTTACATTCATGTTAGACTTTTTTACTACAATTGATGATTTTGTCTGGGGTCCACCCCTTTTGGTCCTTCTTGTAGGAACTGGGATTTACCTTACGCTTCGTCTTGGACTTTTGCAAGTTCTTCGTCTTCCTAAAGCTTTTAAACTTATCTTTGCTGAAGATAAAGGGGAAGGTGATATTTCTAGTTTTGCAGCCCTTGCGACAGCTCTTGCTGCAACTGTTGGTACAGGTAACATTGTTGGGGTAGCTACAGCCATCAAAACTGGTGGACCTGGTGCCCTTTTCTGGATGTGGATTGCCGCTTTCTTTGGTATGGCAACCAAATATTCCGAAGGTCTTTTGGCTATTAAATTCCGTACACTTGACGACCAAGGTAATGTTTCTGGTGGTCCAATGTATTACATCACACATGGTTTCTCTGGAAAATGGCAAATAATTGCTAAACCTTTGGCCTACTTCTTTGCCTTTGCAGGTGTGCTTGTTGCATGGTTGGGGATTGGTACTTTCTCTCAAGTTAACTCAATCACCGCCTCACTTCAAAACAGCTTTGACTGGTCACCAAAAATCGTAAGTATCTTACTTGCTCTTATAACTGCTGCCATCATTTTTGGTGGTATCCAATCTATCTCTAAAGTTTCTGAAAAGGTAGTACCATTTATGGCTGGACTTTATATCCTAGCAGCTCTTGTGGTTATCTTTACAAACTTTAATCAACTTTTACCAGTTCTTGAAATGGTCTTCCAATCTGCCTTTACTGGGAAAGCAGCCGTAGGTGGTTTTGCTGGTGCAACAGTCATGGTCGCTATGCGACTTGGTATTGCGCGTGGTGTCTTCTCAAATGAGTCAGGTCTTGGATCAGCTCCTATCGCTGCCGCTGCCGCTAAGACCGAAGAACCTGTTGAACAAGGTTTGATTTCGATGACAGGTACTTTCATTGATACGATTATCATCTGTACGCTTACAGGTCTTGCTATCCTTGTAACTGGTCAATGGTCAGGTAGCCTAGAAGGTGCCCCAATGACACAAGCCGCCTTCTCTTCTGTTTTTGGTACATTTGGTGAAATTGCCTTAACACTTTCTTTGGTTCTCTTTGCCTTTACAACAATCTTGGGTTGGTCTTACTACGGTGAACGTTGTTTCGAATTCATTTTCAAATCAACTAAATTCCTTCCACTCTACCGCCTCATTTTTGTGGTTATGGTTGCTCTTGGTGGTTACCTCACACTTGATGTTGTTTGGAAAATTGCGGATATCGTAAACGGCTTGATGGCATTGCCTAACTTGATTGCCCTCCTAGTCCTTTCACCAATCATCATTAAAGAAACCAAATTATACTTTGAACGTCATAAATAAAGAAAAGAGCTCAGGCTCTTTTTTCTTTGCATTGTCAGCACCAATCCTTGCGACTACTGCTCTTTTGCGTTACAATGAAATTAAATCATTTTAAAACTTATACAGAAAAAATCCAAAGGAATAACTATGTCAATTACCAAAGAATTTGATACGATTACTGCCATTTCAACGCCCTTAGGTGAAGGTGCTATCGGTATCGTCCGCTTATCTGGAACCGATGCTATCGCCATTGCTAATAAAGTTTTCAAAGGAAAAAATCTAGAATCAGTTACTTCACATACTATCAATTACGGCCATATTGTTGAAAATGAAGAAACCATTGATGAAGTCATGGTAAGTGTTATGCGTGCACCAAAGACCTTTACGCGTGAGGATGTCGTGGAGATCAACACTCACGGTGGGGTTGCTGTGACTAATGAAATCCTCCAACTCCTTATTCGTTCTGGAGCTCGTATGGCTGAGCCTGGAGAATTCACCAAACGTGCCTTTTTGAATGGTCGTGTGGACTTGACTCAGGCCGAAGCTGTTATGGATTTGATTCGTGCTAAAACTGATAAGGCTATGGCCGTTGCCGTCTCTCAACTTGATGGGTCGCTCAAGGATCTCATTAACAACACTCGCCAAGAAATCCTTAACACCTTGGCTCAAGTCGAAGTTAATATTGATTACCCAGAATATGATGATGTTGAAGAAGTCACCACAGCTCTTGTCCGTGAAAAAACGCAAGAGTTCCAAGCACTTTTAGAAAATCTTCTTGCCACTGCTAAACGAGGAAAAATCCTACGAGAAGGCCTTTCAACGGCAATCATTGGTCGTCCAAATGTCGGAAAATCTAGTCTTCTTAACAATCTCCTACGCGAGGAGAAAGCTATCGTTACGGATATTGAAGGTACCACCCGTGATGTCATTGAAGAATACGTTAATATTAAGGGTGTTCCACTTAAGTTAATCGATACTGCTGGTATTCGAGACACAGATGATGTGGTTGAAAAGATTGGTGTTGAGCGTTCCAAGAAAGCTCTCGAAGAGGCTGACCTGGTTCTCCTTGTGCTTAATAGCTCCGAACCGTTAACAGAGCAAGACCGTACATTACTAGAAATCAGTCAAAATAGCAATCGAATCATTCTTCTAAATAAGACAGACCTACCACAAGCAATCCAAATGGAAGAACTTCCCGAAGATGTCATTCCAATTTCAGTCCTCAAGAATGAAAATATTGACAAAATCGAAGATCGCATCAATCAGCTCTTCTTTGATAATGCTGGCCAAGTGGAGAAAGATGCTACTTATCTCTCAAATGCTCGTCACATTTCACTCATTGAAAAAGCCCTCGAAAGTCTTGAAGCAGTCAATCAAGGTCTTGAATTAGGCATGCCTGTTGACCTCTTACAGGTTGATATGACACGTACCTGGGAAGTTTTAGGAGAAATTACTGGTGACGCTGCCCCAGATGAACTCATTACACAACTCTTTAGTCAGTTCTGTCTAGGAAAATAAACATAACTAAATTTATGTAAAAAAGATGCTTAGTCATCTTTTTATTTTGTATACATAAATACAGAAATAAAATTATGTAAATCAAAAAACTACCAATACTATAAGACGATTAACTCATGCTTTTTAAGAAAGAAAATGCTATCATGGTATTATCCTATGATTTTGAAAGGTTAATCATGAGTCAAGCAGCTACTGATACTGATTTTAAACATTTGATAGATTTTGATGATAACCTGCTTCCTTTTCGACTGGAGGAAACTATGGTCGAAAATGGACGCCCTGATATTTTATTTCATTGGCATCCTGAGCTTGAAATACAGTACGTTTATGAGGGGACAGCTCGCTATCATATTGATTATGACTATTTTGACAGTCAGGCTGGAGATATTTTTTTGATATGTCCTAATGAGCTTCATTCGATTCATCCCATAGATAATCAGTCTCATCATACTGATACTCTTCATTTTCATTTGGATATGTTGGGACAGTCTCTGGTGGATCTGCTTAGTCTCCGTTATCTTCAGCCCTTACAGAATTCCAATTTTAAGTTTAAACAATGTCTAAGACCGTCAGACGAGGGTTATACAGAAATTAAAGCTCTTCTTTTTGAGATTTTTAAGATGATTCGTCAGAAAGATCGTCACTATGAACTTCTTCTCAAGTCAAAACTAGAGGAATTAATCTATCTCTTCTACTTCTATCGCTTGGTAGAGCGAAAGACTTCTGATGATCATTATCGTAAGAATGAAAAAATTCGGGAAATTATTGATTACATTAACCAGCATTATGCCGAAAATCTCACTATTGATAAGTTGTCATTGCTTATGGGGTATAGTAAGACTCACTTTATGACGATTTTTAAGCAACAAACTGGTACCTCTTGTACCGAATTTATCATTCAAGCAAGACTTAATGCTGCTTGTGAAGAGCTCCGTAATAGTGTTAAACCAGTTTTGGAAATTGCTACTGATGTTGGTTTTAACAATTTATCAAATTTCAACCGTCAATTTAAACACTATTACGACCAAACACCAAGTCAGTATCGAAAAACACATAGCAACAACAAGAAAACAAAAAAGAGTTAGCCAAATGGTTAACTCTTTTTTTATCTGCAAACTTCTTAGTATTTCTCTTTACCTTTGTGTTTTCCACTAAGTCCAAAGAGAGTTAGCAACATACCAAGTCCGAGGAGTCCAGCGTGTGAGGCCTTGTCACCTGTTGTAGGAAGAACTTCAGTTTGAGCAGAAGCTTCTGCCACTTTTTCTGTTTCTTTAAGTGCTTCGTTTCTTGTTGAAACGAAGAATACTTTACCATTAGGTGTCGTTACTACTTTAGATACAACTGGTTTAGTTGTTTTAAGGTCTTCAGCAACGCTAGATGGCGTAACAGGACTCAATGGATTAAGTGTAGGGTCTTCTGCATTTTCTTTTTTGTTCAAGGCAGCAAAATCAGCACTTGAAATAGAAATGGTACGTGAGTTTGGATTGATAACTGCATACTTAGAAAGGTCTGCATGTGTCAAGTAATCCGCAAAGACGCTATCCATTGAAGGACCTTCTTCACGAGGACCACCAAGCATTGTGAAGCCATCACCACCAGCAGCCAAGAAATCATTCGTTACAAGGTAGTAAGTTTCATTAGTGTTGAGTGGTTTATAGGTACCAGTTTCTGGATCAAAAATGTCAATTGACAAGATACGTTTTTCTGCTGGAAGTGTTGTGTCATAATAAACACGAGCTCCTGATACTTGAAGGAAACCGCCAGATGGTTCAAGAAGAGGTTGACCATTTTCATCTAGAACAGTTTTACCACTTTCGTCAACTTGTAGAATAGAACCAAGAGATTTGACAAACATATCATGGATATTTTGACCTGTCACTTGAATTTGAGCAACTGAGTTACCAAATGGAAGAACGGCAATGATATCACCTTTAGTGATTGGTTTGTCTTTGGCAATTGTTTCTCGAAGACCACCACCGTTTGTTACGGCAAGGTTAGACTTGTGTGTGAAGGCTGATTGTCCGTAATCTAAGAGAGAATCAGCGACAACATTACCAAGGTTAGTTTCGCGAACACGAACGTCCATACGGTCACCGCTAAGTTTAACTGGACTATTGTCGATAACTACTTTCGAAGAATCTGCCTTGTACTTAGCTTGGATGTTATCAATCATAGCTTTAACTGTTGGGTTAACTTGATAATTCTTCTTAGCTTCGTCGTGTGAAATCACGCCATGTGACAAGATACGGTCAGAATTATAAACGACGCGGCCGATATTGTTAAGGTAGCTACCAGTTTGGTTGTAAGTGACATTATCGCCGTATGTCGCTGTGTGAAGAGTGTGTGAGTGACCATCAAGGACAAGTACACGTTTACCTTTAAGTGGTGCATAATTTGAAAGAGCTTCTGCTAAAGTTGATCCACGCCATTCTACTGGTGTTGTTGTATCAATACCTAAGTGAGCAAGAACAATGTAAGTTTTGTAATCTTTACCTTCGGCACGAGCGTTTGATTCTACTTGGTCAACAACAGCTTTAACCTCAGTAATAGGATCGGTGAAAGAGACACCAGTGATATTACGTGGGTGTGTCTTAGTAGCTGTCTCAGGTGTAGTAACACCAATAACAACTACTTCATCTCCATCAACACCAGGTGTTTTGTCAATGATTGTAGATGGTTGGAAAAGACGTACGCCGTCCACGTAAACGTTAGATGTGATGATTGGGAAATTGATTTGTTTGCTCAAACGACGCAATTGGTCAAGACCAAAGTCGAACTCATGGTTACCCACCGTCATGGCATCAAAACCAACAGCATTCATGACGCTTGCCATGTCCTCACCCTTAGAGCTGTTTGAGATTGGAAGACCTTGGAATGAGTCCCCTGAGTCAAAGACAAGGGTTGTTCCTTTTGAACGAGAATCATTGACGATACCAGACAAAAGGGCATCACCAATAACTCCGTTACGATCATCTTCAACCATACGACCATGAACATCGTTGGTGTGAAGAACAGTTACAGTGTCGTTGCTGGCACTTGTGCTAGCATTTGTCACAACTTCTGTTGTAGGAGTTGCGGCTGCAGTTGCTGTTTCACTGGCAGTGGCAACTGGTGTCTCGCTTGTTTCAGCTGTTGAAGCAGTAACAACTGATGTTGAACTAGCTACTGGAGCTGCAGACTCGCTTGTTGCAGTTGTTGCTGCAGTAGATGTCGCATTGGTAGTTGCCTCTGTAGCTACCACTTCAGTGCTTGGTGCTGTTACAGCTGCATGAGTTTCTACCTCATCAGCTTGGACAGCATTAGCCAAGATGGCAGTTGAGACGAGTAGGGTTGATAGTGTCGTTGCAACGACTGTTTTCTTCTTCATTCCAAAAGACCTTTCTGATTTTTAAATCGCTTTTATTATACCACATTTATAAGATTAGAATTAAATAAATTTCAATATTTTATTAGATATTCAAACAATTTTTTCAAAAATCAATAGGTAGCTAAACGTTTTTCAAGATAGCCTTCAAGCAGTTCTAAAGTAAAGCTCAAAGTCCAGTAAATAAGGGCGATTAGGATATACATAGACATGTAGTCATACTCACGCCCACCGATAATCTTAGCATTTTGGAAAATGTCAGGCACTGTAATCATAGCAGCCAATGAGGAACTCTTAACCATATCAATAATAACATTACCAAGAGGGGCTACTGCTATACGCATAGCCTGAGGTAAGATAATCCGACGGATAATAGACTTCTGAGGAAGACCAAGAGAGCGAGCTGCTTCCCACTGCCCCTTATCTACGGCAACTATGGATGAACGGAAAATCTCTGCCATATAAGCGGCACTAACACAGGAGAAGCCAATAAAGGCACAAAGAAGGGCAGGTAGCTGAACACCAACATAAGGCAAACCAAAGTAAAGAATGAAGAGCACGACCAACATAGGAACCCCACGCATGATGGAGATATAAATGCGGGCTGGATACTTTAACCAAGGCTTTTGAGACATTCGCATAAAGGCAAGGATGATAGCAAAAACATTCCCAACCATAAAGCTTAAAAGCGAGATTCCTAAGGTATAAGGCAGACCTGATAGGACATAAGGAATGCTTTTTAGGATCAGTGAAAAATCAATAATCATAAGTCTAACTTTCTAAACATTTCTTTAGCAAATAAGCGATCCAATTGGATCGCTTATATTATTCAACATCAGAGATATCAATCTCAGTATAGTCAACTTTTGTTTTCTTTGTAACATCTTGACCAGCAAAGAATTTCTCTGAAATCTTGGTAAGGGTACCATCTTTCTTCATGTCTTTGATGGCTTTGTTGACCTTTTCTTGAAGGGTTTTATTCTTCAATGAGAAAGTAAAGCTTGTTGAGTAAGGGTTACTGTAGATACCGTCGTTGATCTTAACTGGGTACTTGTCTTTGATAGCGGCTACTGCCATCTTTTGCAAATAGTAATCGTTGACGATAACGTCTGTACGCCCATTTACCAAGTCTTGCATGTAAACGTCATTAGTAACATTATCATATACGACGAGTTCGGCACCCATTTTTTTGGCAATCTTCATGTACTTAGTACTTGCAGCACCAGCTGCTTTCTTGCCTTTGAGGTCCTTCCATGAAGAAATTCCTGAGTTATCTGATTCACGAACTACCATTGAAGTGAATGAATACTTATATGGTTCAGAACGCAAGAATTTTTTAACATTCTTGTTGTCGTCTTCGAGTGAGTAGTTAGCGATATCGACTTGACCACTATTTACAGCGGTAAGCATGCCATCCACGCCCATCTCCGTAAAGTCAATTTTCAACTTAAGACGTTTTCCAACTTCTTTGAGAATCTCAACGTCATAACCAGTCAAATTATTCTTATCATCGTGGTAGGTTTGTGGGTAAAGTGTTCCAGCAGTCGCAACCTTGATGCTACCACGTTTCTCAATCTTTTCCCAGTTCTTCTCACCTGTACTTTGTGACGAGCAAGCAACCAAAAAGACCGCAGCCAAAATTAAGCTAAAAACGGCGAAAAATCTCTTTTTCATCTATGTGTGTCTCCTTAAAACAAATAATAAAGTTAAGTTAAAAACTTATAATCTTAGACTACACTATTTGAAAGGGTTTTACAAAAAATTGAACCGAGAATGAGTATAGCTAGCTAAAAACCGAACCTTCTTCCGTTTGTTGGGCCAAGTGTAAGAGGAGGTCCTCTCTTCCCTTCGCAGCTGTCAGTTGAACACCAATGGACAGCCCTTGCCCATCACGATAGACAGGTAAAGAAATCGATGGTTGTCCCGTCAGGTTAGCTTGTTGGGTGAAAGGGGTCCAATCTAAACTATCCGCAAACATATCCCAAATAAGTTCCTGCTGCTTTGGCCAGTCAAAATCAGCCATATGTTTGAGTTGATTTTGTAAGTTTTCAGAAAGGGCAAACTGTCCATGCTTAGGTGCCACATCCGCAACTGTAGGAGTCAGAAGAATATCGTAAGACTCATGAAAATTCGCCATCTGATGGCTATACTGGTCCCACTGAGTTAGGACTTTAGAGTAAACTTTGGCAGGAATCTTTTGCCCAGATTGGAAAATAGCCCAAGTCATTAACTCCATATCTTCAAGCGTCATCTGACGTCCCAAACCAGCCTCTATACCATCAAACATGGCAGCCGTCTCAACACTATTCATGATGTAGTAAGACTGCATAGCTTCAACACCATTTAAAGGCTGTTGGGTGATTTCATGGACATGATGTCCTAGAGTTTCCAATGCTCTAGCAGCCTTTTTTGTCGCCGTAATGGCAGATTCTGATACCTTACCACCAATAGGAGAGACAGTAGAAAAAGCAATATTCAGAGGTCGAACTGGTTGTCCTAAAGATTCTTTGTCAAGTTTGGGCAAGATAAAGGGACTTTCCATCTGACACGTCTGCATATGATAAAGCAAGCGTTTTGTATCACGAACAGACTTAGTCAAAGCAAACTGGACAGAGGCTCCCTGCCATCCACGAAACGAACCAGGACCGACAGGAATTCGTCCTCTGGTAGGCTTGAGACCGATTAGGCCGTTAAAGGAAGCTGGAATTCGAATAGAGCCCCCACCGTCACTAGCTGGGGCCAAAGGAGAAATGCCAGAACTTACAAGAGCAGCCGCACCGCCACTTGAGCCACCAGCATTACGCCTCACATCATCAGGTAGATTGACAGGACCATGAATCTGAGCATCACTGATATTTTTGAAGCCAAACTCAGGAGTGCTAGAACGTCCTAAGATAATAAAGCCCAATTCCTCAAGTTTCTTAACATAATTATCCGTTTCCTTAGCCCGATAACTTGTAAATAGGCGAGAACCCGCTGTTGACGGCTCACCAGCTTGCTCCTGACCTAAATCCTTTAGGAAAATTGGGACACCAGCAAAAGGTTTATCTGAAAAGTCTCTAGTTTCTGCTTCTTCTAAAGCTTTCTCGTAACGTTGACTGACAATAGCATTGATTTTAGGATTCGTCCTCTCCGCTTCACGAATAGTATCCTCCACTAGTTCTCGGGGACTGACCGTCTTATTTCGCACTGCCTCAGCCATTGCCGTTGCATCTGACCACTCATTTACTGACATCTTATATTCTCCCTACTTCTATTATTTCCTAAATTATACTAAAAAAAGCGAAACGCCTGAAACATTCCGCCTTAAATCTTGATAATTAGTCTTGCCAAGTTTCTTGGTTTTCTTTAAATTTTTTCAAGAGTTGAAGTCCGTCTGCTGTGATGTAGCCTTGCACTTTAGCCACTTTGATCAACTCAGTGTAGTTTGAAAGAGTGACCAATTTCACGCCAGCATCAGCGAAGTTTTTCTCAGCTTTTGGCAATTCGTAAGTGAAGATAGCCACAACACCGATAACATCAGCCCCTTCACGCTCTGCAGCTGCTACAGCATCAAGCACTGATCCACCAGTTGAAATCAAGTCTTCAACAACAACCATTTTTTCACCTTTAACCACACGACCTTCGATTTGGTTACCAGCACCGTGATCTTTTGGTTTGCTACGGATATAGGCAAATGGAAGGTTCATCTTGTCAGCGATGATAGCACCGTGAGGAATACCAGCAGTTGCAGTACCAGCAATCACTTCTACTTCAGGAAATTCTTCCTTAATTTTTTCCACAAAACCATTTTCGATAAGTGTGCGAGTTTCTGGGTAAGACAAAGTAATACGGTTGTCTGTGTAGATTGGTGATTTGATTCCTGATGCCCATGTAAATGGTTCTTCAGGTTTAAGGTAAACAGCCTTGATATCAAGCAAGTCAGATGCGATTTGTGATGCTAATGTCATAATTATTATCCTCCTTAAAGCGTTTTCTACTCTTTATTATAACCTAATTCAATCTATTTTCCTATGAAATAAGGTCTTTTTGAAAATTTATTGACCGTTCCATTGAGCCTTGATGTCGTGATAAGCTGCTACTGGATCATCAGCTTGTGTAATTGGACGACCAACAACAATGTAATCTGAACCAATTTGACGCGCGTCGGTAGGTGTCATGACACGTTTTTGGTCACCAACCGCTGCTCCTGCTGGACGAATACCAGGTGTCAAACAAACGAAATCTTCATTTGTTGCGTCTTTGATTTTTGCGACTTCGTGTGCTGAGCAAACAACACCATCAAGACCTGCTTCAGCAGTCTTCTTAGCATAATGAACCACTGATTCTTGAAGTGTCGTTTGGATATTTTGGAAATCACGCATCTGCTCTTCAGAGGTAGAGGTCAACTGAGTTACAGCAATCAAGATTGGACCTTCACCCAAGCCTTCACGCGCAGCCTTCATCATTTCCACACCACCAGCCGCATGCACATTTGTCATATCAACACCAAGGTTAGACAAAACACGCATTGCAGATTTGACAGTATTTGGAATATCGTGAAGCTTAAGGTCAAGGAAAACACTATGGCCAAGATCTTTAACATAGCGAACAATCTCTGGACCAGCCGCATAGTAAAGTTCCATACCAATCTTCACATAGAGCTTTTCATCAGCAGGAAACTTAGCAAGGAATGCCTTCACATCCTCAAAACTCGGGAAATCAAGGGCAATAACAGGACGATTTTCTCTCATTTCTTATATCCTTTCACACAAAAAACCTCCGCCAGTCAGCGAAGGTTGCACGAAAACAGGGCAGTCCCTACCCTTTAGTGATGCCGTAGCATCTCAGTACACCTTTCTCGCCTCTCTGGACTCGATTAAAGGTTCAGTTCAATTTGTTCTATTATAGCGCTTTTATATGGGATTGTCAAAGGGGGATGACACCCAAATATCTATTCAAGCATCTTTATAAGCTCTTTATTTTGTTTGTCATAATAGTTAAAATAGCTTGAATCAATGTCCAAACAATCAACAAGAAGCAATCGCAAGTTTTCGGAAAGTTGTTTTAATTTCTTACGACTTAATAATCGCGTATCAATTTCTGACAAACCGTGAGCAACTTTATTTCGTTCCCCATTCAAACTTAAAATGCCATTAATCGCTGTTTGAAGCTGAGAATCATATTCATAGAACTCAAGGATATTCAAGTAAGATAATAGATTAAGTGTAGATTGTACTGAAAAAATACGTTCTTCAGTGTCTTCAATACCCCTAGATTTTTTCATTTTCTTATCAATATCGTCTAAAATTGCCTCACAATCAGGAAAACTTGGATTAAGTTTTGGCAGATTGCCATCAAATACAATTAAGCCCTCATGATCTTTTTTGATGGTTTCTTCGATGACAAATTCAGCTAGTGATTTTGCCTTAATTAAGACATCAGCAATATGCTCACGTTCTTTTAAAACATCAATCATCAAATAGTAATTCAAAGCCTTCTTTTGGGAGTCATCGAGAGGAAACGATAGGATATCTGAAAGAATAGACTGATTTTTGAAAACTCGTGAAAAATCGTTTAGCTTCTCACGAATATAAGCAATTCTCTTTTTAGATAGTAATTTATTATATTCTTTTCGATTGATTATCGCTTCTGCTGCTTGATAATCAAAGGAAGCAATTAAACTTCTAAGATGACGTTTGACTAATGCTTGAGTAAATTTCTCAGATTTATCTTTAATACTTCGGTCAACAAAATCCAGACTATTATCTTGATTTTCCACAATAAGAGCATCTATCTCAGAGTCAGTTAGAGGCTTGTACTCTCTGTTTGCTCCATTTTTAGGAGTGGCAACCTGAATAGCTTGTGTGTTATAGTCATTGATACGGTTAAGGGCAAAGAGAGCTGAAATAATTTGTGGTGTACCTGATGACAAGTTCAAGATGATTTCGTTATCGTCATTAGTATACTTTTGAACAATTTGCCCCATAACTTCATACATTTTGTCAAAAAGAAAGACTTCGTCGTTATTCAAGATTGTAGAGTCAATTTCAATGATAGGGTTATAGCTTTCGATTGAGAGCAAAACCTTATTTATCAAATCTTGTTTGACCATCATTTCTTGACTATATACAAGGACAATCTTGTCAGGTCTATAATTTCTTGCGATATGAAGTAAAGCTGCATCGTGATTATTACTTATAGGATCGGTTGTGCCTACAGCAGAGATTAAAATTTTCAATTTGGATCACCTCTTTAGTTCAACTTAGTCAATAATTTTTTATTCAAATCCTGATAAAAATTAAAATCACTCTGGCTAAAATGGTATTGTTCTCTCACTAGAGTTTTTAAGGTTTTCATAGCTATCCCCAGTTGTTTAACTGCATCTGAGTCCAAAGGACTTAAGCTGTGGGCAACCGTATTTCTAGAAGAATTCATCTCAATAATTGGAGCGATTGTTTTTCTAAGCTTAAATTCTCTTGTTGCTTTTAAAAGTTTACTATAATCGAAGAGACTTAGATAATATTTCTGAATACTTTCACAATAATCATCGATTAAACCTGGGTTTCTTTTTTCAATATAGTCTTCCAAAATAAACTCCGTTAAGTTTTTAATTCGTATAAAACTTTCACTAACGTTCCCACGTTCTCTTTGCAGTTCAATGGTCAAATAGGCACTGAGAATTTTTTGTTCTTCTTCCTTCAATTTTTTATGACGTAACCCTTTTGGAACATCTTGTTTAGACAGACAGTTGACAACATCACGGATTTCTTCTCGAACACTTTTTAAATTCGGGAAATCTGATAATTGGTCTAGAATATCTAGTGCCGCCTTATAATCAAACTTCTCAATAAAATCTCGAGCAGTTTTCTTCAAGAGAGCCTGATTAAATTTCTCAGCATTATCTTCAATCGTTCGGTCAATAAAATTGACTTTATTATCTTCATTGATTTCGATGAGTTCATCAATGTTCTCATCATTATCATGACCGATGTTCTCGTTTGAAGCGTGTTCAGGACTCGAAACTTGAACCGCTTTGACATTGATACCATTTAAACGATTAATCACAAATAGAGCAGATTTGATTTGTGGTGTTGCACTAGAAAGATTCAAGATAAATTCATCTTCTTTAGTATAGTATTCTTGCAAAATATCAGAGAAACGTTGAAACATCACATCAAAAATATGAACCTCATTATCACTAATAATGGAATCATGAATTATGAGTTCAGGCTCATAATCAGGAGCAATAGAAAACAAGGCTTTTTCAATATTACCTTGTTTTTTTGCAGTATGTTCTGAAAAAATCAATATAACTTTTTCGGGACGATATTTTCTTGCAATATGAATTAAGGCGCCATCATGAAAATTTCTAAAAGGGTCTGTGTCACCTACAGCTGATATAAGTGCTCTCATTTATCAATCTCCTTAATCATGAAATTAGCTTTCCCCATTTCATAAAAGGACTCATGGTTCTTGATTAATGAATGATTACCAGATGGAATTTTAACTGTTTTAAGAGGTGCTTTGGTGAGCTTAAGAACTCCTTTTTTAACCATTTTAGTTTTCATTCGACTGTAACGTCTTTGTAAAATACCATCAGCCTGCTTAAATAGGGTCTTTGTCCAAGCACCGCTCCCCGCACCTAAATAAATTGGGTATTGTAGATTGGCTTGAATCTTATCATCAGGAAATTCAGATAGGAAAAATGCCTTATAGTCTTTATAAAACGCTTGTGCTCTCTTACCTAATTCTTCAATCAATCTTCCAGCTTCATCAGTGGTTGTTGTAATCTCAAATTCAATTTTTGTTAATGGAGAAATTGATTCTCTATACAAAGGGAGTGGTTTAGCCTTATTGGTTTTCGCTGAATAATCCCATTTCTGGACCAAGATAAGAGTCTTATTATCAAAAGGCTTACTATCACTCACACGGATTGCGTTAAACAAATCATCGTATTCTTTTCCCTTTTTTGGTCCCCAAGGGATAAGGTTCTTATTCTCTTTAGGAAATCTTCCAAAGTCATTTACAGCATTTTCATTATTCCACTTAGGGGTAGTATTCATTAAAATGGTACGAATAGCACCTTTTAGTGAGCTACCAGGAATGTAGGGATTTCCAAAAGCATCTCGAATAAACTTATTAACTTCGTTAATAGCTCCGGCTGAATTAGGATTTCTGTCCGATTCTAAACCAGTTTCAGAGATACTATAACCTCCAAAAGAACGCTCTGCAATTCGGTTATCATTTAAGAAAGAAATAAGACGGTTATTACGTGCATTTGGACGAGTTTGAATTAGAAATGCTTCAAACTTTTCAGCAAGCCTCTTCTCTACCATTTTATTATAGAATTTCCCCATGTCAGGAAAGTAAAACTTCTTATTTTCATAGATAAATTCTCTAGAGGTATATTTCTCTCCATTACCAATATGAACTGGAGCAAGTGTCAGGAGGCTTAATCTAAATGTTCTATAGTCATTTTTCATTTTTATACCTCCAATTTAAAGAAGAGTGGTTTAGCATAATTTAAAACAGCATGAGAGAAATCAAGTGGTCTCACATCAACAATCTGCCCTTCAAATGTTTTACTAAAAGTTGAACCAGAAGCAAATTTGTAAAGATCCTGTTTACGATAATTCTCATTAGTGGCATTACTAAATGCAAAACCACTTGATTTAGTTAATAAGTAATGACCATCTTCCATTGCTTCTTCAAGGTCAGCATCTACAGGAAGTGCTGTCGTAAGTGTCATCACTTTATCTGAATGATTCTTAGTCAGTCTATCTGACAATTCAAGTGGGATATTTTGAATATCTAACTCAAAACGACCATAACCACTTGAACGCTTTCCACCAAGACCTGAGTATTGAAGACTAGTCATCAACTCATTAAGCAAATCAGATTCGTTTGCGATGACGTAAAGCGACGTATCATTTGAAAATCTGGTTGTAGCTACCTGGTAAAGATTACCATCCTTATGTGGTTGATTTTTTGTCACAGTATCAATGACAGCATGCTCTTCATTTTCAAATAAATCTCCATTGAGGTAATCGGCAATATTTTCTAGAGCAAGAAATTGAAGTTTCTTAGACAATTTTGCTTGACGGCGAACCTCTTTGACATCAACTGATTGATCTATTTGGTCATGTTTGGGATAACCGATAGGCTTCGGCAAAAAGGGACCAAATTGAAATGGGAAGGCATCTGTGAGCGTGAAATCGTCTTGGTTGGCTTCCGCAAGAAATGCATCGAGTTTTCCCATTTTTAGGGCTTCTAGCACTAGGGCTGAGAAGATACGGTCTGCTGAGAATGTTAATTTTGAGCTATCAAGAGTGCCCGAACCAAAATGAGCATTCTGAAAGGTCATAATATACAGTTTATAGGTCATATTAGACCTCCGCAGTTAAAAGTTCATTTAATGTTTTAACATCATAATTTCCAAATACGGTAGTAGCTTTGAGGTTTACAAAAGCAACTTTACCGTAACCTCGAGATCCAGAACCACCAAGATAATCAAGTTCAAGTAGTTTTAATCCATCTCGAATTACTTTGAAATCTTCCTCGACTTGATTTTCATTCTTGTCTGTAATTTCATAAATCAACTCGAAATCAAAGGTACTGTTACGAATAGCACGTTCAATTTGTCTTGGATTGGCTTCGGCTGTAATACGGTCAATTGTATTTTCAAATTTTACTTCTGTATAACTTCTTACTCCAAGAGAGTCTAGCTCATCAGCGTTTGACAAGAAGGCATCACGAAAAATTAAGCGGCCCATTTTAAATCGTTTATCTTCACTATTTCCAAATAAACGGCTAAGAATATCACTGTCGTCGCTTGGTTTCTCAGCTACCTTTTCATTATAAACCTTGGCAAGAAGCGTTCTCATTTTTCCTTTGAGACTTGAACCAGGAATGATTGGTAGGTTAGTAATAGGATCTTTAATAACAGGCGAATCGATAGCACCGATGGCAGCAAAAGCATTACTAGCCCCAATATGAAGGCCTGTCTCTAAACGAATTTGAGCTGAAAATTTAATCTTAGCGAATGTCATTAATCTTTACCTCCATAAAACTTGAAATAGGCCACTAGTGCTTCCATATATCTACAAAATCTTTGAAGTGTCTCTCTATCTTTAATTTCCTTAAGCGCTTCAAGAATTTGGCCTTTTTCTACCAAATCCTTAACAGGGAAGAATGTCTGTCTATTAACTCTTACAGAGTTTCTTCCAGACTGATAGACGAATTGTACTCTTAAATAGGAAACATCATTTATTAATTCATCAAACTTTCTCTCTTTACTTCTATCATATAAAGAACTACATAAGGATAATAAATTTCTAATTTGTGACGTTGTTAGTAAATAATTCCCTTTATTATCCTTTTCAAGTAATGAAATAGCACGTTCTGCTTTATCTACATAATTCTCATCAGTTAAAATTGCCATGTATTAATCCTTCCTAATTTCATAAACATAGAGAAGCAAAGCTAATTCCGCCTCTTTACGGTCTGATTCATTGTTTGTATACCATTTGAAGAATAATTTCTTGAATTGTTTGAATTTATCTCTTTCTTCTTTGTCTGTTAACTCTTCCAGACGTGTCAAATAGTAAGCTAATCGGGCAACATTCATCTTTTCTTCACTCTCGTAGTTTCGAAGCAATTCAATCAATTTATAAATGAAATTCTTACCTCGTTCATCTTGGTGATTAAAGAAATAGCGAATCTGCTCTAACTTATCGTCGTAAATATTCGTGATAAACTGGTCAAATTTAAAGGTATAGTCTGTACTAAAGAGTGAAATACTATCTTTCTTATTATCATTCCCATTATCCTTAGCTGCTTCTTCTAGCTCCCCTGTTTGATGTGCCATCAAGCTAATAGGGGTCTTATCAGCAAACAGACCGATACCAGCTGAGAGTGTTAGCTTTCCATTTGTCCATATAATGAAGTTCTGACGGAGTTCAACAGTAAAGGCAATAATATCTTGCCAAGATCCAATAGCAAAAACATCGTCCCCGCCGGCATAGATGATAGAGAGCTTCTTATCACTAGCAAACTGGTTAATAAAAACCTTGAAGAAAAGACTCATGCTTCGTGAGAAAGTGGCTGAGCGTGATAGGGTACTATATTGCCCATTTCCTTGTTGGGAGAAGCCGGCCATAAAAGCAGCTCCCAAATCATCCACGTCAAGACGTACAACAGCTAAACGTTTAATACCTAATTTGTTTTCATTTTTAGATAAATCAGCATATTTATCAATAGTTGTGAATTGGTAATCTCCAACAAAAACATGGGTTGCCTTGATCGTACCAGCCTTATAGTCATTTTTGACATAGACACGGGAAAAAGATTCTTGGCTTAGCTTTTCAAATGCAACACCTTTAAGACAGGCATTCGGACCAATAGGAAGCCCTCCATTTTCAGTGATAATGAAATGATCATGGGCAATCTCTTTAGAAAATTGATACAAGCCTCGGCAAATGTCACACACTTTCTGGTCATGATAAGAAACTAAATTCTCAACGGAATGACAAATCTCACACTCTCTTTCAGAAGATTTACCACCCCTGTTCAACAACATAAGGGTTTGATAATCATACCTTGAGATTTTTTTCTCAGAAATCATGCGACTAGCCTTTTGATAGACCTGTCTATAGCTTTCAGGTGAGTTCAGTTCGCTCATGATATCCTTAGCCGCAAAGCTTCCCCAACCAAAGGCAACATATAATCTGGTTTGGAAATTTGCCAATAAAAATTGATTGAAATCTTTTTCAAATTGAACGAGTGTTTCTACCGTTTTTTCAGTATTGGCTAGGACAAAGTAAGCATGTCCTCCACCGACATAGAGCAAGTTAGCCCGATTGAGGCCAAGTTTATCAAGTAAACTATCTGCTATATACTCGCTCATAAAGTCAAGATACAAAGAACGAGCCTTCAATTGCTTAGCAGCACCACTGGTCGCTATATTATAGATGAAGTCTTGAATCCCTGATAAGTCAAAGCTAGCTAGGAGAAATGCTTCTTCCTCATAAAAAGCTGATGCTTTAGTAAACAAGTCCTCTTTATAGTTATGACGACCTTTGTCTTCCAAGTGATCATAGATGGCTAGAGCAAAAGCTGCTGTCAGACGACTATGCTCAGCAAGTGAAATATCAGCGATTTCCTTAGTATTAGTCGAAGATGGCACAAAAGAGAGGGTTGCTTCGAACAGATTTAACAAAGAATCCATTTGTGCTTGATTAAACTCAAATTCTGCCAATTCATTTTTGATACGCGTCGCAATCGCCGCATAATCACCTTTTGAGAAAGGTTCATAGGTTGCCGACGCAAAGTTAGGTTCAGATTTCAAGTTTAGAACCGTCGGTTTAAAATAGCGTTTATCCGTTTGAGCTCCAAAAACATTAAAAATATCAGCCTGGTTTGTATAGGTATCCCAAATCTTAGCTGATGCATCCTCGTCACTCTCCTCATTTGACTGTCTTCTGTCGACACCTGATGCGATGTTATCAGCGATATAAGTTATGTAAGCGAGATGGTCATTGCTAAGTTTATCACTCTGGTAGTTAGCCATGTGATATCTAATTTGATCTGAAATGACCTGATTATCAGTAATCTCATCAAACCAATCCGCGCCTACCAGGGCGTGTTTTTTTCGTTCTCCTGTCGCCCTTTGAATGACCTTACCGATATCATGCAAAAGAGCTCCGTAAAATAAATCAATCTTTTCTTTCTTCAAGCTTTATCCCTCCCATACCGAGACTCGTTTTCATGCCAAGACCTGAATATTCACCGAATGTTAGAAGCATTTTGACATAAGCTTTTAGAGTTTGAGCGCCTTGTACTTTAAAGGTTAACCTTCCTCTAAAGGCAGGAATTCTTTGCCCGTGCACCCTGAAATAACTCGTCTCCAAGCGATAATTCGTGATTGTGCTGTGTTCAGATAGGTAATCTAAGGTATCCTCTTCAATTTCAGGCTGATTTTCAACTAACCTTCCATACTTTTGCATCAAACTTTGAAAAATCAAACGCATAGACGGGAAGATGACGTAGGAACCTTGTGATTTGAAACCTGTCGGAGTCTCAAAAATGATTGAAAAATAGGTTTGATTGTCCTCGCTATTGAAAATCTCTAACAGTTTATCTGCTCCTAACTCCTGAATCTCAACTTTTTCGACACTGAGTTTAGGCAAGTCATTTAAGGACACCTCTTTTATCTTTAATAAGGTCATAAAAACCTTATCCTCGAGGTCATCTGTGAGCATATGCACAACCCACTGCGTGTCTTCTTTCCCTTGGATTACCTTGGTCGCATAGGGATTTGTTTGCTGCTGATGCAGATAATCAACATAGTCACTATCCAACTGCTCCATCAAGAAGCCATGAAATTTAACAGCTAAATCTTGTGCAGGATGGTCGATCCTTTTAAAAGTAAATACTAATTTTTTCATTCGACTCCTTCATCTTTGTATGAAAAAACCCCAAAAGCTGAAAGTACTTTTCACCTCATTGGGGCGCCCTTAATGTGCTTTTAGTCTAACACTTTCTGGAAGCGGTGTCAAGACTGTTTTCAAAATTTTCAAAAAAGTCCTCTCGCGAGGTATGTAGGGTTATATCAAATCTAAGGCAACTCCTAAACTCTACAACCTTACGTTACCGTCCCCTCTCGAGGTAGATAGGGTTATATCAAAACATTAATGATCTTTTTGAAGCATATTTAGCAGGTTTCCGTCCCCTCTCGAGGTAGATAGGGTTATATCCGTACTTTACCAAGTACTGCACCAAGAACGAGTGAAACTCCTGCGTTTCCGTCCCCTCTCGGGGTATATAGGTTTAAAGAACTAAATAATAGGATTGATTACATTGAGTAACCGTCCCCTCTCGAGGTACATAGGTTTATATCACAGTAGCTTTAACCACTACGCCAGACAATCCACGTGTTTCCGTCCCCTCTCGAGGTGAATAGGTTTATATCTAAACAATTGGAGGTCAACGATGTTTGACAAAGATTTTGTTTCCGTCCCCTCTCGAGGTATATAGATTTATATCCCAGCAAGGAACAGTACGATAGCGTTAATGTCGGGGAGTTTCCGTCCCCTCTTGGGGTGGATAGGTTTATATCTGAACGAATTAATTAATGAAACGTTAAACGAAAAGTTACCGTCCCCTCGCGAGATGAGTGGGTTTATATCGCATTTGGCAATATCACTATTTATGCTGCATCTGTGTTTCCGTCCCCTCTCGAGGTAATTAGGTTTATATCGGTGGGGGTTCTTACATGTTGGAAATGCGATTTAAGGTTTCCGTCCCCTCTCGAGGTAATTAGGTTTATATCACTACAAGAATGGATTAACAACCAGTCAGAAGACTGTTTCCGTCCCCTCTCGAGGTAATTAGGTTTATATCACTATTTGCAGATAACAATATAATGGCTTACTGTAAGTTTCCGTCCCCTCTCGAGGTAATTAGGTTTATATCCCCATATCTTGTGCTCTAGACAGTTGCTAGAGACACAAGATGTAGGACCTACTGGAAACACTATCTATATTGTACCATATGATTACAGGCCTATAAAGGCTTAGAAGAAGAGAATGTCATCTAATTTTTCAGCACTATTGTAGGGGCTAAAACTAGTCACCTCTTCTTTGGTTGTCACATATACGATTATGCTGTCTTCTTCATCAGCCTTATAGAAGCTCTCGATATCCTTAAGGAGAGACTGATAATCATTTCTTGACAGGTCGACCTCGAAACAGGATTTTTGCACCCTCACGCCATAACCTTCAAGTAACTTGGAGAGTTTAAGTCTACGTTTGTTACTTCGGATATCATAAATAATCAGACAAAACATGGTTTTTTGTTTGGCAAACTCACGTTCTTCTTCACTGAGATTAAAATAAAGTCCCATTAATGCCCTCCTGTGTAACTTGTCTCATAAAGACTAGGGTCCAGTTCTCCAAAAGCCCTAATCAAACTCTTGATTTGCCTATCTGCTGTATAAAGAAAAGAATAGCGTTTTTTGTCTAACTCAATATACTGATGGACTTCTAATATTCTTGAACGTAAAGCCCGTGCAAAGATTTCTCTGCCTTCATCAGTGAGTATGAAGTCTTGATCCTTATTTTCAAAATGACTTAAAAGAAGTTTACCATTTCGTATCAACTCCATAAGCGTATTATCGACGATGATAGGTCTCCATTCTTCCATTAAATCACTGGCCAAGGTCGCATGATGCTGATGATGCTTGTGAATTACCCCAAACCCCAAGCTTAGCCCGTTTTTCTTAATCAGCCCCATAAAGCACGAGTATAAGATACCATAGCCAAAATTGAGGGCACTGTTAAAACAATCTTGCGCAGGCCGTCTACTCCTACCATTAAAATGGAAGTCATCAGGAACCAGTAAATTCAGATAGTAAAAATAGGATTTCGCAAGGCGACCTTCGTAACCCATAATTTCTGTAATGGAATAAGCCTTCTGAATATCATTGACACTATCTTCAAATCTTGAATAATCCAAGGTATCTAGTAGACCATCCGTATCAAACTCTCTAAGTAAGGCAATTTGATGCCTTACCTTTGTCGTAGCAATACTCCTCGCAACCTCTAAACGGAAATCCTCTTCAAAATAAGCCTTTGCTTGCAACTCTTGCTTTTGAAATTCATCCTGCCTGTGGGATTCAATACTAGAAATAAATTGACCGACGTTTGAAAAATAGTAAACATTCACCTTGTTCTTTGATAAAGCTTTGATGAGTTGGGTGGTTAGTTGTGCATTACCAAAAAGTAACACATTATTAACGAGTGAAATAGACACTTCTTTGACAATCTCTTTATTATCATTTTTTATGATAATTCTTTGTTCGGATAAGGACAGGTAATAATTGGACCTTTGAATATATAAATCGCTCGCTCATAAGCTACCTCTGAGTATTTCATGGCATATATTATATCACCACAATTCTAATCGTCAATATATTCTAATATTTTATCTAAAAAATGAAGCCCTAACGATAGGACTTCGATTTTTATTTATTGTAAAGAGATTACTTTCCTTATTTCCCCAACAACTCTGTTCGAACTTCTTTGCGCAAGTCCTCAAGAGTTGTAATGCCATACTTGTCCATGACCTCAGGGAGACGGTCAATGATTTTAGGGCAGGCATAGGGATCTGCGAAATTGGCTGTTCCGACACCGATAGCTGAGGCACCAGCGATGAACATTTCGATAGCCGCTTCGGCACTGTCGACGCCACCCATACCGATGATTGGGAGGTCTGACGCTAGAGCAACTTGGCGGATGAGTTTAAGGGCTACTGGGAAGACAGCTGGCCCTGACATACCACCTTGACCATTAGCAATGATAGGTTTGCGAGTCGCCAAGTCATAGCGTGTACCAACCAAGGTGTTAATCATAGTGAAGCCTGTCGCACCGGCATCTTCGACTGCCTTGGCTACACTTGTGATATCAGCCACGCTTGGTGTCAGTTTGACATAGACGGGCACATCAGAATGAGAGACACTGGCTTTTACGGCTGCGTAGGCAAGCTCTGGGACTTGTCCGATGAGAAGGCCGTTATTGCCATGGTCTACGTTTGGACATGAGATATTAAGCTCGATAGCCTTGACGTTGCTAGCTTTGGAAATCTTGTGAGAGACTTCCGCATATTCTTCGTTAGAAAATCCAGCTACATTGGCAATGATTGGAAGCCCAGGATAATGCTCCTGCAACCAAGGTAGTTTTTCAGACAAGACAGCATCAGCACCAGGATTTTGCAAGCCAATGGCATTAAGCATGCCTGATGGTGTCTCAGCCACACGTGGTGTTGGATTACCAAAACGAGGGTTGGCAGTTGTTGCCTTAATCATGATAGAACCTAGTTTGTCCAAATCATAATACTTGGCGTACTCTTGCCCAAAACCAAAGCAACCTGAGGCTGGGATAATGGGATTTTTCAAGTCGAGCCCTGGAAGGCTAATAGCTAAACGATTTTCTGATTTAGTCTCTGACATGGTAACCTCCTAGACGATGACTTTTCCGGTGGGGAAGACCGGCCCTTCCTCGCAAACACGAAGATTTTTGGCATCCGACTCTCCTTTTACGTGAACCACACAGGCATAGCAAGCACCCATACCACAAGCCATGCGAGCTTCCATAGAAACATAGGCATGAGGATGATTTTCAAACTTGCTATCGACATATTTAAGCATGCCTGGAGCTCCGCAACTGTAAACGGCATCTGGAGTCCAGTCGAAACCATCAATAACCGTCGAAACGTAACCCTTGATACCGTATGAACCGTCATCAGTGGTCACATAAACATCACCACAAGCCTTGAGCTTGTCCTCCAAGATGACGGCTTTCTTATTGGCAAAACCAATCACAGACACGACTTCCACACCTTTAGCCTTCAACTGCTTAGCCGTCTCAACCAAAGGTGGCACACCGATACCACCACCAACAAGGAGAGCTTTCTGCCCAGCATCGACAACGGAAATATCAAAACCATTTCCCTGAGGGCCCATGGTATCAATGGTTTGACCAGCTACCATCTTAGAGAGAATAGCTGTGCCCTCACGCTCCACACGATAGACAATGGTTGCCTCTTTCTTGTCGTAGTCAATCTCTGAGATGGAAATCGGACGACGAAGGAGCTTACTTGGGTCTGGCACCTTGAGGTGGACGAACTGACCAACCTGCATATCCGTAACCATCTCTCCCTTTAGCACCATCTCAAAAATACGAGGTGCAATCTCACGCTGACTCACAATGGTTAAATCTTCAACTAAAATCATGACAACCCTTTCTAAACTGCAAACTGTCATCAAAAAAACCTCGCCACATGGCAAGGTCGCACAAAAAATCACAGGAAATCCCCTGCTGTTTCACTCTGTCCGACCTTTCAAGCCTCTCTGGACTCATTTAAAGGTTATTTTGTGATTATTATAACCGTTTTCAAGACGGATGTCAAAGGAGAAAAGAAAAAACCAAAGCTTATAAAATTGGCTCTATAATTTCTGTAGTGGGTAAAACTACTGTAGAGATTATAGAGCTTTTTGAATGCAGACAAAAAGTCCCATAAGAACTATAATGAAAAGCAACCAAACCATCATTAGGAAGAACTTATGAGA